>DATKZF010000003.1:0-310775 GCA_035528115.1 Candidatus Bipolaricaulota bacterium | reverse complement strand
GGTCGCCGCAACTTTTGTTGGATTTGTTTGTGATGGGGTTGTAAAACCGCGCGGGTCGGCGGCGGGTCGCCGCCGCGTAGAGACGCGCCATGGCGCGTCTCTACGATGGGCATGCGCCCATCCCGCGCGATCAAAACAAAAAACCGGCTTTTATGCCGGTCTTTTTATATTGGATTGAATTTATTTTGAATCTGTCGCGGCTTTGGTCTTGTTATAGTTTTTTATCAACCTTGATTTCATTCTCGAGCCGGTGTTTTTTTTGATTCTGCCTTTTTGAGTTTGCTTGTCTATATTTTTAATGGTCTCTTTGATCATTTTTTCCGCATCGGCCGATTTTGATTCGATTGATTTGAGAGTTTTCTTTCTCAAAGTTTTAACTTTTGCCACAGCGACGCGATTTAATTTGGATCGCTTGATGCTTTTTCTCAGTTCTTTTTTACCTTGATTGGTATTTGGCATATCAGTTGTAAGATTAAGGTTGAATATTAAAGATAATGACTTTTGATATAATAGCGGGGAATTGAGGCCTTGTCAAGTTGGGGTTACAAATTTACAAATCAATACAAATATTACAAATGGTTACAAATTAGAAGGAAAAATCGTCCGTCCTGAGCGAAGCTGAAGAGTAATAGAAAATAGAACGTCGGAAATCGGTTAAAACGAATCTCGAACCTCGAATTTCCATAGCCAATTTCGAATTTCGATATAACGAATTTCAATGTTCAAGCCTCAATACCGATGCCGCTGGATTTATTAGTCTGCCTGCGGCCTATCAATCTCCATCGGATCAATCGCCGGCTCGCTGCCGGTAATCCGCACTACGTCTTTGTCTATTTTTTTGAATTCTTTATAAGCGGTATTGTAAGTGTTCACGGTCGTGCCGATGTTATTGCCCAATTTTTTCATGTGCATGTCATAAGCCGCGATATGTTTGTTGAGTTCTTCCACGCGTTTGATTATTTCCTTGGTCTGCTCCTCTATTTGCATTTTTTTCAAGCCCTGAATCACTGTTTGCAAATACGCGTAAAATGAAGTCGGCGAAACAATGATCACATGTTTTTCCTTGAACGCGTATTCGATCAGATCGCGCGTGTTGACTTTGACCGCGCCGACTTGGTTGACCAAAAGGTCGTAGTAAATTCCTTCGGACGGGATAAACATGAAAGCGAAGTCAGTCGTTGTTTCTTGAGGCCTGATGTATTTGGATGTTTCATCGATTCGGTTTTTTAAATCCTGTTTGAAAAGTTTTTCCAGCTGCTCGTGCCGAGTCGGATCTTTTTCCTCCACGATTTTATTGTAATTTTCGAGTGAAAATTTCGAATCAATGGGAATGATATAGTCTTTGATGAAAATCACGGCATCCACTATTTCTCCGTCAGTGAATTTGTATTGCAATTGATATTGATTGGGCGCGAAAACGTTTTTCAAAAGAGTTTCCAAATAATATTCTCCCAAAATTCCTCTTTGCTTCGGGTTTTTTAAAATATTTTCCAGACTTTGCAGCTGCTCGGCAAAGCCCATCACTTGTTTATTGGTGTCGTCGAGTTTGGTCAATTTTTCCGTGACGTCCCGAATTATTTTGGCGCTCTGGCCGAATTGCGTTTGAATTTGTTTTTGAGATTCACCCAGCTTGTAATCCATGGTCTGCCGGATTTCTTTCAATTGCTCTTGCAAAAGCTGCATGCTTTTGTCGTCTTTTTCTTCGGGCTTGAGCGCGCTTAGTTTTTTTGAAAAATAAAAAAGCGCAGCGATGAAAAGAATCGCGAAAATTACGGTGGTGATTATGTAAATCGTTTGCATATTTTTAGGTTACGAGATTACAGATTAGTGTACAGATTGTACGAGATATAACTCCAATCTGTATAATCTCGTGTGTTTATCTGTAATCTTGTACCCAAATTTTACCACTCAAAGACAAAAATCGCAATTGACAGGATTGCTTGATAATTATAATGTATGTCGAATGGGAACCTAAACCGGGAGGGAAGACGATGCTTCAAGTGCTTGGCGTGTTCAAAAGGTTCCGGTTGCTGAAAGTAACGGCCGACAAATATGGCAGACATGCCAGACACCGAGCGGTCATTGTTGTTGAAATTGACGGCAAGGAACAAGTCATGGTGTTTTCGGGCTGTCTTTTCGGCGAAGTGGTCGGCAAAAAAGTGTTGATTTCGATCAAACCGGCCTGGGACCCGGAATTGAACGGCCGCATGGTCGCGTCGATCTTTGACGCGGAGTCTTTTGCTCCGTATCACGAAGTCGCGTTCAACTAGAGAGCCATCACATTGGCTCTCTTAAATTTGAAAAAGAGCAGCCGTGGCTACTCTTGGATCGGCGCGCTTATTAAGTCGCCGCGCTTGATAAAACCTCCGAGATTTTGGAACGCGAGCGGGTATTTCTCGGTCGCCCAGCGCGTCCATCGCCTGGTATCTGCCGGCCAGGATTGAGCTGTCTCCTCAATCTGGTTGTCGAAGTCGGAGCTGAGTCTGCCGGTCATGTGCATACCGCAGGAAAAGTAAGGATGTATATCCCATAGCCATTCGAAGGCGTTGTCATGAGCTCGGTCGCTTTCCGGGTCAAACAGCCACATCACCATGGCCAGGAATGTTTCGTCGACTCCTTGGCGGTGATGTTCTGAAAATCCTAGAAGCTGCTTCCAAATCCTTGCCGGCTGTCGCCTCAGCCAGAGCGCTCCGCCGCGCCCGAGCTCGTCCGAGTAATCGACTGACATGGCGGCCATGCAGGCATTGGCCACGCTTGATCCGGTGGCCGCGGCATCTGAGAAACAGGGATTGTCTCCGATCACTTCGCTGATGAACGCGGCCGGATATCCAACCAGCCGGCCGTTTGCCTGGCCGACCCACTGATGAAAGACGCGGCTGTGCCACGTCTCCTCATCGCGGGTTGATTGATCCGCGCCAGTTTCGGGCGTTGTGTTCCCGCTCATCTTGTGGCCCTCCCGGGTGTTGAGTTCGAATAAATTTTAACTTATGAGGGAGGTACTGTCAATGTAAAATATGCCTTTGACTTCGGTTATAATAAGAGATTTTATCATTGACATTTCTGTTGTTGTATAACATACTATCTTGAATTGAGAATAAAGACATTCGGACAAATTTTTTCCGAATCTCCCTGTTCTCAAGTCGAGGCGGGGCCGGAAGCGCTGACCGGTTTTTCAGCGCGAGCGCAAGGAGAGTTGTCATGACGACGAAAGTTGTCGGAGACGACGTACTGGGCGCGCTTGCCAGACGGCAGTGGGGTTCTGCCTCGGGCTTCCTCGTGAGCTGAACCTCGTCTTCTCAAGTCAACCACCAAGCGGACTGCAACGCAGGCCGCTTTTAAAATTCATTAAAATTTTTAAAAATAAAAAAATCGGCCAAGATGCCGGTTTTAAGAATGCCCTTCGATTCGTCACTACCGCTCCTCACTCAGGGCATTCGCCTCGCCCCGCTTGTGCAGGTGGTGGAACACCATGAGCGAGGCTTTGCCGCAGCAAAGCCGAGTCGAATGGTGCTGGGGAGAGGACTCGAACCTCCACGGGCAATGCCCACCTGCTCCTAAGGCAAGCGTGTATACCAATTTCACCACCCCAGCTTGTTAGATTAAAGTTCAGTAGGATTAAAAATCACCCCATACTTTCAACTAGAAACTTTAATCTTGTAACTGAATAATTATACCGTAATTTAGCGAAAATGTCAATGTTTTGAAGCAAAAGGTTTGCTGCTTGACATGGTTCGTTTATTTAATGTATAATGTTTCACAGACAATTTAAATTATCCACAGGTAGTCGTTTGCTCGAACAAGATAACGATTTCAGAGCTGCGAATGCCTTTTTTATTTCCGATTAAGTTGTCTCATGATCATTGACAATTAAAAAATGACAAATAAATTTTCAATTTATTCGTCGAGTATATCAACATACTATGGAGAATCAATATAACAGTACAAATTTTCTCATTTTAGTGGTTATGCAACTCAAGAGCGTATAGGTGGATGCCTAGACATAAGAGAGCGATAAAGGACGTAGTAGCCTGCGATAAGCCTCGGGGAGGTGGCAAGCAACCTTTGATCCGGGGATTTCCGAATGGGGAAACCCGATTCCGGCTAAAATCGGAATCATTTCCGTCTGAATACATAGGGCGGAAAAGCTCACCCAGGGAAGTGAAACATCTCAGTACCTGGAGGAAGATAAAATAATAATGATTTCCTGAGTAGTGGCGAACGAAAAGGAAAAAGTCCAAACCTTGCTAACTTTATTTGAGATGATCTTTGCCTTCGGGCATTGGTTGTCTCGGGTGTAAGGTTATCAGGCCATATGTTGGCAAGGTGTAGCGGGAATTTTGCGATTTTACTCTGATAAGTAAAGATAGATCCTTATAATTTGTAGCCGAATGGGCTGGAAAGCTCATCCAAAGAGGGTGAAAGACCCGTAGGTGAAACAGATTATAAGTCTATGGCAGGCATTCCCAAGTACTGCGGGACACGAGAAATCCCGTAGGAATCAGCCAGGACTATCTGGTAAGACTAAATATCTCTTATGATCGATAGTGAACAAGTACCGTGAGGGAAAGGTGAAAAGCACCCCGGTGAGGGGGCTGAAATAGTATCTGAAACCATACGCTTACAAGAAGTCGGAGTCCCGATTTATCGGGATGACGGCGTGCCTATTGAAGAATGAGCCAACGAGTTTGTTGTTTGTTGCTTGTCTAAGCTCGAGTAGAGCGGAGGCATAGTGAAAGCGAGGATGAAAGTCCGTATACTGAATTTGATTTTCTGGCAGCCGCTTGCGGTTACCAGTTATCTTTTTCAGTTCGCAGCAGGCACAAGACCCGAAACCGGGCGACCTAGCCATGACCAGGTTGAAGTTCAGCGAAAGCTGGATGGAGGACCGAACCCACGCGCCGTGCAACACGCGGGGATGAGTCGTGGTTAGCGGAGAAATTCCAATCGAGCTCGGTAATAGCTGGTTCTCCCCGAAACAACTGTAGGGTTGACCTCGAGTATAACTTTGGGGGTAGAGCACTGAATGGGGGCGGATGGGAAACCTACCGTCTCCAATCAAACTCCGAATACCAAAGCTTCAGCTCGGGAGTTAGACTATGGGGGCTAAGCTCCATTAGTCAAAAGGGAAACAGCCCAGATCACCATCTAAGGTCCCAAAATCTATATTAAGTGTGAAAGGAAGTGAAATGACTTATACAACTAGGAGGTTGGCTTAGAAGCAGCCATCCTTTAAAGAAAGCGTAATAGCTCACTGGTCAAGTCGTTTTGCATCGAAAATGTAACGGGGCTAAATATAGTACCGAAGATGTGGCTTTTCCGCCTTTGGCGGGAAGGGGTAGGGGAGCATTTTCCAAGCAATGAAGCCGTACTTGTGAGAGGCGGTGGAGTTTGGAGAAGAGAGAATGTTGGCATGAGTAGCAAAAATCTCGGTGAGAACCCGAGACACCGAAAATCTAAGGGTTCCTGGGCAACGCAAATCGACCCAGGGTTAGTCGGTCCTAAGGCGAGGCCGAAAGGCGTAGTCGATGGATGAGCGGGTTAATATTCCCGCACTGTCTTTAATTTTCAATGGGGTGACGCAGTAAGTAATCTCAGGCGCAATTTGGTAATGTGCGTTGCCGATAGCGGATGGCTCCCAGGTAAATCCAGGAGCATAATTCCAAAATTGGCAAAAGGGTGAGCTAAGGCAAGCCCGATTTGATTGATCAGACTGCCGAGAAAAGCCTCTAGAGCTAAGTTAAAGGCAACCGTACCGTAAACCGACACAGGTAGATGAGGCGAGAAGCCTAAGGTGTACGAGAGAAACCTTGTTAAGGAACTCGGCAAAATAGCTGGCCGTAACCTAGGGAGATGGCCTTCCCGACTCCGGTCGGGACGCAGCGAAAGACCTCCATGTGACTGTTTACCAAAAACACAGGTCCCTGCTAAAGCGCAAGCTGATGTATAGGGGCTGATGCCTGGCCAGTGTCAGAACGTTAAGGGGAGGTGTGCAAGCACTGAACCGAAGCGCTGATGAACGCCGGCGATAACTATAATCGTCCTAAGGTAGCGAAATTCCTTGTCGGGTAAGTTCCGACCCGCACGAATGGCATAACAACATGGAGACTGTCTCAACAAGGTACTCGGCGAAATTTCGAGATGAGTAAAGACGCTCATTTCCCGCAGCTGGACGAAAAGACCCCGTGAAGCTTTACTACAACTTGATATTGGGCTAAGAATACGCTTGTTCAGAATAGGTGGGAGTCCTTCGGGACGCCAGTGAGATACCACCCTTGCGTGTTTTTAGTTCTAATTCCACTCTGTGAATCCAGAGAGAAGACAGTATCTGGTGGGTAGTTTGACTGGGGCGGTGGCCTCCTAAAAGGTAACGGAGGCGTTTACAAAGGTTGGCTAGGTTCCGATGGAAACGGAATCGATAGTGCAAACGCATAAGCCAGCTTTACTGCAAGACCCGCGAGTCGAGCAGTTGCGAAAGCATAAGTTAGTGATCCGACCGTACGAAATAGGACGGCGGAAGCTCAACGGATAAAAGCTACTCCGGGGATAACAGGCTAGTCTGGTCCAAGAGTCCATATCGACGACCAGGTTCGGCACCTCGATGTCGGCTCGTCGCATCCTGGGGCTGTAGAAGGTCCCAAGGGTTTGGCTGTTCGCCAATTAAAGCGGCACGCGAGCTGGGTTCAGAACGTCGTGAGACAGTTCGGTCTCCTATCCGCTGTGGGCGCTGGAAATTTGAGAGGGCTCTTCCCTAGTACGAGAGGACCGGGAAGGACGAACCTCTAGTGTACCAGTTGTTCTACCAAGGGCATTGCTGGGTAGCTACGTTCGGTTTGGATAAGTGCTGAAAGCATCTAAGCACGAAGCCGTCCTCAAGATTAGATTTCCTTATAGACTCCTCGAAGACTACGAGGTTGATAGGCAGCAGGTGTAAGCGCCGCAAGGCATTTAGCCGAGCTGTACTAATAAGTCAAATGCATAACCACTTAAATGAGAAAGTTTATTTTAAAGCAACAATTTTAAAGAGGTACATAATCCTGGTGATTCTAACGGAGGGGGTACACCTGTTCCCATTCCGAACACAGAAGTTAAGCCCTCGTGCGCCGATGATACTCACTATGGGGAAAGTAGGTCGTCGCCAGGATTATGTACCTCTTTTATATTTTAAAAAATTTAAAATGCGTTATTCGTTCTTTCATGTTTTTTTTGTTAAAATGAAGATGTATGCCGGAAATGCTATTTTGGGTAATATTATTCGCGTTTTTATTTTTTTCGCTGATTATAGCGATAGTTTTTTCAATGAATGTGTTTATTTTGCCGTTTGTCGGAGGAGTTCCTTATGTATCGTTGAAGAAAAAAAGACTTAAAAAGATTTTTTTAAAACAGCGTTTTGATTTTAACGCTCAAATCGTTGACCTTGGTTGCGGCGACGGCAGGGTGCTCAGATTTTTGGAAAAGAATGGGTATAAAAATTTGCGCGGTTATGAGCTGAATCTCTGGCCGTACTGTATAGGCAAAATAAAAAATTTGTGTCTGAGGTCAAAGACTTTGATCCGACTGAAAAATTTTGAAAAAATAAATTTAAAGGAATTCGATGTGATTTTTGTTTATTTGATGGAAAAATATTTGGAAAAATTAAGGCCGAAGTTCGAAAAAGAGTTGGCGGCCGGCGCGACAGTGATTTCATACGGGTTTCAAGTCAACGGCTGGACGCCAAAGGAAATAATTTATACGGATGAAGGAAATAAAAAGTTGGGCAAAACGTATGTTTACGAAAGACAATAAAACTCAAATTATAATTTTGGCGGCCGGCCGAGGCAAACGATTCGGCTCGATTGAATTGCCTAAAGTATTGGTTGAAATAAACGGCCGGCCGATGATCGATTCGGTGATGGAAAAAGTCTCGGAGTCCAAGATTGGAAAACCGCTGGCGGTCATAGGCTTTCAAGGCGATTTGGTCATAGAACGGTTGAAAGATCGGGCAGATTTCGTTTGGCAACATGAGCGGCTCGGCACCGGACACGCGGTGGCGGTCTGCGAGAAGTTTATCGATCCGGCCATTGAGAAAATAATCGTTTTATACGGAGACATGCCTTGTCTGTCCGCGCAAACCATTGTCGGATTGAACGATTTGGCCGAGACCGAAGACGAGCCGATGGCCATGATTACCATTAAAGCCGACGATTTTTCGGATTGGCGAGCCGGTTTATTCGGCTTTGGCAGAATTTTAAGAAATGAAGCCGACGAAATTATCGGTATTAAAGAGAAAAAAGACGCGACCCCCGAGGAATTGAAGATTAAGGAATTAAATCCTTCGCAATTTTGCTTTGACCGAAAGTGGCTTTTCGAGAATTTGAAAAAATTGAATAAAAATAACGCCCAAGGCGAATATTATCTGACCGATTTGGTTGAAATCGCCGTGGCCGACGGTCATAAAATTTTAAATATGGAGGTTGATCCGAAAGAATGCTTGGGCGTTAATACGGAAGAAGAAAGACTTTTAGTTGAAAAATTTTTATCGAAAAAATTATGAAAATCATCGCCGATCTTCATTTGCATTCCAAATATTCGAGAGCCACATCCAAGGAAATGGATATTTTGAATTTGAGCGAGCGAGCGAAAATCAAAGGCATTGACCTTATCGCCACCGGAGATTTTTGCCATCCGGCGTATTTTAAGGAATTGAAAGTCGGATTGGTCGATAACGGCCTCGGGATTTTTACTTTCAAAGGCGATCTTGGCGAAAAAAAGACTCATTTTTTATTATCCAATGAAATTTCTTGCATTTACAAAAAAAATGACAAGACCAGGCGGATTCATATTCTACTTTTCGCGCCAACGCTTGAAGCGGTTGGAAAATTGAACGAGCGGTTGGACAAAATGGGATTTAACATTAAGTCGGACGGCCGGCCGATTCTGGGCCTTGACGCCAAAGAATTGGCGAAAATGGCTTTGGACATCAATGAAAAATTCATAATCGCGCCGGCGCACATTTGGACGCCGTGGTTTTCTTTATTCGGCTCAAAATCGGGATTTGATTCAATCGAAGAATGCTTTGAGGAATTGTCGCCCAATATTTTCGCGGCTGAAACCGGTTTGTCGTCCGATCCTGCCATGAATTGGCGCTTATCAGCTCTTGATCGCATTACTTTGATTTCCAACGGCGACAGCCACAGCCCGGCCAATCTCGGCAGAGAGGCTAATGTTTTCGAGTTGAATGATTTCAGTTATGATGAAATTTACAATTTGTTGAAAAATAAAGATAAAAAGAAATTTTTGTACACCGTTGAATTTTATCCGCAAGAAGGCAAGTATCATTATGACGGCCACGCCGACTGTAAAACTTCTTTTTCTCCCGCGGAAACGAAAAAATTGAAAGGGATTTGTCCGGTCTGCAAAAAACCGCTGACGCTCGGCGTTGATTACCGCGTGGATGAATTGGCTGATCGGCCGCCGGGATTTACGCCGGCCAATGCCATTCCATATAAAAGCTTGGTGCCGCTGGCCGAAATCATCGCCGAATGTTTTCAGGTCAAGTCAAAAACAAAAAAAGTCGCCAAAGTTTATGACGATTTGATAAATAATTTTGGCAGCGAGTTCAATGTCTTGCTTGAATCAAGCATTGATGATTTGAAAAAAGAAAATGAATTGCTGGCCGAAGCGGTGAATAGAGTTCGCACGGGCAATCTCAGCATAAAGCCGGGATATGACGGAGTGTACGGTCAGGTGAAAATATTCGATGATCAAGATATTAAAAAGTTTGCGCCAAAGCAGGAGACCTTATTGTAAATTCCAAATAACAAGCGTCAAATAACAAATAAGCTCCAATTAGCAATTTTCAAAATTTCAAATATTTAAAATAAAACAGCCCTGATATTTCGCGAGGAAAATGGGGCTGTTTTTATACTACTTTTTCTTTCTGCGACTGGCTTTTTTTCTCTTAGGAGCCGCTTTTTTCTTAGTGGTCTTCTTTACGGCTTTTTTTCTCTTAGGAGCCGCTTTTTTCTTCGCGGTCTTCTTCACTGCTTTCTTTCTCTTAGGAGCCGCCTTCTTCACGGCTTTCTTTCTTTTTTTAGCTGGCATAATTTTGTTTTCACCTCCTTTCGCCTTCCTTGCAAAAATGAATTACAATACTTTCGAAATATATTGTAAGACAAGTTTGTCTTTGGAAGAAAAAATCAAATTTTTATAATTTAATTTTTATTTTTTATTTAAAGAACAATCACATTTAAATTATAAACTGTTTTTTAAATGCAAACAATGTTTTTTATTTAAACTGTGGAAAACTTTTACGTTACGAATTAAAAATTCCGATTAGCTAGCCTTGGTTTATTGTTTTATTATTTGTTACAAATGTTTTATAAATTTTTTAAAATAAGTTAAAAGTTGAAATTTGAATTTCGGAATATGAAATTTTATTGCAAGGCGTGGCCGGACCGATTGAATGTTGTTGTTGCGCGGAGCAGATGATATAATTAACTCAGTTGAAATATATTAACTTTTTTAATTATGACGATCGGAGCGATGCCTGTAATTGCGCGAGATTTCATTTCAATACGGTTAATGGATGATTTTAATTTGAGTAACGAGAAAGGATATCATGATTTTAGAAATCATGTCGCGATTCAAGCTCAAGGTGAGATAGCCGTCTTGCCAAGCGACTGGCCGGCTGAAGCGTCGGCGGCGACTTTCGCGATATTTTGCGATATAGCCGATGAAACGCTGATTAGAATGCCGGATAATAGTTTGATGCGACTTTTTTTGCATTCAAAGTCTCCGGTTTCGTACGCTGAGACTTTTTCCAACGATGTTTGGAATAAGATTAAAAAGGTTAAAGATCAAAGAACCAACGTTTCAGACTTGGCTGGCGCGCGGTCGTCGCGCCAGATAGATCTTATTTCTCTTTGGGAACAAACTACCGGTGATGCGGTTGTCTCTCGGACGCAAGATTTTATTCCATTGCTCCCAAACGCTTTTTTACCGGCTGAGAAGGTTATCCTTATTGGAGAAATTCCGGCATTACCGCTTTTTGCCGCAATTTATTTCTCGCGGTCATATGGCAAGCGAATCTTTTATCAAAAACAGGCCGACGCTTCGAGCGTTCCGCTTTTTTTATAATTGAAATTTTATGACGGAAAATAATTTGAATCCTTCAATGGAATCTCGGCCGAAACCGTCTTCGGAGATTCCAAGAGCGCGCAATTTAGAAAAGGCGGCGTTGCCCATGGATGAGCGGCGTCAAGAAGTGGTTGAATGCGTGCGAAACAATAATAACGCTGTCATTATCGGCGAAACCGGTTCGGGCAAAAGCACTCGAATCCCCGTTTTTTTGCTTGACGCTTTGCCAAAAGCGAAAATCGCCATCACTCAGCCGCGGCGCGTGGCCGCGCGTTCGGTCGCGCGTTATGTCGCGGAGCAACGCGGCGGCAGGATTGGAGATGAGATCGGCTATCAAGTGCGTTTTGAGGACAAAACCACTGAAGGCACTCGAGCGAATTTCATGACTGAAGGAATATTGCTTAGAAAAATGCAAAGCGATCCGTTGCTTGAAGAATATGACGTGGTGATGGTCGACGAAGCTCATGAAAGGTCTCTTAATATTGATTTTGTGCTCGGACTTTTAAAGCGTATTCAAAGAGAAAGGGTAAAGGTAGGTAAAAAGCAGCTTAAAGTGCTGGCCACCTCGGCGACGATCGAAAAAGAAAAGTTTTCAAATTATTTCGAGAAGTCGCCGGTAGTAGAGGTGGCCGGAAGAATGTTTCCGGTTGATGTTAAATATGAAAAATCTACTGTCCGCGATTACATATTAGAAGCCGCGGAAAAAGTCAGAGAGATTGTTCAAGGCGGCGCGGAAGGCGATGTTTTGATTTTTATGCCGGGCAAAGCAGAAATACAGCAGACAATCAAGCAAATAGAATCTTTGGGCATCAAAGAAGTCGAGGTTTTGCCGCTTTACGGAGCCATGGCCTCGGAAGATCAAGATAAAATTTTTTTAAAAAGCGCCAAACGAAAAATTATCGTCGCCACCAATATCGCTGAAACATCGGTGACCATTGATGGCGTTCGTTTCGTCGTTGATTCGGGTCTCATCAAGCAAAAAGAATTTAATCCAGTAACCGGCATAGAAGCGCTAACGGTTAAACAACACGCCAAATCGGGTTGTGAACAGCGAAAAGGGCGCGCCGGGCGCACCGCCCCGGGCGTGTGCTATCGGCTTTACACCGAGCAGGATTATCAGAATTTACCCGATTTTCAAACGCCGGAAATCGCGCGTTCCAATTTGGATCATGTGATTTTGGCCATGAAGAACGGGGGCATTGAAGATGTCAGAGGATTTGATTTCATTGATCGTCCAAGCGAGAGCGCCATCTCCCAAGCCGTTGAGACTCTGAAAATGTTGGGTGCTCTCGATGATCAAGAAAAGCTTACCGCGATCGGCAAGGTCATGGCTGAATTGCCATTGCGGCCGGAGATAAGCCGCATGGTATTGGAGGCGGAAAAACATCATTGTGTAGGAAAAATTTGCACCATTGCGGCCATGCTTGGAGATAAATCCATTTTTGCGCGGCCGAAAGGCAAAGAGCATGAGGCAGATACGGCGCATAACCAGTTTGCGAAAGAGGGTTCGGATTTTTTAAGATTGCTGGAGATTGGGCGTCAATGGTCAGCGGCCGGTTTCAGTGAAGGCTGGGCGATAGATCATTATCTTAATGTTCGTCAATTGTTTGAGGTTAGAGAAATCCGCTCTCAGCTTATGCGCGTATTGAGAAAAAGGGGAGTGCCGGTGGATGACGCCAACGGCAACGATCCCGTTGAGATTCAGAAGTGCATTGCCGCGGGCTTGATTCAGCATTTGATGGCCTATTCCGGTAAATTCGCTTATGAGCGCGTGGTTCAAGGAACTGAGCAGCGATCTGATAGAATTTATATACATCCTTCTTCAACCGTATTTTCGATGAAACCGGAATTGATGATTGGCGCTGATGTCATGAGGACTTCGAAAACATACGCCCGCAGCTGTCAGCCTGTTGATCCCACCTGGCTGCCGGAAATAGCGCCGCAACTTTTAAGGGAATATGACAAATCTTTCAGCTACGATCCCGAGCAAGACTCAGTGATTGAACTCTCGCGTCTCGGTTTAAAGGGACGGAGCTCGCCATTGGTTGAACAGAGGCGGATAGTTAAAGATCATGAAAAAGCAGCGGAAGTGTTCATGAAAGCGTTGGTTGAAGGCAAAGTGGATTTGCCATGCGTTGAACGCAATAACGAGGCAATGGAGCTGCTTCACTCGCTTTATGTCCGATCCGGAGGCATGATCAAATTGCCCGTGATCGGCGACTGGTATAAAGAAAAAGCGGGTGGTTGCGTAAGCAAAAAGGAGGCCGCCCACATTGATGAGCAAATGAGAATCAACATCGAAGATTTTTGTCCGCTTGAAACTTTATCGGAAATTAACGCATCGCATCCGGAGACAGTTGAAATTAAGGGCGTGGCCGTCAGAGTTTCTTATGATTATCGTCTTGCCAATCCTAACGGCTGGTTGGAAAGCGAAAAAGTTGAAAAATTTACGGCTACCTTGAATATTCCCGTTGATTTGGTTTTTTCTATGACCGAAGAAGATGCTCCGTCAATCGGAGCGACCGGGCGTCCCGCGATATTGTACAAATCGGGGGAAGGATACAATGTTGTCGTTGAGTCGCTTGCAAAGCTTAAAGAAGCAATGGATAAAAAACGGCTTGATGAGGCTTGGTATAATTTCAGACCGCCGGAGACATTGAAAATAAAAGTCGAAGATTTTTTCCCCTTGCCAACCGTTGAAGAGCTGGGAGCGCGACCGGTCGTTATCGCAAAAAATCACCGAGGGGAAGAAGTCTTCGTTATGCCCGGAATAAATATTCTGGGGCCAAATTATGATTACGATAAACGTGAATATAAATATGAATACGGTGTGAGATATTTCCGCACGAACGAAGCCGCGGCAAATTCCACCGAGAGAGCCATTGAGCAAAAAACGCAAGATGACGCGAGAAAACAAAGAAAAATAGACAGGGAGCAATTTCTGGCTCCGGCGAAAGAGCAATATGCGGTTATGCAAGACACGATGAAAGAGTTGCTTGCCGGATATCGCGAAAAAGGATTTTCTTATGACGAGCGTTCTGAGCTGGAGCGCCAATATAACGAGGCGCGATCCGTGATTGAGAGTCCCGACGCCGATCCGAAGAAAGCGCTTCAAATTTTGGAATCGATCCGCGCCGCTATCGCCGAAAGATCGATGGAAATTGAAAGACGATTGAAAAGAGCTCCGGAAGTTCAAAAAATAATGGATGGGCTTGCCGATAAAATAGAGAGAATCGATTATAATAACTATGCCCGATTCGGACTTTCCTATGAACAATATTCAGCGCTAAGGAATAAATGGAGCGAGGCCGTTAACGCTCTAAAGGTGGAAGATCCATACGGCCGGCCGGTTTTGCTCGATCCCGACAAATCCGAGACTTTGTTTCAAGAATTGGAGGCGGAATTGCCGGAAGAGCAAGAATTTACTCCCGAACAAGAAATGTTGGTTGATATATTATCCGGTCGTAATTCCGGCTACGCTAAAATCATACGCGTTCGCGGTGGACGAGTGGCGGAGGCTTTTTCTCCCGGGCAGACAAGCGATATAGCGCACGCGCCGGACGAAATAGCCATTGGCGGATCCGGACGCGAGCTTTTGGTAAAAGGGTCGCGACTGGTGTTTGTTTATGGAAGCGGGCGCGAAGGTGAACGCTGGAAATTAACCGACGGAGATTATCTTTTTTCCAGAGACGCCGGCGATGTGTTTAAGGTTGAAGAAAAAACAGGCGCGCCATACGGTTGGAGGGCGATTTCTCGCGTTGAAACTTTTTATGATGTTGAAACTTCTTATGATAATGACGCTACATACCGAGCGGCTCAATCGATAAAGGAAGAAATGCCGGAGCGCAAGGAAGGGCTTGCCGCGGGTGTGTTCGCGACACTGCTGGGTAAAATATCCGGTAAAGAAGCGCAAACGGCAAAAGCCGTCCCGAAAGAAGAAAGACACTTGCCCAAATCCAAAACGGAGGAAAGGGAAAAAATGACATCGGAATTGAGAAATCAATTCGGTGAAGAATTAAGCAACGCCCGCTTTTTATGGGATATTGTCAATTCAATTCCCGACGCGGGAAAAAAAGATCCCAATGCTTCTAAAATAGCAAAATTAAAAGCAAGAATAAAAGAGGCGAAAAAAGAATTAGGGGCGTTTGCCGCGGAACTTGCCAAAACGGATGACGCCTCATATGCTCGCGGCAAAGTCGCTGATCTTGTCAGGCGAGCCGAATCCGCAGGCAAAGAATTCGCCCGTCTCTCCAATAAGAACGAGGATTGGCCGAGCGTTTTGAGACAATGCGCGGCGAGGGTAAAAGAAATAGCCAAAGAACAAGAGGTGGAAATAGATGACCCGACGTGGGAGAAAATTCGAGTCAAATTGGCATCGTTTTCTCAACAAAAAAATATCCCGGAAGATTTGGACGCTGAGTTGGAGTCCATTTTAATAGATTCTCTGTAATTCAAAAGCGCTATCGGATCCGGCGCTTTTATTTTTAAAATATTTCAGGGAAATACCGGAGATTGACGATGAATAATATATTTGGTATAATTTTTTAGCGTCGATGATCGAAAAAATATTTTCTATTCTCGGGCCCGTAGCTCAGTTGGCTAGAGCGCCTGTTTTGCACACAGGAGGTCACAGGTTCGATCCCTGCCGGGTCCACCACTCGACTCGCCCTCGCGCTGCTCGGGCTCGCTCGTGGTGTACCACCATATGACGAGTCGAGTGTCCCGAGCGCCTGCCGGCAGGCAGGAAGTCGAGGGACAATTATCGCTCATGGTGTTCCACAGTAGAACGCAAACAAAAAATCACCAACATTAGTTGGCGATTTTTTGTATTAATTTTTTCTCTCAAGTAGAGCAAGCTTTTCTCTCCGCCAGAGGCGGAGAGGAGGAGTGAGTAAAGCTTACTCTGCTTGAGGGGGCGAAACTAGTGCAGTCTCGCCCTATGTTAACAGCCCTTTTCCCTGTGCAAGGGAACGGCGGGCTGTGATGTGCCGCAGAAGACATATTATTTGTAGCAGCCCTGTCTTCTTTCTGGGGGCTGGAAAAAGAATTAAAGGGTGATCTGGATCACCGAGCCGAGAACGGTGTCGGGATCGTGGGACATCGCCACGGTGGCGCCCACGCCCGGCTGGAACATCGCGACCCACTTGGCCTTGGCGTGGTACGCCAGAGCCAGCGAGACGGCGAGCCAGTTGGGTCCGCGGCCGGAGATGACCAGACCCTTCTGCTCGGGGATGGCCGGCGGCACGACCTTGTCGAGGTCGGCGACGGCGAACGTTACGCCCTCGATCTCGAACGTGAGCAGCATGTAGCCACCCTTGTCTTCGACCGAGAATTTCAGGTTCGGGCCGGCGCCTTCCCCGTCGGGGTTGGTCATGCCGATCCCGACCGCGCCGAGCCTCGGATCGTTTAGGGAGCTGAACGCCGGGTGCACGCCGTGCACCAGCGCCAGGCCCATCCACGCCGGCATCGGGCCGTCGAACACGACGTGATCCGCCCGGCCGAAGCCGCGGGACCGCAGGTGCTCGTCGAGCCCGGCGAGGTCGTCCCCGGTCCAGTCGATGGTCTTGATGACCCGCCCGTTGGGGAGGGTCTTCTCGATCACGCCCTTGCCGAGGGTGTCCGCGATCTGGGCCGTCGTGATGGTAGTGTTCTCGCTCATGTCCTTCTCCTCTTCGTACTTGGCGAGCTCGCTCGCCGTGATGGTGGTGAGCCGCTGGGCGATCTGCCGCAACAGCTCGGAATCGATCTCCGTCCCCCTCTCGAGTCCACAGATCGTGCCGGCGATGGGGGCGTCCGCCTGCACGTTTTCGATCTCCTCACTTCCGACCAGTCGGGATCGGAGGAGCGCCAGGCACTTCAGACCGAGGGCCTCGCCGAAGCGCTGCCACTCACTGAGCTCCTCGTCCTTCGACGAGAGCACAATGAAGGCGTCGCACTTGGCGAAGATCGCCTCGTTCTGCTCGCTCCTGATTCCGCCGACATCCACCAAGGTGATGGGGATGTGGCAGTTCTCCAGACCGTTCAGGACGTAGTCCATGAACTTGCTGTCGAACTTGCCCTTGCGGCGAATCCGGGAGACGAGCTCCTGATCTGCCTTGTTGCTCCACGTTCCCTCACCGTCCGGCGCGCACCGGAACAGGAAGGAACCCTCTCGTGGCAGAAACCTTCTCAGGTTTGCCACGAACACCGACTTCCCCGAGTGTGGGGGACCACACACGATGACCTTCATTTTCCGTCTCCCTCCGACTCGAGGTCGGCATTGTTTTGAATAAAGAACCCGCTTTAGCCAATAAAGAGTTTGTGGGCTAAAGCGGATTTGGGAGCAGATGAGAGTGCTCCCAGTTGAAGCGGAGAGTTTATCTCCAATGGGTGAGATTGTGTTGGAAGGAGCTCTCTCTTTCGAACCGCTCCCTGAGAGCGGTGGGGTCGAAGAGGAGCTCGAGCAGGAGCGGCCCTTTGCAGTCCGCGGGGACGATACCCCACAGACTGCGGAATTTGCTGATATCCTCCTTGACGAAGGACTTCAGCATGTGAAAGCTCACGACCAGACTCAAGACAATCAGGATGGAAAACATGTTGCCTCCTTCCCATCCATGGTTGTTTAGCGGCACCGGTGGGAGTCGCCTGCCTGCCGGCAGGCAGGAACCCACTCTCATCCTCGATGACCGGTTGACCGGCCGGACTACCCGTCCTTTTTTTATCGAGCGATGCCACTTTAGGGTAAATTACCCTTGCCAAATTTCCTGTTTCCGGAAAAGCTGGCGAGGATACCCTATCTTTATATTCATGAAAAAAGCGACTGAGGGATCTCTTCCCCTGAAAACTTCTAAAAGATAAAAGAATTCCAGGAAAGAGATCTCCCAATCGCTTTAGGCGATCAGTATTCATCACCTTTTGCGGCATTTAAGCAGACCTCAGCTTATGGCCTTACCCTTCAACTATTCAACTATTTAGGGTAAAAGTGATGCGCCATTTAACGGAATGGCAACGGCTCTCTCCTTTTTTAATCAACACATCATTATATCATATAAATATCATTTTGTCAATGTTAGCAAGTATTATTTAGCTAAATTTAGAAAAAAATTGTATATTTATCTCGTTTTCTGAAAGGTCGAAAAATGCGAATTATTCTTAATTTTTATAATTGACTGCCCAGCTCAAACATGCTAAATTACCATTATAATTCACTAAAAATTCAACAAAAATATGAAGTTCTCAGCTGACAGAAAGCAATTTCCCGAACGCGAAGTTGAAATAATGGAATATTGGTTAAAAGAAAAGATTTTCGAGGAATCCGTCAATACGCGGCCGGAGTCAAAACCGTTCGTGTTTTTCGACGGCCCGCCTTTTGCCACCGGCTTGCCGCATTACGGTCATATAGTGCCGGGCACGATCAAAGATATTTTTCCCAGATACAAGACAATGCAAGGTTTTCAAGTCGATAGAAAATGGGGCTGGGACTGCCATGGCTTGCCGATTGAGAATTTGGTGGAAAAGGAATTGAAATTAAAATCCAAAGAAGACATTGAAGAATACGGCATTGATAAATTTTGCGAAAAATGCCGCGAAAAAGTTTTAATGTTCTCGGACGAATGGAAAAAGATCATCGCCAGGCTCGGACGCTGGGTGGATATGGACAGCGGTTACAAAACCATGGACCCGCAGTTTATGGAATCGGTTTGGTGGGGATTCAAGGCTTTGCACGAAAAAGGCTTGGCTTACGAAGGGTATCGCAGTATGCACATTTGCCCCAGATGCGAGACGACTTTGTCCAATTTTGAAGTCTCGCAGGGCTACATGGATGTTTTTGACATCTCGGTCACTTGCAAATTCGAACTTGAGGAAAAAATCGACGGCTTGGCCGCTTTCGTGCTGGCCTGGACGACCACGCCGTGGACGTTGCCGGGCAATGTGGCTTTGGCCGTGGGCGCGGACATGGATTATTCAATTTGGAAAAAACAAGAAGTCGATGGCGGAGCCGAGGAACTTTTGATTTTGGCGCAGACCGCGGAACCGAGAGTGTTCGGACATTACGCGGAATATTCCGAGGGAGACAAATCGTTTGTTTTTCACGAGACCGAGGCCAACCGCGATTTCAAGTTTGAATTCATAAAGAAGATCAGGGGGGCGGAATTGGAAAACAAAAAATATGTCCCGCTGTTCGATTATTTTTTAAGCGAGGAACTGCCGAATAAGGAAAATTTATACAAAATTGTCTCCGCGGATTTCGTGTCCACGGAAGAAGGCACGGGCGTGGTGCATATTGCCCCGGCTTTCGGCGAAGACGATCTTAATTTGGGACAAGAGAAAAATTTATCTTTCATTCAGCATGTGACGCCAAACGGTAAATTCATTGATCAGGTTCGCGAATTTTCCGGACAGGAAGTCAAACCCAAGGGCGATCCCACCAAAACGGACAAGGAAATAGTAGCTTTTTTGGCCGCGCAAGGCAATGTTTTTTTATTCGAAGATTTCGAACACAGCTATCCGCATTGTTGGCGTTGCGACACCCCGCTTTTAAATTACGCCACCTCCTCGTGGTTCGTGAAAGTGACGGATATAAAAAACGAAATGATTAAAATGAACGATCAAATAAATTGGATGCCCGAGCATTTGAAACAAGGACGGTTCGGCAAATGGCTGGAGAACGTCCGCGACTGGTCGATTTCTCGAGCCAGATTTTGGGGCAATCCGATTCCGGTTTGGAAATGCGTGTGCGGGGAAAAGAAAGTGGTTGGCTCGATCAAAGAGCTCGAAGAATTAAGCGGTCAGAAAGTGACTGATCTTCACAAACATTTCGTGGATAAGATAATGTTTCCGTGCGAAAAATGCGGCTCCGCCATGCAAAGGGTGCCGGAAGTTTTTGACTGTTGGATGGAAAGCGGATCAGTGCCGTTCGCTCGAATGCATTATCCCTTTGAAAACGAAGAATATTTCAAAAATCATTTTCCGGCCGATTTCATCGCCGAAGGCCAGGATCAAACGCGCGGCTGGTTTTACACCTTGCTGGTTTTATCAACCGCTTTGTTTGACCAACCCGCGTTCAAGAACGTGGTGGTCAACGGCATGGTTTTGGCCGAAGACGGGCAGAAAATGGCCAAATCGAAAAAGAATTATCCGGATCTCATGGCCGTGGTCGATAAATACAGCGCGGACGCGCTCAGATTTTATCTGATGTCCTCGCCCGTGGTGCGAGCTGAAGATTTACGGTTCAGCGAAAAAGGCGTTGATGAAGTTTACAAAAAAGTGATTTTGCTGGCCACCAATGTGTTGTCGTTTTATTTGATGTACGCGACCGAGAAACCGAAAATCGTTTCCGGCGAAAATATTTTGGACAAATGGATTTTCAGCAAATTGAATTTGATGGTCAAGGAAGTCACGGAGAATTTGAACAAGTATGATTTGAATCGCGCTCAAAAGAGCATTCAGGATTTTATCAACGAATTATCGACCTGGTACGTGCGCCGAAGCAGGGAACGAGTCAAAGGCGATGACTTGGCGGACAAAGAAGCCGCGTTATCGACGCTTTATCAATCCTTGATGACTTTAAGCCAAACCATGGCGCCGTTCACTCCGTTTTTGGCCGAATTCATTTATGACCGCATCGGCGGGGAGAAAAAATCGGTTCATCTGGAAGATTGGCCTTTGTTTGACGAAAAGCTAATTGATCAAAATGTTTTGTCCATGATGGACAAAGCCAAGCAAGTCATTGAAATCGGTCTGGCCATCAGGCAGAGAAAAGGAGTCAAAGTCAGGCAGGCTCTGTCCGAGCTGGAAATCGTTGATCATAAATTTAAGGATGAGTATTCGGACTTGATCAAAGACGAATTGAACGTGAAAAAAATCAGCGTGGTCTCCGATTTGACTTACGGGGGAGAATGGCGAACGATCGAGGACGCGCCCGTTAAAGTGGCGTTGAATACGGAAATCACTCCCGAGTTGGAAAAGGAAGGTTTGGTCAGGGAAATCATCAGGTCAATCAATAATTTGAGAAAAGGCGCGGGTTATTCCATTGAGGATCGGGCGAAAATATATTTCGAAACATCCGAGGAGGATTTGCGCGAGATTTTGACCGGAGAATTCGGGGAAGAGATAAAGAAAAAGACTTTGGTCGATGAAATAATCGAAGGGAAAAAAGAGCTTGAAGACAGCGCTTGCGCGCAGCTTAAAATCAATGGCAAGGAAGTTTGGTTTGGGTTGGAGAAAAATTAATATGGCGCGGGCGGGCGACGTGTAGAGACGCGCCATGGCGCGACTCTACACGTCGCCCGCGCTTTAAATAACAATATGAAAGTACAACAAATATTCGAATTGGCTTTAAAGATGGGTCAAGCCGCGGATCTTCGCGGGACAAAGTCCGTGCAAAAATATTTGGCCAGACAAAAAGATCTTTTCGACAAAGCGTCCAAAGAGGAAAAAAGATTCTTCGACAAGGATCGGCTGGTCAATCCGTACGCTGATTCCGCGATTTTGTATGACAATAAAAAAGAGGTGAAAAAGATTTTGGTCGGCATAGATATTGATACCGCTGAAATTCTTTTGGCCAAAGAACTGGGCGTGGATTTGGTGATTTCCCATCATCCTCGAGGCAAAGCCCTGGCCAACGTGCCGCAAGTGATTGATCTTCAAGTCGAGGTGTTGGCCGGATACGGAGTGCCCGTCAATGTGGCCGAAGGACTTTTTAAGGTGAAGATTTCCGAGGTGGCGCGAAATGTCGGGAGCAAAAATTACAACAGCGCTGTGGACGCCGCCCAACTGCTTGATATCAATTTCATATGTTGCCACACCATTTGCGATAATTTGGTGGCTGATTTTTTGAAAAAACAAATTTCGAAAAAGAAATTCGAATACGTCGGAGATTTGATGAAGCTTTTCAACGCGATTCCGGAATATGAGGAAGCGAGAAAGATGGGCGCCGGACCAATGCTTTTTTCCGGTCATGAAAACAATCGTTGCGGCAAAATAGCGATTACTGAAATTACGGGCGGCACGGAAGGCAATCCGCAGATTTACGAAAAGATGGCCAATGCCGGCATTGGCACGATCATCGGCATGCACATTAGCGAACAGCATAAAGAAGAAGCGGAGAAAAATCATTTGAACGCTCTGATCGCCGGGCATATGTCATCTGATTCGATCGGCGTCAATTTGCTTTTGGATCAATTGGAAAAAAAGAAGCTGGAAATAATTCCGTGTTCTGGGTTGATCAGGCATAAAAGAATTTAAAATAAAAAACCGCCAAATTCCAATCAGGCGGTTTTTTGATTGGCGCGGGCGGGCGCCGCGTTGCGGCGCGTAGAGACGCGCCATGGCGCGTCTCTACAACGGGCGATTGCCCGTCCGCCCGCGCCATTGATTTTTTCCCAAAATATGCTAAAATTTCGTTAATATGAACGATTTTATAAAATCGGAATTGCTGGCCCCGGCCGGAAATTTGGAAAAATTAAAGACTGCATTCGCTTTTGGAGCGGACGCGGTGTATTGCGGTATTCCGGATTTTTCGCTTCGGGTTCGAATCAATCAATTCGATTTGGAATGTTTGAAAGACGGCATTGAATACGCTCATGATCTGGGCAAAAAAGTTTTTATCACGGTTAATATTTTCGCGCACAATTTTCATTTGCCCGAGCTTGAAAAATATTTGCTTGAATTGAAAAAAATAAAACCGGATGCGCTGATCGTCTCCGATCCCGGAGTTTTGACTTTGATCAAAGAAATTTGGCCGGAGGCGGAAATTCATCTTAGCACGCAAGCGAATTGCACGAATTGGCGCGCGGCCAAGTTTTGGTTTGATCAAGGAGTGAAAAGAATCATTTTGGCGCGCGAAGTCACGCTTGATCAGATCAAAGAAATTCACGAAAAAGTTCCCGAGGTCGAATTGGAAGCTTTCGTTCACGGCGCCATGTGCGTGTCGTATTCGGGCAGATGTTTATTGTCGAAATATTTTATGAATCAAAGCGCCAACCTGGGCGATTGCACGCAGCCGTGCCGGTGGGAATATAAAATAAAAAATAAAATATCAAAAATAAAAAAAATGGATGATATTTTAATGGAGGGAAAATCACCGGCGGAAAGCTTGCCTTTCCGATCCCTCGAAAATAAAAGATCGGATTTTTATATTGAAGAAGTGAAAAGGCCTGGAGAATTTTTGGAAATAACCGAAGACGAGCATGGAACGTACATTTTAAATTCCAAAGATTTGTGTTTGATTGAATATTTGAAGGATTTGGCAAAGGCCGGCGTGTCGAGCTTTAAAATTGAAGGTCGGGCCAAGAGCGTTTATTACGCGGCCACGGCCACCAAAGCTTATCGCCAAGCGATTGATTCAATCAATGAAAAAGATTTCAAAAACATAGCGGCAAGATTGAAAGAAGAATTGAAAAAAAACATCAATCGCGGATTTACGACCGGATTTTTATTTGGAAAAGAAAATGTCGAGCAAAGGTATGAGAGCGGGCATGAGGGTTGCGATTATGAATTCGTTGGGATGGTTACAAATACAAAAAATGATGAAATTACGAATAATTACAAATATGCGGAAGTCAAGGTTCATAATGTTATTAAAATAGGAGACGAGGTGGAGCTGGTGGCGCCAAAGGGTGAAAATTTTTCAATGACCATAAAGGAAATGTTTGATTCAAAGACCAAAGAGCCATTGACCGAAGCTCATGGCGGGCAGGGTTTGAGTGTTTTGATTGGACTGGATAGGCCAGCGCCGGAGTTTACGGTATTGAGGAAGTTGAATATACAAGATTACGAGATTTGAGTACAGATTATACGAGATTAGCTCCATAATTTCCAATCTGTACAATCTGTATGTTTATCTGTAATCTCGTAAACTCACCCAATTCGTGCTAAAATAGATATAAATATGCTTTCATTCATCAAGGGAACAATCAAAAACAAAGGCGAAAATTTCGTAATTTTGGCAAGAAATGACCTGGGTTATAAAATATTCACCAATAAAAAACTGTTGGCCGAGTTGAGTATCGGCGACGCGGCAGAATTTTATCTTTATGAAAATATCAGGGAAGACGCTGATGACCTTTTCGGGTTTTCGAGCTTTGAAGAGCTGGGGCTTTTTGAAAAATTGATCTCGGTTAATGGCGTGGGCCCGAAAACCGCGCTCAATGTCTTTGCCGCGTATTCGGTCAATCAGATATTGTCAGCCATTGCCAATGGGCAAGCCGAAGTTTTCGATGAAGTGTCGGGCTTGGGCAAAAAAACGGCCGAGCGAATCGTTTTGGAATTAAAAAATAAAGTCGAGTATTTGGAAGGCGCTGATTCGTTTGAAGCGGTGTCAATTAATAATGATACCGTAGAAGCCTTGATGACTCTCGGCTACAGCAAACAGCAGGCCAGAGACGCTTTGAGCAAAGTTTCAAAGGAAATCGTGGATTCGGGGGAGCAATTGAAAGAGGCGTTAAAGTTTTTAGGAGGACGGTAATTTTGGGAGGCTGGAGGTTAGGGACGAGGGCATGGAAGCTGGAATTTGTAATTAATATGGAAAAAATTTTACTTACATCGGCGGGGTTTTTGAATAAAAAGGTCGCTGAAAAATTTATTGAATTGTGCGGCAAACCGTCACGCGAAATACGAGTGATTTTCGTGCCGACAGCCTCGCGAAGCGATGAAGAATTAAAATACGTAAAGGAATCATATAAAGAATTACTGGATTTGGGGATTAAAGACATAAAAACGCTGGAATTGGATCATACAATAAAAACCGATGAAGTTGCCGGCTATGATGTCATTTACGTCTGCGGAGGCAATAGTTTTTATTTATTGAATAAGATCCGCGAATCGGAATTTGACCGGATATTAAACGGTTTTGATGGCGTTTACGTCGGCGTCAGCGCCGGCAGCATTGTGGCCGGGCCTGACATTGAAACCGCCGCTCCTTGGGATGAAAACGATGTTGATTTGCGGAATACAAAAGGATTGGGGTTTGTCGATTTCGCCGTGGCGCCGCACTATGAAGAAAGCGACAAGGATGTTATTGATGAATGGAAGAAAAAGGTCTCTTATGAAATTAAGGAAATAACGGATAATCAAGCTGTTTTGGTCGAGGGGGATGAAGTGGAATTGGTTGGATCAATAAAATAAATATGACTATTTGGGATAAAATTTATAAGAATTATCAGCAAGGCGGCCAAGCTTGGGCGACTCTTTCGGAAGAAATCCATCCTTTATTTAAAGAATTTTTAAATCAATCTGATTTTGAAATTAAATATGTTTTGGATATCGGGTGCGGTACGGGAAAATATTTGCAATTTTTGGAAGCAGGCGGATTTAAAACAGATGGCATTGATTCGAGTGAAACAGCGGTGGAAATGACAAAAAAAGAGCTGGGCGATGATTCCGTCATTCTTTGCTCGAATATGTTTGAATTTGAAATTCCTAAGGATAAATACGATTTGATACTGTCCATCGCCACGATCCACCATGGAACAAAGGCGCAGGTTCAATCTTTGATAAATAGAATTTTTGAGTCAATTGTTACCAATGGAAGAACCTTCATTACGTTGCCTGATCTTGAAAGCAGTAAGAAATGGAATACTTTTAAAAATCATCAGGAAATATCCGAAGGGACTTTCGCCCCATTATCGGGTCCGGAAAAAGGATTGCCTCACAGTTTTTATACAAGGGAGGAAGTTCAAAAATTGTTTTCAAAATTTAGAGATCTGCAATTGGATTTGGATAGCCATGGCAGATGGGTCGCGCGGGCTTGTAAATAAATTTTAAAGTCTAATAAACATGAAATTATTTTTTGATAAAAAGTTAGCTACAAATTATAAAAGCGCTTCGCAAAAAGCGCGCGTTTTGACGGAAAATTGGGTTGATCATTCCATCTTTTGTCCGAATTGCGGCCGCGTTGAAATCGATAAATATCCGAATAATCGGCCGGCAGCCGATTTTTATTGCGCCAATTGCCTGGAAGATTATGAATTGAAAAGTAAAAGAGATTCCATGGGTTTGAAAATAGTCGACGGAGCGTATAAGACCATGTTGGATCGTCTGAAAAGCAGCGCCAATCCCAATTTCTTTTTTCTAAATTATAATTTGAAGAGCTTGCAGGTAATAAATTTTATCGTGATCCCCAAACATTTTTTCGTGCCTGAAATGATCGAGAAACGAAAGCCGCTTCCTCCATCCGCTCGCCGCGCCGGCTGGGTGGGCTGCAATATCATTCTAAAAAGCATTCCTCAAACCGGCAAAATATTTTTCGTCCGAGATAAGCGAATTGCGCCGAAGAAAAAGGTGCTGGACGACTGGAAGAAAACTTTGTTTTTGCGAGAAGAAAAAGAAATATCAGCCAAAGGCTGGACGCTTGACGTCATGTGCTGCGTTGATCAAGTCGGGAAAAAAGAATTTTCGCTCGATGAAATGTATGCTTTTGAAAAAGAATTAAGCCTTTTGCATCCAGAAAATAAGCATATCAAAGACAAAATCCGCCAGCAGTTGCAGTTTTTGCGCGATGGCGGGTATTTGAAGTTTTTGGGCAGAGGGAAATACAAACTCAATTAAAAAATATGGAAATCAATATCTCTCCCACTTCCGCTAAAATCATGTTAAGATTCAATCCGCTGGCGCGCTTGAAAGTCATGTGCCGCGGATATAATGAAGATCTGAAGAATTTCACGGAGCTGGTTTGGGAGGATGATAAATATTTGGATTTTTACGATTCCCTGACGTATCCGGAGTTTCAGGCGTGGTGGGTTTAGTAAAGGCGACCGATAACGCGCGCTTTTTACGCGAGGACGAAATTAGTAAAGAAGATTTTTGAGACATTAAATTAATATGAAATTTTACTTTGATAAAGTCGATAATCTTGCTGGCTTTTCTACCAAGAATGTAAAAGACGGCGAGGTGGCAGAAATTTTAATACGCGCTAAGTTAACGTCAGACGAGCCGGTTTTTTACAAATACATGGATCAAATATCAAACTTGTTTCTATCCCGAGCAGGTGTTCTGGAAGATTCAGTATGCCAGTTCCTCATTGTTATACATGATGATTTGAGCGCGGATCTATATGTGAATGATTTTAAAGTATTAGTTGAAATTAAGGCAAAGAGAGATGTAAAGGTTGGAGAGGCCATAACCGATGCCGACGTCGCAGACATCAGAAAAATAAAGTTTGGTGATATAAGTATTGTTTCAAATGACAGTGTAATTTATTGTTTTAAAGTTGGATGGCGATTTGGATTATTTTTTGATTTTACTGCGGTTGATTTCCACACGGGAGATCACCAACAATTAGATATGGAGAAAATGGAATTATCTATAGGCGGATTGTATAGATATCTTTCTTTTTATCATGTTTATAAAACCCTGGAGGCGGGGGCTCAGTTCGCTGATATGAGGAAAGATGGTTGGTTCCCTTTTATAGAGATTATTGCCATTGCTTACAAGCAATTGACTGAAGTCTATCAAAACAGATTTGATTTTGAAAACAGAATTAAAATTATTGTAGATAGTTTTGATTCAAGTCGCATAAAGAAAATAACAGAAAAGTGGTGGCAAAACAAAATTTTTTCAGAAAAAAAGGCTTTGATTGGGGCTGGTGTTAATGCTTATATGCAAAATAATCCGGATGGATTTGTGACTTGCATAAAAACATTGTGGTCTGAGATTGAAGGAGTATTGAGAATACTTTATTTTGTAGATACGGGGAAAGGCGTTGGAATAAAATCATACGAGTTATCCAAACACATTGTCGAAAAGGCGAAAAATAAAACTGGTTCAGATCATTCATTGTTATTTCCTCTGCCATTTTTAACATACTTAAAGGATGTTGTCTTTGCAACCTTTAATGTCGAGGCTGGAAATATTGGTATGTCGCGCAATTCAGCGGGCCACGGAGTTGCGGAACCACAACAATATACAAAGCAACGTGCTTTACAGTTGATTTTGATTCTTGATCAATTATTTTTTTACAGTTAAGTATGTTTGTCGTTATGTTTACCGTGTCAATAATTCATAAAATAACGGAGATGATCGAATATGTTAGATTGATAGTAATACTATCAGGCCTATTGACCCCCATGATTGCTATTTTTGTAGCGTATATCGCATATCAAGAACACAGAACAAGATCTGATCAATTTAAATTAAATCTATATGACAGAAGATACACGATATATAAGGCAATCACTGCTTTATTGCGTGATGCCATGATTAATGCGACAGTTAACCCTAAAGTCCTAAATCAATTTATCGCAGATACAAATGAAAGAGAATTTCTATTTGATAAAGAGATTCCCAATTATATTGACACTCTAAGAGGAAAGGCGATACGTTTAGCAATGGTGAGCAGATTATTGAATGATGCAAGGTTACCTATTGGAGATAAAAGAACAGGGTTGGCTCAAGAAAGTTATGATTTGTTGACTTGGTTTCAAAAACAATTTGACGAATCAAGAGAACTTTTTAAAAAATATTTAATATTTAAAGAATAATTTTTTAATATAATGAGAATCGAAGAATTTTCTGATCAAACCTCCTGGCAAAATTTTGCCCTTTCCCCAAAAACCTCCTCTCTTTTGCAATCCTTGAATTGGTCCGAATTCCAAAAAACCCGCCAGCAAAAAATCCGGCGGTTGGAGGTAAAAGACGGAGAGAAAATTTTTAGCCGGAAAGAAAAATAAGTTTTTGAAATAAATTTGTAAATATCATGGCAAAAAAGGAATCAAAAAACAAAACAATAGCGATTTTTGAAGGAAATCAAATTCGCCGTCATTGGGACGGAGAAAAGGAAATCTGGTATTTCTCGGTAGCTGATGTAATAGCGGTTCTTACAAAGAGTGATAATCCGCAGGTTTATTGGCGCGTGCTGAAAAAACGATTGATTGATGAAGGTTCAAATGAAACCGTTACAAAATGTAACGCTTTGAAAATGATTGCCCCGGACGGCAAAATGCGTCTTACTGACGCGGCTGATACCGAAACCATGCTTCGTCTTATCCAGTCCATCCCTTCTCCCAATGCCGAACCATTTAAACTTTGGCTGGCGCGCGTGGGATATGAACGGCTGGAGGAGACCGCTGATCCGGAATTGGCGATAGACCGCGCGCTAAAGACTTATTGGCAAAAGGGGTACAGTCAGGAATGGATCAATCAACGCTTAAAAAGTATTGAAATAAGAAAAGCGTTGACCGATGAATGGGAAAAGCGCGGCGTGAAAGATGGATTGGAATTTGCCATTCTCACCGATGAGATAATCAAGGCTTGGGCAGGATTGACCACCAAAGAATACAAGCGGTTGAAAAATTTGAAAAAGGAAAATTTACGCGATAATATGACGAATCTTGAGCTGGTTTTGAATATGCTTGCCGAAACCGCCACGACCGAAATTTCCCAAAAACGTCAGCCGAAAAATATGGATGAAAATAAAATCGTGGCAAGAGATGGCGGAAGCGTGGCCGGTAATGCCAGAAAGGACATTGAAAGCAAAACCGGAAAGAGCGTCATTAATGGCAGTAATGAGCGGCAATTGAAAAACAAAAATCCTCGTCATTGAAATTGAATAATTTTATTAGGCTTACACCTTTGCATTATGATTGTCGAACAATCTCAAATTCAAACCCCCTATTCTTCCTTCAACGCCGCCCAAAAAACCGGCTCTCTTTTACAATCTTTTGAATGGGGCGAATTTCAGTCCGGCCGCCAGCAAAAAATCTGGCGATTGGAGGTAAAAGACGGCGAGAAAATCTTGGCGCAAATGTTTTTTTGGAAACATCGGTTTTTGATCGGACAAAACGGCTTGTATTGCCCCAGAGGCCCGGTCGTTTGCGATGAAATTTTAAATGACGAGCAAAAGCTCGAGCAGGTTTTGAAATTATTATTTGAAAAAGTCCGTGCGATTGCCAAAGAAAACAAATCATTGCTTTTTCGAATCGATCCCAATGTGATAATTGACGCCGGAAATTTGCCGGAAAAAGAAAAGTGGTCGAGCTTGGCCATTGATGAAAAAAATGTTTGGAAAAAAGCTTTTGAGAATCTGGGTTTGAAAAAATCAAATGACGAAGTCCAGCCGGCCCACACCATCATGCTCGATATTTCACAGTCTGAAGACGAATTGCTGGCGAAAATGAGCCAGAAAACCAGATATAATATCAGGCTGGCTGAGAAAAAGGGAGTGAAGGTCGAGGAGTCAAAAGACGCGGCCACGTTCTTTGAATTATTGAAACAAACAACGGCTCGGCAAAAATTCGGCGCGTACCCGCTGAAATATTTCGAGGATATTTTAAAATTCGATTTTTCGAAATTGTATTTGGCGAAATTTGAAAACAAAGTTGTGGCCGGGATTTTGTGCGTTTATTATAAAAACGTGGCCACCTACCTTTTCGGCGCCTCTTCGGATAAATATCGCAATGTCATGGCCCCGCACCTTTTACAGTGGCGCGCTATTTGCGACGCGAAAAAAGAAGGCTTTGAAATTTATGATTTTTGGGGAGCCGCGCCCGCTGATTCCAAAGTGAAAAAGGAAAAGTCCTGGCAGGGTATTACCAGATTCAAACAAGGTTTTGACCCGAGCCGGCCGATTTTTGAGTATTTGGGGTGCTATCAGCTTATTTTCAGGCCGGTTGTTTTGAAGGTGTGGGATTTGGGGTACAAGATGTACAAGATTTTGCGTGCGAGATAGTACCAGATAAAAGATCAGCAAGATTTTGCGCGTTAAATAGTGTTTGTCATTTCGCCCCCTCGACTCCCACTCGGGGTCGCTCGGAGCAAGCTGGAATGGAAGAATCTTTTTCATTAAACGCACCGCCTATGCCATTGTCGCTGTTTTGTGGATTCCCGCCTGCCTGCCGGCAGGCAGGCTTTCGCGGGAATGACGAACGGGGCGGTACTACGGTCGAGATGACAGCATCGGTTTGGACTAGGGGGGAAGTTTGTCATTATGAAAAATTATTCGAAAAAAACAAATAAAAAATTGACCCGATACCGCACGCCGTCAAGGAGAAAATCAGCGGATTATAAAAGAAATATCGGCAAAACAGCTGGGAAAATGGTTTGATTTTGCCAATGAATTTGAAACAAAGCCATGAAAGCGAGCGCGCTTTCTTTTTTTTATCCACATTTTCACAATAAAGTCAGATTTATTTCAATGTTTTGTGGTATAATTTTATATGGAGAATTCTTTTTTCTCCGGGAGAAAAAGTCGAAGAAATTTAAATTTTTAAGCCCATTTCAGTGTATGAGGTTTCATTTTGAATATTGAGGAAATACTTCCGGTTTTTATGGTTTTAAAAAATGTTAAATTTACGATCGCGATTTTATTGACGCTTTTGACTTGCCAAATTTTCGGCGGCAAGGAGATTGTGTTTGCCATGACCAGCTCGAATTACATTATTGATTGGGATTCTCTGAATTCGGGCGGCACGGACAATTCGTCTTCGACCAATTATCAAGCCATAGACACCTTGGGGCAATTGAGCTCGGGCCAGAGCGCCAGCAGCAATTGGTCGGTGAACGCCGGATACAGACAGGCGGAAAAACCCAAATTGCAATTTCGAGTCAACGCGCAAAACGACGGCAGTCGGGTGGATTATTCCGCTTTTGACTTGGCCGCTTTTTCGGTGACGGTTTCTTCGGCAATCGGTTTTGCCAGCGGCGACTTTATCGCCGTGGTTGAAAATGAAGGTCAAGGGCAAAAAGTGGCCATAGGCGAAATCGTTTCGGTGATTGGCAATGACTTTACGGTTGATAAATGGTCAGGCGATCAAGCGACCATGAGCGCGAGTCCGGCCGGCGGAGACGACGCCGTGTATTTGTTGGATAGACAGATGTTGTCGCTCGGACAATTGACCGACGCGACGGTGGCCACGGGCGTGGCCATGGCCGAAGTCGATACCAATGCGGAGTCCGGTTACACCGTTTACATTACCGAAGATCATGATTTGAGATTGGGCGAAGGACCGTATGTGACCGTGGATGTCAGCGACGGCACGGTCAGCATCGGCAGCACGGAATACGGCATCTCCACCACGGGCGATCAAGCCGTCGGGTCAGGTGATTGGCCGATCAGCTCGACCGCTCAGGACGTGGCCGTTTCCACTGACAAGCAAGATAACGCTCGCGTGGCCGTGATTTACAAAGCGTCAATCGATTCAGCGGAAATGGCCGGAGGAGTTTACACTCATACCACCAGCTATTATTGCGTGGCCGGTTTTTGAAAAAAATAAAATATATAAAATATAAATAAAATATGTATGTATAGAAAAAGCATCTCGTCCCTCATCTTCATAATTATTTTCACGGCGACTTTCTCGGTCGCCTTGGTTCCGATCGACGCCCAGGCCGATAACGGCGTAATTTTATACGCCGATCTCAATGAAGACGCCAATTACAATGGCGGCGGCACGATTACGCCCGCTCTGCCCGCCTCGCATGGCGCCTGGCCGAACATCGCGGAGAGCGCGACCGATGAAGTTTTCTTCTCTTTTGTCGCTGAGGGAGAGTTCGCTTCGGATGACACCATTTCTCTAGAATTGCCTGCCGGTTGGAGCCTCGACACCGCTTGCGTCAGCGGCAACACCACGGATATTGATGGAGACATCACTCCGGACGGCGCTTGGACCTCGATAGGTCTGATTGCGACATATACTTTTTCCGGATCGACCACCACGTCCTCAAGCAACGGCGTGGAATTTTGTCTGACCTTGACCGCGCCCGCCGTCGCTCCGGATCAAATGGATGCCGTTTATTTAACCGCTTCCAGCGTCAATAGTGAATTCGGCGCAGTGTTGCTTTACTCCGGAGATGAAAATGACGTGACTGTGACGGCTTCAGTGGAAACAATTTTAAGATTTGAAATAAGAAACACGACTGACACGGGATATACCAACGCCTGCGGTTTGGGTTTGCTGGGGTTAAACACGGTGGCCACTTGCGAATACCGTTTGAAAGTTTATTCCACGGCCAGCGGAGGTTACACGGTTAAGATAACGAGTGACGGCGACTTGCGCACGTCCGGTTCGGGCGCCGTGGCCGACGGGTTGGACATTGATTTGGTGACTGAAGGCGCGGGCGCGATAACCAACAGCAGCGCCGAAGCCTATGGCATCGCCGTGACCGCGGGCAGCTGCAGTTATAGCGGCGGCACCGCGGCTACGGAATTGGGCAATTACACGGATGACGATTCTCCCATGCCCGTTGACGGCAGCACTGTGGAAGATTTGTATGATTGCGCGGGCGTGAATTCTCCGATTTCAACGGATCTGACCAATACCGCGTTGATTCAGCATCGCGCCAAAATCGACGACGGCACCAGTTCCGGCACTTACACGCAAACAATGACATATTACGTGACCGCCAGTTTTTAATATTTCCCAATTCCGCATTTTATGAAAAAAACTTTCATTATTTTAGGACTTGTTTCAATATTATTTTTCGGTTTTGTCGGCGAGAGTTTTGCCGTGACCGTAATGCCACCGGTGCTTGAAGGTATTGTGGTCGAGCCTGGCAAAGTTTATGAAGGATCATATCGCATCAGAAATGAAACGGATTCGCCGCGCATATATTATTTCATGGCCAGAAATTTCGACGCCAGGGGCGAAGAAGGCGATGCCGGTTTGGCTTCCGAAGAAGACAGTCAAATGGGTTTGGCCAGCTGGGTTGAATTCGAATTTCCTTTTATGCTGGTTATGGTCGGCGAGACCAAAGAAATCAATTTTAAAATAAAAGTGCCGAGCGACGCCGAGCCGGGAGGACATTACGCGGCCTTGTTCACCAGCACTGAACCTCCGGGTTCCGAGCAGAGCGGCGGCGTGGGCTTGGGAGAGAACACGGGTGTGCTGACTTTGGTCACGGTGCCCGGCAATATCAGGCAGGGAGCGGATTTGGTGGAGTTTTCCTTGGCCAGCGGAAAAAAGGTTTTTAATCGCCCGCCCGTGGAATTTTTGATCAGAATCAAAAATTCGGGCAATGTTCATTTCAAGCCGATCGGCGATATTTCGGTTTCAGGCTGGATCGGCGCGTCCGCGTTGATTGCCGCCAATCCGAAAAAAGGCAATATTTTACCGAACAGCATCAGGGCGTTTCACCCGATTTGGCGAGGTCCGGAAGAACGGGGCAGTTTCGTTCAGGAATTGAAAAACGAATGGCATAATTTCGGCTTTGGCAGATACACCGCTCATTTGGAAATGGCTTGGCAGGATGATCCTGATGAGAAAATCATCGGCAATTTGAAATTTTGGATTATTCCATGGCATTTGATGTTGGTCGGTTTGGCGATCTTGGCGATTTTATACCTGATGCTCAGAAGCTACAACAAGGCGATCATTAAAATGGCTCAAAAGAAAAACGAAATAAAAGAAGAAGTTGAAAAAAAGTAGTCTGTGAAAAGACAATTCGATAAAATTATTTCGACCCGCGATCAAGCGAGCCCGTACAAGCTGGTGATATTTTTGATTGTTTGTTTGGCCATGGGTTTTTACGCTTTTAATACGCATTCTCCGGAAACCAAAGCCGCGGTGAGCAATTATTTGAATTATCAAGCCAGGCTTTTTGACAGCAACGGCAAAGAAGTCAAAGACGGATATTATCATGTCAGATTCAAAATTTACAACGCCGAAAGCGCAGGTGATTTGCTTTGGACGGAGACTTGGACTGACACGACTTCGTTGGCGACGGTTGATTCGGGATTATTTTCATTGAAGCTCGGAGATTTGATGGCCTTTCCGGCCACGCTCGATTTTCAGACCGAAGCCGGTTATTGGCTGAGCGTGGAAGTCGGCGGCAAAGCCGGCGCCGCGTCTTGGGATGGCGAGATGTCGCCCCGAAAAGAAATCACGGCCGTGGCTTACGCGATTAACGCGGGTAAATTAAACGGTCAGGACGGTGACGGATTCGCCATTTTGGCTGAAGACGAAATTGTCACGGGCAAATATTCACATACGGTTTCGGGAACGACGGGCGACGCTTTGAATTTGCAATTCACGGCCAATACGAACTCCGGCGCCAACACCATGTCGATTTTGCAAATGACCGCCACTCAAGACGCGACCGACGGCGACGCTTTGTACGGACTTTATATCAAAGATTTGCAAGGCGCTGCCGGCGCCGGCAATGAATACGCCATTTATCAGGCGGGCACGGCTTGGGATTACGGACTTTACGTGGAAGATGACGGCTATTTCGGACAAAATTTAACCGTGGTTAATCAACTGACTTTGACCGCGTCCAGCGACTTGGTGATCGGCACCACCGCCTTGGGCGAATTTACGGCCGCCGATGACAGCGGCGCGTATAATGTCGGCGTGTATTCCGATGGTTTGACTTATTCAACGAAAAATAATGTGCAAGGAGTGATCGAAGATTTGGACGCGGCCATCGCGGGCATCGGACCGGGCGGCAGTTTGTTTACGGATGCCGGCTCGTTCACGTATTTGACGGCCTCGACCGATCAATTGGTTTTCGGCGCGAACGCCACGGCTGACGCTCCGTTTTTATTTGACCCTACCAGCGGTTCGCGTCAATTGGCAATTAATGCTTCCACGGACGCTAACGCGACATCAGCTTTGAATATTGATTTTCGCGGCAGCGCGGATAATCTTAAAGCCGTTGATATTTACGCTGGGTCATCAGCGGGTTTGGGCGCCAGCGCTTTTCTTTTCGGTCAAGCAGTCACGCTGGGTTATAACGCGGCGGACACGGCCGGCACTTTTCGCATTGCGAATAATGTCGACGTGGATGGCACGAACGCCACTTCGGATATCATTGGTTACGCTTTTTTCGATAATTCTCAGACCGGACAAGATGGTTTGTCCGGAGTCGGTTCGGCGACCGGCGCGTATTCTTTAATCTCCCATACGGGCAGCGGTAGTCTGACCGGTTTTCAAAATTATTTGTGGCATACGGGTAGCGGTTCGGTAACCGGCCTTGGCGGCTCCACCACCAGCTCGGGCAGCGGCACCGTTTATGGAGTGAATCCGCAAGTGTATGGTTCGGGTTCATTCAGCGGGTCATTGTACGGCTACAAACTTACGTTAACCAATCAAAGCGCGTCCGCGCAGAGTTTGCTTGGCATGGATATTGCCGTGACCAATTCCGGAGGCGCGTCAGCGGATTCCATCTATGGAGGAAAAATTACGGTTGACGCGTCCGGGGCCGAAGTTAATGGCGCTTACGGATTGCAGATAGTTTCAAAAAACGCTTACATCGAAAATTATATCAGTTTGACCTCGGACAGCGGCAGCGCCGGCTATGGTTTGACCATGAATGGACTGACTTTCGCCAGTGGCGATATCGAGCTGAGCAACGGTTCGATCATTTCCAATGCCACCGCGACCGTAACCGGTTTCAGCGATGGCATCAGAATCGGCAATACCGACGATACCACGGCCGGCAATATTAGATGGACGGGCGCGGATTTCGAAGGGTACACGGGCGCGACTTGGGAGAGCCTGACCGGCGCCGCTCCGGGAGGATCAAGTCTTTTTACCGATGCCGGAACTTTTACATATTTAACGGCTAGCGGCGATGATTTGGTTATCGGTTCAAATGCCACGGCTGACGCTCCGTTTTTATTCAACAATACGGTCGGTTCGCAGCAATTGGCCATTGACGCTTCAAGCGACGCTCACGCGTCGGCCGCCTTGGACGTTAATTTCCGCGGCAACACCAACAATCTTCAGGCGATAGATATTTACGCGGGCTCATCGGCCGCTTTAACGGGAGCATATAATAATTTAATGGGCCAGCAAATTACGCTGGGAATCCATGCCGCTGATGAGGCCGGCACTTTGCGCATCGCAAATAATGTGAATGTTGATGGCACGACCGCCACTTCTGATATAGTCGGTTACACTTTTTGGGATTTTGCGGATACCGGACAAGGCGGCTTTGACGGTGTCGGTTCGGTAAGAGGTTCATGGAACATCCTTTCGCATTCCGGGGCGGGCAGTTTAACGGGTTTTGACAATCTTCTATATCATTCCGGCAGCGGAAATGCGACCGGATACGGCGGTTCGGCCTTGGGACAAGCGGGTTTCAGCGGTTCTTTGTACGGTTACAATTTCGCTTTAACCAATCAAAGCGCGGTCGCTCAAAAGTTATATGGATTCAATGTGTCCGTGACCAATTCGGGAGGCGCGTCCGCGGACAGCATTTACGGCGGTAAAATTATCGTCGATGCTTCCGGAACTGAAGTCAACGGAGCGTACGGTTTGCAAGTCGTTTCCAAAAACGCTTTTATCGACAGTTATATCAGTCTGGCTTCGGACAGCGGCAGCGCGGGCTATGGAATTGACATGAACGGCCTGACTTTTACCAGCGGAGACATTCAGCTCAGCAACGGTTCGATCATCGACAACGCGACGGCCACCGTGGTCGGTTTCAGCGACGGCATCAGAATAGGCAATACGGATGATACCACGGCCGGTAATTTGCGCTGGACGGGAGGGGATTTTGAAGGCTACACGGGCGCGACTTGGGCGAGCCTGACCGGCGCCGCGCCGGGAGGATCCGGTCTTTTTACCGATGCCGGAACTTTTACATATTTAACCGCAAGCAATGATGATTTGGTCATCGGCTCTAACGCGACCGCTGATGCTGAATTGTGGTTTAATGTCGCCGGGAAGAGATTGACAGTGGGCAGCGGTTATCTTGATTTTGACAACAATTCGGTGGCCGTCGGTCCGAGCGCTCTGGCGGTGGTTCAGGCCGGAGGCACATACAATATTTCTGTCGGCGAGTCAGCGCTGGCCGCTCTCACCACGGGCGATTATAACGTCGGTATAGGTCCGGGCGTGTTGCAGACGGCGAACACCCAGTCTGGTCTCACGGCGGTGGGATATAATGCCATGAATTCCCATACGGGATCATACAATACCGCAGTTGGATATTCATCATTATCAGCGGTCAGCGCAAACAGTTATAATACCGCCATTGGTTATGAGGCCCTGATGCTTAATACCGGAGACTATAATGTAGCGGTAGGCTCCGGAGCCATGACTAATAATGTCGGTGCCAATAATGTGGCGATGGGTAATAACGCTTTGAGTTCAGTGGCAACTTCTCTAGCTCATCATAATGTGGCGATAGGAAGCAGCGCCTTGGCGGTCGCTGATGATACGGCATATTACAACGTGGCAATTGGGTTTAACTCAATGACCGCCACCGCAGGTGGTTTTGACAGTGTTGCTGTTGGCGCTAACACCCTTGATTCAAATACTAGCGGCCACGAGAATGTAGCGGTCGGCAGAAATTCTTTGCAAGCAATTTCAACAAACAGTTACAGCACCGCGGTTGGTACTGATTCGTTATATAGAGCGACTGGAGGATCTAATACCATGATTGGCTTTCAAAGCGGATATTACATTCTCACCGGAACATACAATATCGGCGTCGGTTACAATGCGGCGGGAGCGGGAACATCAGCCGGGGGCAATTATAATATCGGTATAGGCAGGTCGACCCTGGATGATTTTACCACGGGTTCATATAATGTGGCGCTGGGAAACTACGCCTTGGATGATTTGGATACTGGAACTTATAATGTGGCCATTGGATCTTATGCCGGAGCTTCCGCCACCACCACTTCCGATTCTTATAAATTGTATATAAGCAGTAAAGCTTCTGCTAACTCCAATAGACTTCAAGATCAAACTTTGTCTTTGGTTTACGGGGAATTCGCGAGTTCCATCGCCAACCAGCTTTTTAGAATCAACGGCGACGCTGAGATCAACAGCAAATCTTCGGATTATTCGTTGAAAGTATTCAATGACGGCGGCACCACCGGCAATATGGGAGTCTGGATTCAGGCCGGAGAAGACGCGGGCTTTGGCGCCACGAATAAATGGGTGCAGTTCGCGGACGGCGACGGCACCGAAGGAGGAAAAATCCACGGCAATGGCGCGGATGGCGTCACTTACGCTTCCACCGGATCCGACTATGCGGAATATTTCTTCAGTATTGATTCTAATCTTGTGCCCGGAGAAATAGTTTGCGTGGACAGAGCACACAGCAACGGGGTGAAACGTTGCGTTGCCTCGTCGGACGCGCTGGCCATGGGAGTGGTGTCTACGTCCCCGGCATTTGTCGGCAACGATCGGTACGGCGACAACAACACACATTACAAATTGATCGGTTTGATCGGACAGTTGCCCACCAAAGTCAATGTCGAAAACGGCGCCATCAGGCAAGGAGATTATTTGACGACCTCGTCAATCCCCGGCGTGGCCATGAAAGCTTCGCTCGGCGATCCGACCATCGGTATCGCGTTGGAATCTTTGTTCTCGGGGTCTGACAGCATCAAAGTTTTAATTTCCAGAAATAACGGCTCGAACGCCTTGGCCGCGGCCTTGCTTGAAGGATCCGGAGATTTGGTTTCCGATCCCATTTCGGCCATCATCGGTCCGGACGCGGCTCTTAATTTAACCGATTCTTCCTTGGCCGAAGTCTTGACTGTCGTTTATCCTGACGGAGCGGACAAATATTTGGAAGTGAAAACGGACATGAAGATTTTGGCGGACTTGCGAGTCGAAGGCGGTTTGAGCGTGGCCGGAGATCTGACCGCTGAAAAGAGAATTTATGTCAGCGACGAAATGTCCGGAGTCGCGACCATCGCTTCGGCGGATCTGACGTTCGTTAAGGTCAATTTCGATAGGCCTTATGAAGAATTGCCCAGAATTTCCGTGACCCCGGAATTATACGGTTTGACCGCGGCCGACAACGCTTTTGACATCTGGGACGGCAGATTCGTCATTACCGGCAAGAGCAAAGAAGGGTTCACCATAAACATAGCCGAGCCGCTTTGTTTGCCGGAAGAGACGTTCAATAATAATGGCGTTTGCGCCTTCTCAATAAATTTTTCCTGGCTGGCTTTCGGAGTCGTGGGCAACGAAGCGGACGCCGGCGAGCCGGTTTTACCGGAAGTGACCATTGATCGGTCAATGATTGAAATCACTTTGCTTAACGGAGCGAATTTGGATATCGTAAATATCGTGGAAAGTTTGCGCGGGCTGGGTTATACCGTTTATATAGGTCAAGATCCGATCATGCGCTATGATAATACTGAAATTTATCAGGTCGATTTGAATATTGATCAAAACGCTTTGCTGGAAATTCAAAGCATTACGGGCGGAGAAGTCGTGCCGTTTGATTTGATGAGCGGGGAAGTCGGTTTTTACGGCAACAGCGATTTGGTGATAGTTTTGGGCGCGGATTTAATTCAGCAGGTTTTCGGGGAGAACAATATTGAACCCGTTGCGCCGGATGAACCCATTATTCCCGAAGAAGAGCCAATCGCTCCGGAAGAAATTATTGACGCGCCGGAGGAACCCATTGAGCCGGCAAGCGAGCCAATAATCGAGGAACCTGTTTTGCCAGAGCCGACTCCGGCAGAACCAGCGCTGATCGAACCCGTTCCCGTCGAACCTGAGCCGATCGAGCCGACGCCCGTTGAACCCGCGCCTGCCGAACAGACTCCGGCTTTACCTCCAAGTGAATAACCCATTTGCATTTGCGTGTTTTTTATTGTATTATATTAATAATTGAAAATTAAATAAAAAATATTTATGCCGCAAAAAGAAGGATCAAATTCAAAATTCGCCATGATTTTGGCCTTGATGATTTTGATTATTGTCGCCGGGGCCGCATATTTTTTCATTTATCGGCGCGGCTTCAATAAATCGGATTACCAAGCTGTTTTTTTGACAAACGGTCAGGTATATTTCGGAAAATTAACCAATAAAAACGCGAGTTATGTCTTGTTGAAAGACATTTATTATTTGCAATTGAAAGAACCGCTTCAAGAGCAACAAGCGGGAAGCGAAACAACGCCTGATTTGAGTTTGATTAAATTGGGAAATGAACTGCACGGACCGATGGATAGAATGGAAATAAACAAAGACCATGTTTTGTTTATCGAAGACTTGCAAGACGATTCCAAAGTGGTGACCGCCATTTTGGATTTCAAAGCCCAACAATAAAATTTTCAACATAGCGGAACCCCTCCAACCGGAGGGGTTTTATGTTTAAAAATTTTTCACTGAGCAAAAAATTTTATTTATCGCTGATTTTATTTATCGCAGGAATTTGCTTGGCCAGTTTTGGCGCCGACTTGATTTTGCTTGTCGTCATTTCGGGTTTGATGCTTGGCGTCTTGTTCTCTTCGTACAGATTGGCCGCAGCGTTGGCGATTATCGGACTTGTTTCGGGTTTTTATTGGTTTGGCCGTTTTGATCCGCCGATGACCGAGAACTTTATTCATTATTACAATGAAGAAAAAGTCTCGTTTTCTGGCTATATCGCGCAAGAGGTCGATCAAAGAGCTGATCATCAGAAATTGACCGTGGCCGCGACCGAATTGAACGGCAAAAAAACGGAGGGTTTGGTTTTGGTCAAGGTGGACTCATACCCGATTTATGAATTCGGACAAAAAGTAAAGATCGAATGCTTGTTAAAGAAGCCGGGGTTGATCGATGAATTCGATTACGGCAGATATTTATCGGGCAAAAAGATTTTTTCAACTTGTTATAATCCGAAGATGCAAATATTGGGGAAAGTGGACGGGCATTATTTCGAAAAATATTTGCTTAAAGCGAAAAAGTATTTATTGAACAAAATAAATTTGATTTTGCCGGAGCCTCACGCTTCTTTTTTGGCCGGGTTGCTCTTGGGCGCCCGAAAGGGTATTCCGTCGGATTTGACCGACGCTTTCACTCGAGTCGGCGTCACGCACATCATTGCCGTTTCCGGCTATAACATCACGGTGGTGGCCGCGGCTTTGGCCAATTTTTTGAAAGCCGTTTTTATAGGCAGAAAAAAAGCGTTTTATTTTTCCGCGGCCGGCGTTATCTGTTTTGTTTTTTTGTGCGGAATGAGCGCGGCCGTGGTCAGAGCCGCGGTCATGGGGTTGACGATCATGGCCGCCTCGCAGCTGGGCAGAAAAACCAAAACCGGCCATGTTTTGATTCTCGCCGTGTTTGTCATGGCCGCGATCAATCCCAAAATACTTTTTTTCGATCTTGGCTTTCAGCTTTCTTTTTTGGCCACGATCGGCTTGATTTATATCTCGAAGCCGATGGAAAAGTTTTTTTCCTGGCTGCCGCAAAAGTTCGCGTTGCGAGAAAATTTTTCCACCACACTGGCGGCCATCATGGCCACCATGCCGCTGATAATGTATAATTTCAACAGGGTGTCTCTTATCGCTCCTCTGGCCAATATTCTGATTTTATCCGTAATCCCGCTGGCCATGTTGTGCGGTTTTATCGGCCTGGTCATCTCGATAATATCCGTTGAATTGGGGCAAATCGTCAGCTGGTTGACTTGGCTGGTCGAGCAATACATCATCAGCGCGGTTAAATATTTGTCAGCCATCGGCTGGGCGTCCGTTGATGTGAAATTCGGTTTGGCGTCCATGCTTTTTTGCTACGCGATAATTTCCGTCTTTATAATATTTTATGCGAAAAAACTTAAAAAAAATAACGGTTAGTTTATTGGCCGCGGTATTGATTTTGATGGGCTTGATCATCAAAGAAGAATTGACCGGTTTCGGCGTCAATTCTCAAGCGTCGCTGCCCGCCGAAAGCAGGCTGGCGGTTTATTTTTTGGATGTCGGCCAAGGCGACGCCAGCTTGATCATCACTCCTTCGGCGCAAAAAATATTGATCGACGGCGGTCCGGATACTTCTGTTTTGGATAAGTTGGGAGCCAATTTGTCGTTTTTTGACCGAAAAATAGACGCCGTTGTCTTAACTCATCCGCACGCGGATCATTTGAACGGTTTGATTGAAGTCGTTAAAAGATATGAGGTGGGCAAGATTTATTACACGGGAGCGATCTCCAATTCCCCGGCATTTCTGGAATTTTTGCAAATTATCAAAGATAAAGAAATTACTTTGGAAATAGTCGATACGCCCCGAGATCTGGATTTCGGCGATGGCGCGATTTTAAAATTCATTTATCCTTTTGAGAAAAAAGATATTGATGAGGCCGGTGATTTGAATGATACTTCGATCGTGAATCGATTGGTTTTCGGCCGCAAAAGTTTTTTGTTCATGGGGGACGCTGAAATTCCCGTGGAGAATAAAATATTGAATTATGAAGTTGATGTCGCTTCCGATATTATAAAAATAGGCCATCATGGCAGTTCGAGTTCATCCTCCGAGGAATTTTTGACCGCGGTAAATCCGCAATACTCCGTTATTTCGGTCGGCGAAAACAATAGCTTCGGCCATCCGCATCTTTCCGTGGTTCGTCGTCTGGAGCGCCTGGGCATTGATATTTTCAGAACGGATGAAGACGAGCAAATTTCGATATTTTCCGATGGCGACAATTTGGAAATTTTCAGCGGCAAAAGCGGGGGAAAGCCTTTACAAAATTGATTAATTTGCTAAAATGGCAATAACTTTATCAATTAAATTTAATTTGTATGACTGAAAAATCATTGGTCCTGATCAAGCCGGATGGAGTTCAGAGAGCTTTGGTCGGAGAAATCATCAGCCGTTTCGAACGCAGCGGTTTGAAAATAATCGGCTTGAAAGTGGTTCGCGCCACCGAAGATCTGGCCGGGGAGCATTATGCCAACGATGAAGCTTGGATGCTAAGCGTGGGGGAAAAAGCTTTGAAAGCCGCTGAGAGCCGGGGCGATAAAATGACCGAGACGGCCATGGAAATCGGCCGGCGCGTGCGCAATCAATTGATTTCATACTTAACCATGTCGCCGATCGTGGCGATTTGCGTTGAAGGTCATAACGCAGTGGCTAAAATCAGAAAATTGGTGGGCGCGACCAGTCCGCAGGATGCGGAACCGGGCACGATTCGGGGAGACTATTCCGTTGACTCATATGTTTTGTCCGACAAGTCCGGTCGGCCGATCCAAAACCTGATTCACGCTTCGGGCGCGGTTGACGAAGCGGACAGAGAAATAAAAGTTTGGTTTAAAGATGAAGAATTGCATGATTGGCAAAGAGTTGACGAGGCGTTGATTTATCGGACAGTGGAAAAATAACGGGTCAATAAAAAAACGGAAAAACTTTCCGTTTTTTGTTTGGACGCGGTCGAGCGGCTGAATTTTGATTTGAGTTGAAATCTCATAAATTTATTATTAATTATAGTGAAATTAAGGCAAAAAATCAATATTCGTTCGAATTTTTACAATATTTCTTAAAAATGTTAAAATAATAACAGCTTCACCATGAGGCTGGTTAAATTTCGGGACAAACTTATTTCTAGGGAGACTCATATCGTCTCGCTCCGTGGAGCGAGATTGCGGTCACCCACTTGGCGTTTAGCCGGAATTTTGCCAGTTGAAGGTGGAGTTTTTAAAAATTAAATATTAAATAATTTAACAAAATTAAAAATAATTGGAGTATTTATGCAAATATCAGATCAATCTTCCGGAAAAAACAGCAAAGTGTTGCTGTGCGTTCTAATTATCGCACTGTCTTTGCTGATTATTACCAACGGCATTACAGTTTACTTTTTATTGATCAAAAAAGGAGCGTTTGAATCCGTGTCTGAGACACAGAAGTTGGCCGCTCTCGAGCAGAAGGGAGTAGCGACATCGGAAATTGAAACGACTGATGGACAAAGCGCAAATTCGACAGCGGACGAAATCACCACTGACGGATTGACGACGAGTGAGCAAGTGGACGTGCAGTGGTATGACATAGCAAAACTCAAGGATGTCGGCGCGTCGGGATTTTTTGGAGACAATTATAATGCGGTTATCGCCAGTTTTTCAAAAAACAAGGATATCATATCATCCTACGGAAAAGAATATGCCAAAGACTCGATTGATAATTCCGAATATTACAAAATCGGAAAGATCGCCAGCGGCGTATATAAAGATAAAGAGCTGTATTTGATAATACCCATGCAGGAAATGGGTCCGACCGGCTTTCTCCGAGTGATCAAAAACGGCGATCAATATGTGGTCTTATCCAAGCATTCAGCTGAAATTTATGGAATATATACTTCTGTTTATTCAGTGAATGAGACTATTTCAATTCGCAATCTGGAAACGCCGGGAAAAATCGGAATCCCTAACTCCTCTATAAATTTAATCAAAGCGGCCGGAGAGAAGTTTCTGCTATTTCAAAATCTCGAGGAAAAAGATTTAACCAAGCTTTTCGAATTCGCCCGGGGAGAATTTATTTATAAATATGATATGGGCAAAATGGGGACGGAAATTTGCTATTACGCGGTCGCCAAAGACGGCACTGTCAGAGAATATGAATTTGACATACTTGGAGGAGAAACGCTTGGCGTGCTGTCTACTCAGCTCCCGATTGCCTGGTCCAGCGGCGCCTATAATAAATATGAATTTTTCAAAGGCACAATCGGCGGCTGCGGCGTGGGCAGATGCTATCACTATGCTGCCGGCGCGACTGAAAAGGATCTGGTCAAGTCAGGCGTGCTTTCAGGGAAATATGATATATATGAATTGAAAGATGGAGCTTTGCTGACTGACGGCGTGTCGTACATACGGCAGATATATGATGATTATTATCCCGGCTACGATGAAGTCAATAAAACTCAGCTGGATAAAACTCCGTATGAAACTTTTACCAAAGAGCACCCGGCCATTTTCTGGAAAGATCCGTTCGGAGGTTTCGTTGAATTCCGCAATCTGATGTTTATCCCCGCGGTTGAATGTGGCAAGCCGGTGATTTACCTCTATCCTGAAAAGCAAATGGATGTGTCAGTGAAAGTCGATCCCAATGGCGGATTTTCCATCACCGAACCGGATTACAACGGCGGCTGGCAGGTAAACGCCACGCCGGAAGGCAAATTATTCAATTACGCTGATAAAACTTATTATCCATATCTATTTTGGGAAGGCAAAGGAATGTTTTATCAAAGGCCGAATCAAGGATTTGTCGTGGCTAAAAACGATGTTGAGAAATTTTTGTGGGAAAAACTGGCATTGCTCGGTTTGAATGAGAATGAATCGGATGAATTTATTGAATTCTGGCTGCCTCGAATGCAGGATAAAAATTATTATTTCGTGACCTTTGTGCCCCAGTCTCAATTTGATAAATTGGCTCCGCTGACTGTCAGCCCGAGACCGGACACGGTCATCAGAGTGTTCATGGATTACGAAGGATTGGATTATCCCGTAAAAGTCGAAGCGCAAAAGATTGTCACTCCGGAGAGAAGAGGCTTTACGGTGGTTGAGTGGGGCGGAGCATTGCACAAATAAATGAAATCAAATGTCTTCAACATAATTCTTGTCGCGGTAATCCTGCTTGTGTCTCTACAGGCAGGATTGCTTTTAATTTTCATAAGCAATAACCGGGAAGCCGATTCGATTGTCGAGTATGACGCGATGCATTATTCTTTTATCAATGACAGAAATTTTTACGACCAGGCATATGAGCAGGCCGCGGGTCAAGTCAATCGGCCGCCAAGCCGCGTTTACGCCGGTATTGTTCCGCATCATTTGATTGTCAAAGATAAAATCGCCGCTTTTTTTTTGGGCATCGAAGATTTTGACTATGAAACGATTATTTTAATCGGACCTAACCATTATAATGCCGGCTATGCCCGGAGAATAACCTCGACTGCCGCCTGGAACACGCCTTATGGCGTTCTTTTGCCGGATCAGGATTTGATCAAAGCAATTATAGATAATACTGAGGTAAAAATTGAAGAAGCGCCATTTGAAAATGAGCATGGGATTACCGGGCTTGTGCCTTTTATTAAAAAAAGTTTTCCGGACGCGAAAATAATGCCGATCATTATCAAAGATACTGTAACTTCGCTGGAAGCAGAATTATTGGCCAAGGTCATTGTGCGGTCAGTCGATCCGGAAAAAACCTTGATTTTAGCCAGTATTGATTTTTCTCACGATAAGCAGGCTGACCAGGCGGATATTGCTGATGAATTAAGCAATAAGGCGATTTTAAGTTATGATTTCGATAAAATTTACAGTTTGGAATTAGACTCTCGACCAGCTGTTTATTTTATGTTAAGCTATCTAAAGTTCATGGGCATCGACGGATCAGAGCGTATATTTCATACTAATTCCGGGAAACTGCTGGGTAAACCGGATGAGCCGACGACCAGTCATCAGATTTTTTACTTTTATTGATGCTGGATCCCTGATTTTCAATTTTTATTTCGCGGGCTGTAGCGCAGTTGGTAGCGCGCATCGTTCGGGACGATGAGGCCGGGAGTTCGAGTCTCCCCAGCCCGACCACCGCACCTTAATTCTTAATCTCATCCTTATCCTTAATTCTAATCTTTAAGTTGTTTAATAATAGAATTGAGAATTAAGATTAAGGAGAAGAATTAAGGCAAGCAAATTTTTAAAAGTATGTTTGATTTTGAGCAATTTCCCGTTTATCAGAAAGCGGAATTCTATTATGTCAAAGTTTTGAAAATTCTTTCCGATCCCAAGATAGACAAAAATCTTAAAGATCAACTAAAAAGAGCTTCAATAAGCATTGTGTTAAATATTGCGGAAGGAGCCGGTAAATACAGCAAAAACGACAAGAAAAATTTTTACGTTGTGGCCAAAGGGTCGGTTAATGAATGCGTGGCCATCATGAGAATAATGAAGATCGAAAGATTGCTTGATGATGATATGTTTGGGAAAGCGTACGATGATTTGGAGGGCATTGCTAAAATGCTTTCTGGTCTTATTGGCGCTATGTTAAAAAGATAGTCGGTTAATGAATAATTTTTCCGTTCATGGTCCTTGCCCATTTTTTTGTTTACAGATTTTTTATAAATTGCTATATTCTAATTATCCTAAAATAAAAAATAATATTTTCGCGTCCTATGGAAAATGAAACCGGTTCAATGTTCGTTCCCACTAAAATGTTTTTAACCAAGGGTGTCGGCCGGCACAAAGATTATTTGCAGTCATTTGAAATGTCTTTGCGCGACGCCGGCATAGCGGAATATAATTTGGTGACCGTCAGCTCCATTTTTCCTCCCGATTGCAAACGTATTTCTCGAGATGAAGGAAAAAAATTTTTAAAACCGGGACAAATAGTTTTTGTCGTCATGGCCAGACAAGCCGCATGCGAGCCCAATCGTTTGATGTGCGCTTCCATCGGTTTGGCTTTGCCACAGGATCATAATCAACACGGTTATTTGTCAGAACATCATTCTTTCGGCGAGACGGCCGAGCGAGCCGGAGATTATGCCGAGGATTTGGCCGCCACCATGCTGGCCACGATAGTCGGTTTGGAGTTTGATTCCTCCGCGGCGTGGGATGAGCGGGAGCAAGTATATAAATCATCGGGCAAGATAATCAGAACCTCGAATATCACGCAGTCGGCCGAAGGCCACAAAGACGGTTTATGGACCACGGTGGTGGCCGCGGCCGTGCTCATATTTTAAATAAAAATTAAGTAGCGCGATAAACAAAAAAAATCCTAAGGGGCTTTTTTTGTTTTTTTGACAAATTTTTGATTTATGTTAAGATAATTTTTCATTGATAGGTTTCTAAAATATTAAAAGACAATAATTTCAATTATGCCAGAGAAAAAATCATATTTCGCCAAATTCATCATTTATATTATCATTTTGGCCGTTATCGGCGTTTTCGGTTTTCGAATATATCAGGAATTGAATACTGAAGAAGTTATTGAAATAGAGACGGTGAGAAAGGTCTCATTGCTCAATGTCGACGATTTTCAGAAAAAGAACGCGCAAATCGAGGCCACGGGCGTGGTCGAATCCTTGGAACAGATAGATATAAAAAGCGAATTGTCTTCGAAAGCGGTAAAGGTAAACGCCGCAATCGGACAGGAAGTCCATGCGGGCGATGTTTTGGTTGAATTGAATCACGCGGACATTGACGCTCAGTTGGCTCAGGCCGCCGCGACCATTGAAAGATTGGAAAGCGGCGTTGATCAAAGAGTCGCCGGAGCTACGGATCAAGAAATCGCGCGAGCCGCGGCCGCCGTGGCTCAGGCGACCGCCATTTTGGAGCAAACGAAAGTTGGGCGGGAGCAATCGAAATTGATGTCCGAGCAAAGAGTCTCGGCCGTCGAGACCGCTTTGAAAATAGCCGAAAATAATTTGCAAAAAGCCGCGGATCAAGATAACAGCGAGATAATAGATAACGCTTATAAAAATTTGGTTAATGTTTTGGATTCGACGGTTTCCACTTTGGCTTCGGCGCTGACCGCTTCCGACAATATCATGGGTATTGATAACACCATTATCAATGATGTGTTCGAGGCGGATTTGAGCCAAAAAAGCCAAGTCGCCTGGTACGCGGCCATCGACAGTTATAATGAAGCCAAAAAAGCCAAGGTGGAAGTCGCGGAAATGGTTTCCTATTTGAGCTATACGAGCAATCATGATGACATTGATTCCGTGGCGACTTACGCCGTCTCGGCTGTGGAGACCATGACCGATCATTTGGCTGACATGACCGCCATGCTTAACGCCACTTCGGCCGTGGGTCACTTGACCCCGACCATGCTCGACGGTTTTAAGGCCGGCATAGGCGCCGCGCGAGCTTCGGTCTCGGGCGCCGCTTCGGCTTTGTCCGGCGCCGCGGCCGGCGTCGATAACGCCAAGGTCGCTGACACGGCCGCGCAAATCGCTTATCAGAAAGCGATCAAGGATTTGGCGGACGCCAAAGAACAAGCGAAAAATGATCTCAAGTCCGCCGATGCTTCCGTGGCGGTGCAAGAAGCTTCTCTCGCTCAGGCCGAGGCCGCTTATAATTTGACCGTGGCCGGTCCACGAGACGTTGATTTGGCCGGACTTCTTGCTTCGGTCAAAGAAGCGAAAGCGTCCGTCGGCCTGATTCAAAATAATAAAAACAAAGCTTTTATCAGAGCGCCTTTTGACGGAATTATTTCCGAGGTCAAAATAACAACGGGTGATTTGGTGTCATTCGGTCAAATGGTTGTTTCCTTGGTGAATCCCGGAGGGTTGCAATTGAAAGTTTATTTGAATGAAAAAGAAATAAATATGATCGGCGTGGGTTCCGCTGCCAGGATCGAAGACGGCATTGAAGGTTCGGTGGCCAAAATTTCGCCGAGAGTGAATCCTCAAACCAAAAAGATAGAAACGATTATCGCCATGGTCGGCGATAATCTGCCGGTCAAGATCGGGCAATACGCTCGAGCTCAAATAAGGATCAATGAAGAATTGATTCACAATAATATTTACTTTTTGCCGCTGGCCGCCGTGAAAATAACCTCCGACCAGGCTTATGTCTATTTGTTCGGCCAAGATGGCGTCGTGGAATCCTTGCCCGTGGCCTTGGGCAAAGTCGTCGGAGAGATGATTGAGGTGAATGACGGACTTTTTTCGGGCATGGAAATATTGGAATCCACCAGAGGAATCAAAGACGGACAAAAAGTCGAGTTGAATTAATATGGAGCAAAAAGAAATCGGAAAAATTTGGAAATTTTTCGTGAATAATCATAAATTCACTTATATTATTATTGCCGGAGTGATTATTTTAGGCACCGTATCGATTTTGCAAATACCCCAAGAATCCAGCCCCGAGGTGGAAGTGCCTTACGCATTGGTTATGACGCCATATCCCGGCGCCAGCCCGGAAGATGTGGAAGAATTGGTGACGGATCCGATCGAAGATAAAATAAAAAGTTTGGACGAATTGGATATCGTCACTTCGGAATCAAGCAGCGGTTTATCATTTATTTTCGTTCAATTCGATATTGACGCGGATGTGGATCAAAAAGTGTCGGCGCTCAAAGAAGCGGTTGACGAGGCTAAAACGCAATTGCCGAGCGACGCCAGCGATCCTTCCGTCCGCAAATTGAATTTCAGCGACACGCCGGTTTTGACATTTTCTTTGAGCGGACCGTTTCCGATAAATCAATTGGTGGAATACGCGAAAAGCGTCCAAGGGCAATTGGAAAGCATCAGCGGAGTATCCAAAGTTAAAATATCCGGCGGCCAAGACCGGGAAATCTCGGTCATTGTCGACAAAGTCAAGCTCGACGGCTATGGCTTGCCGCTGTCGTCGGTAACTTCCATGATCGCCTCGGCCAATAGCGATATTCCTGCCGGCTCGATCGAAACGTCGGACACCAAATATTTGGTCAGGTTCGCGGGCAGACTGTCTTCGGTGGAAGAAATCAGTCGCGTGCCGATCGCCAGTATCGGCGATACGGTAATCACCGTGAATGACCTGGCCGAAGTCGTTGACGGTTATGTGGAAGCCGCCAGCGTGTCCAGATTGAGTTTGGACGGCGGTCAGTCGCAGTCGGCCGTGTCTTTATCCGTGTATAAAGTGAGCGGCGGCAACATCGTGAACATCGAGCGGCAGGTGATGGAAATATTGGATCAAGTAAAGGGAGATATTTTGCCCGAAGGAATCGAATTTGAAGTCACGGAAAACATGGCTCAATATGTCAGAGAAGATCTGAGTCGATTGAGCGCGAACGGACTTTCCACTATCATTATTATAATAGTTTTGCTTTTGATATTTTTGGGTTGGCAAGAGGCTATTTTAACGGGTTTGGCCGTGCCCATGACTTTTTTAATCACTTTTATCTTTTTATATCAGTTCGGCTACACCATTAATTTTCTTTCTTTGTTCTCCTTGATTTTGGGTTTGGGCATGTTGGTGGATTGCTCCATTGTGGTGAGCGAAGGCATTAATAAATATAGAAACAGGGGAGTGCCGGTCAAAGAAGCGGTATATCGCACGATCGAAGAATTTCAGTGGCCGTTGATCGCGGGCACCTTGACCACGGTTTTCGCTTTTTTGCCCATGATGTTCGTGGGAGGCATCATCGGCAAATTCATTGAAAGCATTCCTTTCACCATCACCGTGGTTTTAATCGGTTCATTCGCGGTGTCGCTGGGATTTTTGACGACCATTTCCGCCAGAGTGATGAAGAATAAATTGCCCGTGCCGGAAATAAATTTTTTAAATAGTAAATTTCAGAAAAAAATCACCTTGGGAAATTTACGGGAGCGTTTGCTCGGCCCGTTTTATCGTTGGTATCAAAATAAAATAGAATCTTACATGCGAAGCAAAGCGAAAAGAACCGCGTTTATCATTGTTGTGTTGATCGCTTTTGTCGGCGCGGTCGCTTTGCCCGTGACGGGTTTGCTCGAAGTCAATATGTTCCCCATTTCGGATTATGAGTTGATTTACATTGATATGAAAATGCCGGCGGGCACGCCGCTGACCGTTACCGATCGGCAAGCGTTGGGAGTTGAGAATATTTTGTACGAGGATAATAGCGTGAAATCGTTTTTGACGGTCATCGGTTCGCAGTCCAGCGCGGGCAGTTTTGTCTCTGTGGATTCAAACACTTCCAATCAAGCTTATATTATCGTTAAATTGAAGGAAGAACGGGAAAAAACGAGCGCGCAAATAGCCGATGAGTATAATGAAAAGTTTAAATCTTTTACCAAACTCGATATTACCATTTCCTTGATGGACGAAGGTCCGCCCGCCGGCGCGCCGGTGGAAATAAAAATCATCGGACCAAAGCTTGAGGTGTTGGAATCTTTGGCGAAGGAATATGAAAAAATGTTGAATGAAATTCCCGGCACCAAAGCCGTCTCTTCTTCCGTTCAAGAATCTCCGGGTGAATTCGTTATTACGATCGATCGTTTGAAAGCTCAGCTGTACGGCGTCAGCACCATGCAGATCGCCGCCACTTTGAGAAACGCGATCAGCGGCACGAGCGCCACGGTGCTTCGAGAAGGCGGGGACGACATTGATGTGGTGGTTAAATACGATTTGGACGCCAACGGCGCCGGTGACAAGGCTCTTGATATAAACGCGATCGAGTCGATTGACATCGCCACTTTGTCCGGAGGCATTCCGATCAGCAGTTTCACCGATAGCGGCATAGGCTACAGCAGGCCGTCCATTTCTCATTTGGACGGAGACAGGATCATGACCGTTACTTCAGATGTTAAGGAAAGCGCGTCCGTGCAGGATATTTATGACAAGATTACGGAAAAGCAGGCCGCGCTGGTAATCCCAGAAGGTTATATTGTCAGCCAAGGCGGAGAGACCGAAGATATTCAGGAGTCATTCACCGATTTATTGTACGCTTTTGTCATCGGCGTGGTGATGATCGGCTCTTTGCTGGTCTTGCAATTCAAATCTTTCAGAAAAGTGGCTTTCATTTTGGTCACTATTCCTTTGGCCTTGATCGGGGTTTTGCCCGGATTGTTTTTGGTGAATATGCCTCTCAGTTTCCCGGCCGCGATCGGCTTGGTCGCTTTGGCCGGCGTCGTGGTCAACAACGCTATTTTCTTAATTGATAAAATCACTTCAAATATCGCCGTGGGCATGTCCAAACCGGACGCCATTGCCGACGCTTGCATGACCAGAGTTCGTCCCATTTTGCTGACAACGATCACCACGGTCTGCGGCATATTGCCTTTGGCCATGTCCGATTCCACTTGGGGGCCTCTGGGCTACTCGATCGTTTTCGGCTTAAGCTTTTCCATGGTGTTGACTTTGATGGTGGTGCCGATTTTGTACTTGAAGTTTGGCAGAGACAAGGAAGACGTGTAACACGTATCACGTATCATGGGTCACGTATCATGGAGCATTGTTACAAATTACATTCATTTACAGCTTTAAGCCTAAGGATCTTGTAATTCGTAACAATCGCTTGAAAGCTAAGTAGTCGATTGTAATTCGTAACACGTAGCACATAATAAAAAAATCGCCGGTCGTTTGACAGCGATTTTTTTATTCATTACGATATAGTATCGTCAACCGTCGAAAGGAGAAGACCGATGAAGTCAATCGCCATTGTCATGGGCTATGGCTGTCATTTGAGCGACGATTTGAAACGCTACTTGGATATGGTGGCGAACTTCGCCAGGTATAATTCGCTGGCCGCGATTATCTGCAGCGGCGGGTTCACGAACAAAAGGTCGGCGCCGGGCAAAAGCGAGGCGAGTGTGATAGCCGAGTACTTGCGGTCGCAAAAAGTATTTCAGCCCATCCATTTGGACGAATCCGCCAGGACCACGGCCGAGAATCTCCATGGCGCGCGAAAAGTCATGGCGGAAAAGAGGTTGCGGCCAGACCGGATCATCATCTTTTGCGACGCGGCGCGGGCCATGAAGGTCCGCGTTCTGGCTCGGCTGATTTTGGGCAAGTGGCCGCTGGTCATCACCTATGACATGAGCGGCAAAGTGATCGAATGGTTCAAGCAGACCTTGCTCGCCACGCCGCTTGATGTCATCGGTCTGCATGTTCCGGCCGTTCGTGAGGCAATGCTGGCCAGGAGGAGAAAAATCATGGAGGAAAGCTGAAAGCTTGCTATAATATGGCGGGCTTTTTATAATGTAGTTAACATTATGTCCAATAAAATAACGGAAAAATACTTCAGCCAAGCCAATTTCGCTGACAGGGAAGAAGAAGTTTTGGCCGAAGTGCTGGCAAAAACCGGTTTTGAGCTTGAAAAAGAAATTTTTCGCGGCGTTATTTATCAAAAAAATAAAGTCGGCAGTTTGATTTACAAAGGCGAATACCAAGGCAAGCCCGCGGTTTTGAAATTGCAGGGATTAAAACCGGAAGTTGATGAAGCAAAGATTTTGGAAAAGTTCAGCGAGCAAAATGGCAGCCAGAAAGTCCGCTTGCCCGAGCTTTTCGCTTATGAATTTTTTGATGAAAAAAAAGGCTACGGTTATTTGATCACCGAATATATTGACGCGTTGAAAATTTTTGAAATGCCTTTTGCCAACGACGAGGAAATGAATGATTTTGCGGAATTTTATCAAGAGTACAGAACTTCCGCCTTAACCAAGCCTTGGCTCGAGCCGGAGAATCTTGACGTAGTAAAATTCTCGCTTGATCGCGCTGAAAATTGGCAAAAGATTTCAGAATCCGTCGGCCGATTGAAGAAAGAAGATTACGAGCCGTATTTGGAAAAGTATTTGGAAAAGTATTTGGAAATTGTAAAAAAGCATTTTGCTGATTTTGCCATGGTATTTTCTCACGGCCACCTGACCGCTGACGATGTTTATAAAATGCCAAGCGGCCAATATGTTATTTTGTCGAATTTATTTTGGTCATATCGGCCGCAGTGGTATGATCTGGCGTTTAATATCTGGGCGTGCCTGCTTCATATCAGAGACGTTGGTTATACTTTCGAAGAAATGATTGAATACGTGAATAAATGGCTGGATGTTTACCGCCAAATTCCGGTGGTCAAACTCGATCCGGATTTTGACAAGAAAATTCATTTGCTTTTATTGGAAAGAACCATGGGTTCGATTTTGGTTGACCTTGGCGCCGGAGATTTTTACGGGGAAAAAGAAAATAGAAAATATTTCGAGTATTTGCTTTCGCTTCATCAAAGGTTGTTCGATTATTTGGCGGAGAAATTTGAAAATCATCTATAGTCGCAAAAGTTGATAACGTTTTTTCATGATAAAGAAATATTTGAAGAAAAATTATAAGTTAATGTTTTGGCTCCAAGCGTTCCTGAATTTCAAGGTCATGAACGTGGTCATGACTTTGTTTTATTTGCACAGGGGACTGACATTGGCCGAAATTTTTTATTTGGCCATCGCTTGGGCAGTTGTCGGATTACTGTTCGAGGTCCCTTCCAGTTATTTGGCTGACCGCTGGGGGAGAAAGAAAACAATGATACTGGGCGTAGCGTTGGCGTGTTTTCAATGGATAATAATGCTTTTCGCCGCGGATTTTTTGTGGTTTATCGTCGCGGCCGGACTTTTATCTTTGTCATTCGCTTGTTTTACCGGCACTGACGAAGCGCTGCTGTATGACACCAATAAAGAATTGGGAAATGAAGGAAACAGTTTGGAAAAACTGGGCAAATATTATTCCGGTCAGCGAATATTTAAAATATTCATGCCCGTGATCGGCGCGCTGGTCGCCAAAGATTTATTGGAATGGCAATTTGATATTTTAATAGCGCTGGAATTTGTCGCCTCGGTCGCATCTTTGATTTTCGCCTTTAGACTCGTCGAGCCCAACCATCACGTCGATGTTGAAAAAATGGAGGCCGGGGTGATGAAAGACGCGGTAAAATTGATCAGATCGGATTGGCAATTCATGAAAGCGATTTTAAGCAAAACTTTGATCTTTATCGCTTCATTTATCATTTGGCGATTTCATCAAGAGTTTTTTGTTAATATCGGCATATCTGTTTTGACCTTGGGAATCGGTTGGGGAATATTTCACGCGGTCGTTTTTTTTCTAAATCAATACGTTTCTTCATTTTTAAAAAACAAGTCATTGGCGCGCAGAATAAATTTGATCAATGCTGGATTTGTGGCCGCGGCCGCTCTATTGGTTTTGGAATTGGTTTTTTTACGAAACGGCTATGTGATGTTGATTACGTTTTTTGTCATGGATATGTTCGAGGTGATGCGCTGGCCGCTGTATTCGGAATTTTACAATAAAAAATGTTGCGCGTTTAACAGAGCGACAACCCTATCCTTGTCGAATTTCATCAAGAGCGTATTCGATATCCCTCTATTATTTATCGGCGCTTGGTTGATCAGCGAAAATATCGAATATCCGTTTGTTTTTTCTTTTGCGATCGGCCTATTTGTAATAATATTTTTCAGAGTGCGAAAAGTTAAACAACCATGTGTAAAATTGGAAAAAGTTTGATTATAGAAAAATAAAAAAAGCCCGGCGCGATGCGCTGGGCATGGAAACCTCCTTTGAATTGTAGCGGTCGTGTCCGTCAGAACAGGAACGCGTGGACACGCGTCACCAGCTCGAAGCCCGTGTCCGAAGTTCCGGCCAGCGTGCGAGCGTGCACGGCCAGGTCAATCTCGAACATTTTGAAGACGAACAAGATGTTCAGCCCGCCACCGTCCGAGCGGTAGTTGATGTTGTCGATTCTGCCCCAACCTTCGCCCTCGATGCCCAGCATCAGCCAGTCCGTGGCCTTGCCCTCGAGCTGACTGAACCAGTACAAACAATGATGCGGTAGCATCGAGTACTCGACGTCCGACCAGGACATCACCAGGTCGTTTTCGAAGCTGATCTGCACGGCGATGATCGGGGAATTTTCGTCGGCCGCGAACGAGTAGCCAGCGGTGGGCGCGATCGCCCAGCCCTTGGGCAGATTGATGTTCAGCCCGAGGTACATCAGCGGCGATAATCCTCCGACGAGGTTGCCGCTGGGGATGAACGTCCCCTTGATTTTGAGACTTTCCGTCAGCTGCTTGCCTCCATGTAGGAGCAGTCTCACTCGGGCGCCATCCTGCCAGCTGACCTCGGCCCGGGCGGGCAGACTCTGGAAAAGAACGACCATTGCCGCCAGTGTCAATGTGATATTTTTCACCGCGTTCCTCCTGTGTTTGCGTTTTTTCAGGTCATTAAAACTTACTAATATTTTAGTGATTTGTCAAGTGCTCAGTGTGAAAATTATTAAAAAATAATGAATAATTCATCAAAAATATGAAAATTCAATCTCCGGAATTTACTTCCGGCCGAGCCATTCCGGTCAAATACACTTGCGACGGAGAAAATATCAATCCGCCGCTGATGATTTCGGACGTTCCGGAAAACGCGAAAAGTTTGGTCTTAATTTGCGATGATCCTGATTCTCCGAGAGTAACGTGGACGCATTGGACTGTCTGGAACATTGATTCTAAAATTTTAAAAATCGAAGAAAATTCCGATCCCGGAGTGGAAGGCGTCACCAGCTTCGGCCGGGTCGGCTATGGCGGACCGTGCCCCGGGTCGGGCGAGCATCGTTATTTTTTCAAATTGTTCGCTCTGGACATTGAATTGACCTTGGACGGGGGAGCGGATATTTCTAAACTTGACTCGGCCATGAAAGGACATATCCTCGCTCAAGCTGAACTGATGGGTAAATATTCGAGAAATTAAAAAGGCCGCGATGTTCGAGGACAAAGCGGTCTTCATGGGGAGGCCTCTCCGGGTCTGATGATGGCGGTGGCAATGAGCTCGAGCGATTTCTTGAGCCTGACGCAGGCCGGCGAGGTGCATTTTCCCACATGATTGTTGATGGCGTCTCTTTCCTCCGCAGGTAAAACTCCTTTCATTGCGCGGGCGCGTATTTGACGGGAGTCGTCCTCATTTCGGCAGTCTTTACAGGAGAATTCCATGGCACACCTTCCTGGTTTGAGTCGTTTCCATTTTATTTTCTGAATCGAACAATGTCAAATTGAATAAAGCCTGTTTTGTGCTATACTATATATAGGCTTAAAATATTAATGGGCAAAATCGTATGAAAAAATTAAGCACGCTCGATTGGGTCGCCATGGTTTTTGCGATTATCGGCGGTCTGAATTGGGGTTTGGTGGGCATTTTTAAGTTCGATCTCGTGGCCTGGATTTTTGGCGGAGCGGGAAGCACGATCGCGAGACTCGTCTATGTTCTGGTCGGTTTGGCCGCGTTGTATTTAATCTTTGTTTCTCCGAAATTCGCGAAAAAGTAAATCCTCATCAAAAGAGTTTGGCTGGTGGCCGACTCTTTTGATTTTTGACAAATCCACCCAAAAAATGGAAGAATGATAGATAGATGAATTAATTTAATTTTTTTATGAAGAGAAAAAATTTGGTTTTGATAATTATCGCCGCAATAGCGGTTTTGGCGCTGATCGCGGTCGGGTTTGTGTACCGCAAATATTATCGCGGGCTCGCTCCGGCGTTTCTTGACGCTCCGTATGATATTGCCGCCAATGACACCGACTTGCCGCTCAGCGTGCCAGATGGTTTTAGCATCACCGTGTTCGCCAAGGATTTGAATCAGCCGAGAGTCATTCTTTTTGACATGAAAAGCAATGTGTTGGTCAGTTTGCCGCAAGAAGGCAAAGTGGTAGCTCTGCCGGACAAAGATGGGGACAGAAAAGCTGATGAGCAGATTGTGGTGGCCGAGAATTTGAATCAGCCGCACGGCTTGGCCATAAGATGCGTCAACGATTGTCGGCTTTATGTGGCCGAGACGGACAAGGTTTCCGTTTTCGATTATGATTCGGACACCATGACCGCGACCAATCAAGAAAAATTGATCGATTTGCCCGGCGACGGCGAGCATTGGACGCGCACTCTTAAATTTTTGAATAAAGACAAGTTATTGATTTCGGTCGGTTCTTCTTGCGACACTTGCGTGGAAGACGATTGGCGCCGAGCCTCGATTTTGATTGTCGATGCGGACGGCTCGAATTTGAGACCCTACGCTTCCGGTTTGAGAAATTCGGTCTTTATGGCCATCAGTCCGTTGACCGGAAAATTATTCGCCACGGAAATGGGTCGCGATAACTTGGGCGATGAATTGCCGCCGGATGAAATCAATGAAATAGTTCAGGGTAAAAATTACGGTTGGCCGTATTGTTACGGCGATAAAGTAAATGACGCGAATTTTGACGAGACCGGCGCCAAAAAATCTTTTTGCGCTTCGACTCAAAGTCCTGTCGTGGAAATTCCTGCTCATTCGGCGCCGCTTGGCATATCATTTGTGCCCACCGCGTCCTGGCCAAAGGAATATGAAAATGATTTGTTGGTCGCTTACCACGGGTCGTGGAATCGCACAGTGCCGACCGGCTATAAAATCGTCAGGGTCAAATTCGACGCTGAAGGAAATTATTTGGAAACAGAAGATTTTATCACCGGCTGGTTGACCGGCGATGAAGCTTTGGGTCGGCCGGTTGATATTGCCATTCACAATTTGGGCGCCATGTTCGTTTCCGATGACAAAGCCGGAGTTATTTACAGAATCGATTATGTCGGAAAATAAATAAAAAAAATATGAAATTGATTTTCGCTACGAAAAACGCGGGCAAAGTCAAAGAATTCAATGAGATGATTAATGATCCCAATTTGGAAATCGTCAGTTTGACTGACGCCGGGGTTAGTGAAGATATTGTCGAAGACGGCAAAACATTCGCTGAAAATGCGTTAAAAAAAGCTCGATTCGCCGCGGAAAAAACGGGCGAGTGGGCGATCGGCGACGATTCCGGGTTATGCATTGACGCGCTCAATGGCCAGCCGGGCATTCATTCCGCGCGTTGGGGAGACGGAGAAACTCCTCACGATCGCTTATTCGAATACGCGCTCAATCAATTGATCAATGTTCCGGTCGGGGAGCGCTCGGCTCATTTCGAATGCGTGGTTGCTTTGGTTTCTTCGGACGGCCAGGAATGGACATTTGATGGCCGAGTGGATGGCGAGATCGTTGAGCAGGCGAAAGGCGATCCAAGGCCGGGCTTGCCGTATGATTTGATTTTCGCGCCCGCGGATTATGAAACGACTTTCGCGGAAATGACGGATGAAGAAAAAAACGCTTTGAGTCATCGCGGTTTGGCCGTGAAAAAATTAAAGCAATTCATCAAACTGAAGAATCTTTATGAAAATAAAAGTTAATTACCTCGCGATCCCGCTGGTTGTTTTGGCCGCGGCTTTGCTCGGTTCTTTTTTTACCGGCCAAGGAATGAATTGGTATGATTCTTTGACTTTGCCGAAAATCGCGCCGGCCGGATCTTTGATCGGCGCGGCTTGGACGATTATTTATGTTTTGGGAACAGCTTCCGCTTTGCTGGTTTGGAATAAAGTTTATGTAAAAAAAATTCCGTTTAAAATATTGGCGCTGTTTTCTTCAAACGCGATTTTGAACGCGGCTTGGACTTTGATTTTTTTTACTTGGCATCAAATCGGCTGGTCCATTATTGAGATGCTTGTTTTGAATTTGACCACTTTGGCCTTGATCATCATTTTTTGGAAAAAATTCAAAATAGTCTCAGCGCTTCTTATACCTTATTTTATTTGGGTATCGTTCGCCACTTACTTGGCTTATCAAATTTGGCGGTTGAATTAGAACCCCTTGGAAAAATTTTAAAAATCGGCTATAATGAGTCGGCATGTTGTTTAATGCCCCATGCCCCATGCTTCATGTTTCATGTTTCATGATACGTGCTATGTGACCCAAGGGCTTGTAGCTCCCGCCTACGCTCTTCGAGCTTCGGCGGGCAGGCCCGCCACTTGTAGGCTTATTTGAAGTTTTGGCGGGCAGGCAGTTGCGAGGTTTATTATTTCGGGCTTGTAGCTCAGTTGGTAGAGCGCTGCGTTCGCATCGCAGAGGTCAGGGGTCCGAATCCCCTCAAGTCCACCATCCTTCGCTCCTCCTCGCTCCGCTCGTTGGAGCTTCGGATGGCAGGCCATTTCGCTTGTTAGACATTTTGGGGATCGAAGACAGGATTGTTATAATAATTTTTCAAGCTTTAGTCGGCCTGCTCCTCGAGTCTGAGCGACGAAATTGTCGCCCTCGGAGTCGAAGACCGGCCGAAGCTTGAGCAGCGCGAAAGCGTAGGCCGGAGTGGTGAAATTGGTATACACGCAGCGTTCAGGTCGCTGTGGGCGCAAGTCCATGGAGGTTCGAGTCCTCTCTCCGGCACCAAAAAAAGATTTAAAAATCATCGCCTTTTACGGCGGTTTTTTTGTTTTAAAAGTAAAACAAAAAAAGCCCTTGCGGGCTTTAAGTTTTTCTAAAATTTTTACTTGGCGTTTTTGGCTCTCCTGCTCAAGCAGCTGGTGCAAAGCGTGACTTTTTTACCGTCTATTTTTTTCGATTGCAAATTGGGATATTGCCAGGTTTTCGTCGCTTGCATGGAATGGCTTCTTTTAATCATTTTTTTCGGCCCTTTGCCGCAAATTTCGCAAGATTTCATATTATAGTGACGTTAGTTAATTACTGAATTATGGAAATAGTTTAACATGTATGTTAAAATAAATCAAGTCTTGATCATGAAACACGGAACACATAGCACGTATCACATAACACGTATCATGGATCATTAAGCATGAAACAAAAGAACATGAGACAGAAAAATAGAGAAACAAGGCCGACGCTGTTGTCATCTCGACCGCCTGCCTGCCGGCAGGCAGGAAGTCGTCCGAAGCCGCGGCGAAGGATGACGAAGCGGAGAGATCTTTTCCTAATTCTTCGGAATAGATTTCTCCATCCCCGGTTTCCCAGCTTCCAACCCCAATTTCCAGTTTCTAATTTCTCATCATCCATTACCGATATTCGTAACAAATATAACGCCAAGGCAAGCTAATTAGCGGTAATAATTCGTAACTTGTTATGATTATTTCATTATTATTTCAACAACCCGCGATGTTTTTCGCTTGGCTCATAGCCATTATTATCGCCATCACCATTCATGAATTCAGCCATGCTTTGGCCGGAACTTGGCAGGGCGACAATACGGCCAAAGCCAACGGGCGATTGACCCTCAATCCATTGGCTCATTTGAGCGGCATCGGTTTTTTGTTGCTGCTTTTTATCGGCTTTGGTTGGGGCAAGCCGGTGCCGTTCAATCCTTATAATTTGAAAAACAAAAGATGGGGAGAGGCCTTGATTTCGTTAGCCGGGCCGGCCTCCAATTTGATCTTGATTTTGATTTCCGGCGCCATTTTGAAATTGTTGCTCGTTTATAATGTTTTGCCCGAAGGGAATTTGCTGATCGAGTTTTTGAATTTACTGATAATTATAAATATCGTTTTAATGGTTTTCAATTTAATTCCCATTCCTCCGCTCGACGGTTCAAAGGTTTTATTTTCTGTTTTGCGCGCTCCCAAATATAATCATATTAAATTGTTGCTGAGCCAAAAAGGCCCATTGCTCTTAATGGCCTTGATCTTTTTGGATTTTATTTTGGACATTAATATTTTTAGCGGTTTATTCACTTTTATTATTGAAGGCGTATATCGCGTGTTTTTTTAATAATGTGAATAAGGTGGGGATTGTCTTTGTTTGAATTTGATTTGATTTCTAATATTTTGTCTAAAATTAGCTAAAAATGCGGACGTAAACAAGCTATTTTCTCAAATTGTTTCCTCGTCGTGAAATTTGTCTAAAAATCAATAAAAACCTTGACTATTATTTAATGGCGTGCTAAATTCTTGTTAGTTATAATTTTTATAGGGTAATTGATTACTCTGTTTTTTATCTGTATTAGTTACAAGATGTACGAGATATTAATACAAGATGGCACAAGATGAGGAATCTTATAATCTCGTAATATCTTGTAGAAAAATCTTGCCTGCCTACCGGCAGGCAGGTATATCACGTAATAAAAATATGGCCAGAATCAGTCAATTAGTTAAATCGAAAAAACGACCGACAAAACTTCAAAAGTCAAAAACCCCGGCGCTTTTGACTGTTTTTAATACCTTGAAAAGAAGAAGAACTGTTTTGTCCAAAGGCGCGCCGTTCAAACGAGGCGTATGCTTGAAAGTGACCACCATGACCCCGAAAAAACCTAACTCGGCCATGCGAAAAATCGCTCGTGTCAGGCTTTCGAACGGCATGGAAGTCACCGCTTACATTCCGGGCGAAAAACACAATTTGCAGGAGCATTCGATCGTCTTGCTTCGAGGCGGCAGAGTAAAAGATCTTCCGGGCGTCAGGTATCATATTTTGCGCGGTGTTTACGATTCCGGAGGCGTTGAAGGCAGAAAGCAGAGTCGCTCGAAATATGGGGCGAAAATGGTCAAATAATCCAATTTGAATAACTAATAGCAGGGCGATATTTTATGAGAGGTAAACGAGCACCAAAAAGGAAAATCAAATCCGATGTAAAGCACGGCAGTCCTGTCGTGGGCAAGTTTATAAATTACATCATGAGCGACGGAAAAAAATCCACGGCCGAGCAGGTCGTTTATAAAAGTTTTGATATAATCGAAGAAAAAATCAAAAAGGGTCAAGTCGATGCCGCGCAGAAAAATTCATTGGATGTTTTCGACATGGCCATAAAAAATATTATGCCGCAGGTTGAAGTCCGAGGCAAAAGAATCGGCGGCGGAAATTATCAAGTGCCATATCCGGTCAGAGGAGAGAGGCGTTATGCTTTGGCTTTCAGATGGATTATTGAATCCGCGAGAAATAAAAAAGGCAGACCCATGGCCGACAGATTGGCTGACGAGCTTTTGGCGGCTTTAAAAAATGAAGGAGACGCCATCAAGAAAAAAATGGACGTTCAAAGAATGGCGGAGGCTAATAGAGCCTTTGCTCATTTCGCGAGATAAAAAATAAAACCTGCTCTAAATTTTTATATTTGATATTGCATTATGCCCAGAGAATATACATTGGAAAAAACCAGAAATATTGGGATTATCGCTCATATTGATGCTGGGAAAACCACAGTTTCCGAGCGTATTTTATTTTACACGGGGAAAAAACATAAAATCGGAGAGGTTCATGAAGGCGCGGCCGAAATGGATTGGATGGAACAGGAAAGAGAAAGAGGCATTACCATCACTTCGGCGGCCACCACTTGTTTTTGGAAAGATTGCCGAATAAATATTATCGATACTCCCGGACACGTCGATTTTACCGCGGAGGTGGAACGTTCCTTGCGCGTTTTGGACGGCGGGGTTGTGGTCTTCGACGGCGTGGCCGGTGTGGAGCCGCAATCGGAAACCGTTTGGCATCAAGCTGATAAATATAATGTGCCCAGATTGGCGTTCATCAATAAAATGGACAGAATGGGCGCTGATTTTGAAGCTGATGTCAGATCAATTCACGAACGATTGACGAAAAACGCTTTTCCGATCCAATTGCCGATCGGCGCGGCCGAGACATTTAAGGGCGTTATAGATCTCATGGAAATGAAAGCTTACGTATACAATGATGATATGGGTGTTGATGTACAAGAAGTGGAAATCCCGGATGACATGAAAGAGAAAACAAAAGAAGCGAAAAATAAATTAATTGAGGCGATTGTTGAAAATGACGAAGCGTTAATGGACAAATATCTCAGCGGTTCCGAAATAGACACCGCGGATTTGAAGATAGTATTGAGAAAAGCGACCATAGATAATAAAATTGTCCCGGTTTTGGTGGGCAGCGCTTTGAAAAATAAGGGCGTGCAATTGCTTTTGGACGCGGTGGTCGCGTATTTGCCCAATCCGCTGGAAGTGCCGGCGATTAACGGTTTGGACGCGAAAGATCCTGAAAAGGAAGTGGCGATCGCGCCGTCCGATGAAGCGCCGTTCGCGGCTTTGGCATTTAAAATCGCCACGGATCCGTTTGTCGGAAAATTATGCTTTATCAGAGTTTATTCCGGCATATTAAAAAGCGGTTCGTACGTATTGAATACCACTACCGGAGCGCGAGAGCGCATCGGCCGCATTGTCAGAATGCACGCCAATCATCGTGAAGACATTGAAGAGGTTTATTCCGGAGATATTGCCGCGGCCATCGGTTTGAAAAATACTTTTACCGGCCATACTCTTTGCGATGAATCAAGACCGATCATTTTGGAAACGATTGTTTTTCCCGAGCCGGTTATTTCAGTGGCCATCGAGCCGAAAACGAAATCCGATCAAGAAAAGATGGGCGTTGCTTTGCAGAAATTGGCGGAAGAAGATCCGACATTTAAGGTTCATACGGATGAAGATACTTTGCAGACCATCATTTCAGGCATGGGAGAATTGCATTTGGAAATATTGGTCGATCGAATGAAGAGAGAATTCAAAGTTGAGGCCAATATCGGTCAGCCGCAGGTCGCTTACAAGGAAACCATTAAAAAGACCGCGGAAGCCGAAGGCAAATATGTCAGACAATCCGGAGGCCGCGGTCAATACGGACATTGCTGGCTTAGAGTCGAGCCATTGGAGCGCGGACAAGGTTTTGAATACAAAGATGAAATTAAAGGAGGCGTTATTCCCCGAGAATATATTCCCGCCATCGGCAAAGGAGTTAAAGAAGCGATGGGCCGGGGTGTTTTAGCCGGTTATCCGATGATCGATATCAGAACCGCTTGTTATGACGGTTCCTTTCATGAAGTCGATTCGTCCGAAGCGGCGTTTAAGATTGCCGGCTCCATGGCTTTTCAGGAAGCGGTAAAAAGAGCCGGTTTGGTTTTGCTTGAGCCGGTCATGAAAGTCGAGGTAGTGATGCCTGAACAATTCATGGGAGATGTGGTGGGCGACTTGAATTCCAAAAGAGCTCAAATAAATGAAATGAAAGACAGGGCCAATATCAAGGTGGTTAGCGCTGCGGTGCCATTGGCGGAAATGTTCGGTTACGCCACAGAGCTTAGATCTATTACGCAAGGAAGAGCCAGTTATTCCATGGAATTTTCCCATTATGCCGAAGTCCCGAAGAATGTTTTAGATAAAATTATTGGAGAAAAGCAGAAATAATGGAAAAGTCAGTGTTGTTTTGGATAATTAATCAAATATTATGCGTAATTTAGAGAAAATCATTAAATTTATTCAGGAAACGGGCGATAAATGCATATATTATGATGCTCAAAGCGGCAATAATTTGATGATCATGCCACTCGGCGAATATCAGCGAATTCTTGGCGAAAATACGGGTATTCGTGATTTGACACAGGAAGAATTATTGGATAGAATGAATCGTGATATTGCGTTATGGAAAGTCGGACAGGATGATTTGCGTGATAACTGGACGGGAGACGAAGAAATATCGGATTTCGCGGAAAATCAGGAAGAAAACGAGGAAAAATTCTACCTTGAGCCGCTGGAATCGTAAAACTTGCAATATTTTTAAGTTTAAGGTATAATTTTTATACTTTTATTAATTATAATTAAGTAAAAAAGCGGCTGGATCACAAACCTTTTAAAGGTGTCGCTTTAAGGAGAGTATAAACACATGGCAGTAACATTTGATAGATCAAAACCACATGTCAACGTGGGCACCATCGGCCACGTTGATCATGGTAAGACCACATTAACCGCGGCTATTTTGAAAGTATTGCATGCTAAAGGCATGAACGCGGAAGAGTTGAACGTTGATCAAATCGACAAAGCGCCGGAAGAAAAAGCCAGAGGTATTACTATCGCCACCGCTCACGTTGAGTATGAGTCGGATAAGAGACACTATGCTCACGTTGATTGTCCGGGACACGCCGATTATGTCAAAAACATGATTACCGGCGCGGCTCAGATGGATGGCGCGATTTTGGTTGTTTCGGCCACGGACGGCCCGATGCCTCAGACTCGAGAGCACATTTTGCTCGCCAGGCAGGTGGGCGTGCCTTACATTATCGTATTTTTGAATAAATGCGATATGGTTGAGGAAAAAGAATTGATTGATTTGGTGGAAGAAGAAGTTAGAGATTTATTGAAAAAATATGAATTTCCCGGAGATGAAACTCCGATTATCCGAGGCTCGGCTTTAAAGGCTTTGGAAAATCCAACAGACGAGGAAGCTATTAAGCCGATTCTTGAATTGATTAAGGCCTTAGATGAATATATTCCGGTGCCGGAAAGAGATATCGATAAACCCTTTTTGATGCCTATTGAAGACATTTTTACCATTGAAGGCCGAGGAACGGTAGTTACGGGTAAAATCGAAAGAGGCATTGTTAAAGTTAACGAGGAAATCGAAATCGTCGGTATGAAACCCACGCAAAAAAGCGTCGTTACCGGAGTTGAAATGTTCAAAAAAACATTGGATGAGGGCAGAGCCGGAGACAACGCGGGCATCTTGCTTCGAGGCATTAAGAAAGAAGATGTTGAAAGGGGCCAAGTTTTGGCCAAGCCCGGTACTGTTACCCCGCATACTGAATTTGACGGAGAAGTTTATATCTTGAGTAAAGATGAAGGAGGCAGACACAAACCGTTTTTCAAGGGATATAAGCCTCAGTTTTATATCAGAACCACTGATGTTACCGGAGAAGTGACTTTGGCCGAGGGCACTGAAATGGTTATGCCCGGAGATACCGTTACCTTCAATGTTAAATTAATCGTACCTGTTGCGCTTGAAGAACAGCAAAGATTCGCTATCAGAGAAGGTGGCAAAACCATTGGCGCCGGCGTGGTGACCAAAATCATTAAATAATTTATGGCAGTGAAAGAAAAAGAGAAAAGCGCTTCTAGAATTCGTATCAAGATAAAGGCATACGACCATAAAATTATTGATCAAGCAACCAAAACTATAATGGAAGCCGGAGAAAGAACAGGAGCCACTATTTGTGGCCCTGTTCCTTTGCCGGTTGAAATGAAGAAGTACACGGTTAATAGATCAACTTTTGTTCATAAGGATGCCAGAGATCAATACGAGATGAGAGTGCATAAGCGATTGATTGATATTTTAAATCCGACTCCGCAGACAGTGGACGCCTTGATGAGCTTGAATTTGCCCGCGGGCGTGGATGTTGAGATCAAAATGTAAAACATATCGGTTCTGTTTTTTTCACGATAACCGCGAACGATCGCGAAGTATCGAGAAGAGAATTTTACTGATGGAGAATTAATAATCGGGTTAAGTACAATTTACAGACTAAAGTCGACGTCAGTTTATGACCCGGACTTTATGTCCGGTGTTTTTTATAAATATGAAGTTTATCTTAGGACAAAAAAAAGAAATGACTCAGGTTTATGAAGATGGCAAGGTAGTGCCGGTAACCAGAATCCAAGCTGGCCCGTGTTATATTTCCGCCATCAAAAATCTGGAAAAAGAAGGCTACAAAGCCGTGCAGGTGGTTTTTTTACCTAAGAAAAAAGGGAAGAAAAGCAATTTGTTAAAAGGTGTTGGCTCGGCCAATTTTTATCAATTCAGGAAAGAATTTAGAGTCATGGGAAATGACAATATTTTGGATAATATTAAAGTCGGCCAAGAAATCAAGGCCGCGATTTTTGAAAAAGGAGATAAGGTAAGGATGACCGGCGTGTCAAGGGGCAAAGGGTTTCAAGGCGTTGTCAAAAGACACGGCTTTAGCGGATCACCTGCGACTCACGGCCATAAAGATCAATTAAGAATGCCGGGATCTATCGGTGCGGGCGGACCGGCGCATGTTTTCAAAGGAACAAGAATGGGAGGCCATATGGGTGACGATCAGGTCAGTTTGGCCGGAGTTCAGATTGTAGTCGTTGACGCGGACAAAAACGAATTATTTGTAAAAGGATCCGTGCCGGGAGCCAGAAATGGCCTGGTCATTTTAAGCAATGAGCAAGAATTTAAAATAGTTGAAGAAAAAAAGGTTGAGGAACAACCAATCGAAGCTCCGGCTGATGAAGGGGTCGCTCCGGCGAACGAGAGCGTTGGAAATGACGCTGTCGCCAATGAGCCGGCAGCTGAGCAACCCACGCAAACTAAGTCCAATGAAGAAAAATAATTATGTTAAAAGCCAAGGTTTACAATAAAGCCGGACAAGAAGTCAAAACCATTGATTTGCCAAAATCCATTTTTGGAATAGAACCGAAGACGGAAGTGATCAATCAAGCGTTGGTCGCGCAAAGATGCAATGGCCGTCAGGTTTTGGCTCATGCCAAGACCAAAGCTGAAGTTCGCGGCGGAGGCAGAAAGCCTTGGAAGCAAAAAGGCACCGGCCGCGCCAGACACGGTTCCAACAGATCACCGATTTGGATCGGCGGTGGAGTGACTTTCGGTCCGAGCAGAGATCGCAATTTTGAAAAGAAAATAAACAAGAAAGTGCGACGCAAAGCGATTGCCATGGTTTTAACGGATCGATTTGAAAGCGGCGTTATGAAGCTGGTGGATAGATTGGATTTTGAGGCCGCGAAAACAAAGCAGGCGGCAGAGGTCATGAAGAATTTGGAATTAAGCAAGAGCGTGCTGGTGGTTATCGAAAAAACCGATCAGCTCGTGATCAGAGCATTCCATAATATTCCGAAGACTTTAGTGGTGAGGGCGGACAGTCTCAATGTGTACGATTTATTGAAATATAAAAATTTATTAATGACCGCGGATTCCGTCAGCGCCATTGTTGAGACGTTTGTCAAAGAAACAAAAGCTGACGTTGACAATAATAGCGATAAATAATTAATATGGCCGGTTTACTAAAAAAATTAAAAGGCGAAAAGAAAGTAACGGAAAAAACAAAAGACGCTAAAGACGGAGCGTCCAATGATGTTGTTGTCGCCAAATCAATCGGCAAAAAATCTAAAAATATATCAAAGAAGATGGATTCTGAAGCGTACAGATGCTTGTTAAAGCCTTTAATCACTGAAAAGGCCACGGAATTGGGAGCCAAGAATCAATATCTTTTCATCGTGCCAACGAGCGCCAATAAAGCGCAAATCGCCACTAAAATAGAACATGTTTACGGCGTGAAGCCGGTTAAGGTGCAAACCGCTAATTTTGCGGGCAAAAAAGTCAGATATGGCAGAAGTCAAGGCAGAAAAAAATCATGGAAGAAAGCCATTGTGGTTTTGAGCGCGGGCGATAAAATTGAAATTTACGAAGGAGTTTAAATATGGGAATAAAGAAAGTAAAACCAACAACCCCGGGCAGACGCCAATTCACATTGGATGATTTTGCTGATGTCACGACCGGAAAATCCGAAAAATCATTGTTGACGATTACCAAGAAAAAGGCGGGTCGCGGCATGTATGGCAGAATTACGGTTAGGCATCGAGGCGGCGGTCACAAAAGGTTTTACCGACAAATAGATTTTAAAAGAGATAAATTTGATATAGAGGGAGATGTGCGGGAGATAGAATATGATCCGAACCGAAACGCGCGTATAGCTTTGATTGTGTATCCTGACGGAGAAAAAAGATACATCATTGCTCCTACCGAGTTAAAAACGGGCGTTAAAATAATCTCTTCAAAAAAAATCGCTGAAATCAAGTCGGGTAATGCCATGCCGCTTGAAAAAATACCCGCTGGTTTGTTTGTATATAATATAGAATTGGTTCCGGGACACGGCGGCGCTTTGGTTCGCGCGGCAGGAGAAAGCGCGAAGCTGATGGCTATTGAAGGGAAATACGCTCAGCTTAGATTGCCTTCCGGAGAAGTCAGATTGGTGCCGAAAGAATGTATGGCGACTATAGGACAGGTCAGCAATCCCGATATCATGCATATCAAGATCGGCAAAGCTGGTCGCAAGAGGCATATGGGCATCAAGCCGACGGTCAGAGGCAAAGCGATGAATCCCGTGGATCATCCTCATGGCGGCGGCGAGGGTCATAATCCGATCGGGTTGAAGCATCCGAAGACCCCGTGGGGCAAGCCCGCTCTTGGCGTTAAGACCAGGAAGAAAAAGAATATTTCGGATCGTTTGATACTTAGAAGGCGCAAGAAGAGAAAGAAATAAGTTTATCATTAACAGATTGTAATAAGCCATATGGCAAGAAGTCTTAAAAAAGGACCATATATAGACGAAAAGCTCATGATAAAAGTCTCGAAGCTAAAGCCGGAAGACAATAAAGTTATCAAAACATGGGCCAGAGCCTCTACGATTACCCCTGAGATGGTGGGTTTTAAATTCGGAGTGCACAATGGACGAGATCATGTGGAAGTGGCGGTGAGCGAAGATATGGTCGGCCATAAATTGGGTGAATTTTCCCAAACCAGAAAATTTCCGGGTCATGGAGGCAGAATGGCCAAAGAACAGGCAAAAACCGGGAAATAATCAATAAAAATATATGGAAGTGAAAGCACAAGCAAATTTCATTAAAATAGCTCCACGAAAAACCAGACTGGTGGTTAATTTGGTGCGAGGTTTGGATGTCTCCGAGGCTTTGTTGCAATTGCGATTTGTGCAAAAAGCGGCGACGATGCCGGTAAAAAAGTTATTGGAATCTGCTGTAGCTAACGCCGAACACAATTTTGAGTTGGATAAAAATAATTTATTTATTAAAGAAATCAAAGTGGATGAAGGGCCGACGGCGAAAAGATGGAGACCTCGAGCGTTCGGTCGCGCCACCCCGATAATGAAAAGAACAAGTCACATCTCCGTGATTTTGGCTGAAAAGGTGGAAAGTTTGAAAAATCCTGAGGTTAAAAAGGCAAAAGAGAAAGCGTTGTCTGAGGTGTCTCCAAAGCAGGTGAAATCGGATATCCCGGCCAAACAGATTAACGTTGAATCCGCGAAAGCAATCGATGACCCGGAAGAATCCAAGGAAATATTTGACGTGAGAAGCAAGGGCAAAAGACGCAATCAGCAACATGAAGATAAAAGATCAAGGAAGGATAAGGGATTTTTAAAGAAAATATTTAATCGAAAATCAGGCACATAATATATGGGAAAGAAGATAAATCCAATTATATTTCGGATCAATAAAGTGAAGACTTGGACTTCTCGCTGGTTTGCCAATGGCAATGATTTTCGAAAATTCCTGAAACAAGACACCCAAGTGAAATCGTATTTGAGAAAAAAGCTTCGAGAATCGTTTTTGGCTGGAATTGAGATTGAAAGATCGGCTAATGAGATAAAGATTTATTTGTTTTCCGCCAGACCGGGAACAATTATCGGCAAGGGCGGTGCGGGGATCGAAGATTTGAAAAAAGACGTGAAAAAAAGATTTTTTGAAGAAAAGGATAATATCAATATTATCATTAAGGAAGTGAATCAGCCGAATTTGAATGCCTGTTTGATAGCTCAAAGCATAGCCTTTGATATTGAAAGAAGAATCCCGTTCCGTCGAGCGATTAAGCAGGGGTTGTCAAAGACCGACCGGGCCGGAGCCAAGGGCGCGAAAATCATCGTATCCGGCAGGTTGAACGGAGCGGAAATCGCCAGAACCGAAAAGGTGGTGTTAGGCAAATTGCCGTTGCACACAATTCGAGCGGATATCGATTACGCGCTTGAGGAAGCTCATACGACCTACGGCGTTATCGGCGTTAAAGTTTGGATATTCCGCGGAGAAAAGTTTGATAAATCATCAAAAGAAATTAAAAGGTAACCAGTATGTTATTACCGAAAAAAGTAAAACATAGAAAATGGCATAAGGGCCGAGGCAGAAACAGGCAGTCGCATGCCACCTCGATGACCGAAGTTTCTTTTGGCGATTATGGAATAAAGGCAATCACCGGATGTTGGATAGATTCCAGGCAGATTGAAGCCGCGAGAAGAGCCATTACCAGATATATCAAACGAGGCGGAAAAGTATGGATCAGAATTTTCCCGGACAAACCGGTGACGGCCAAAGGCAGTCAGTCCACCATGGGTGGCGGCAAAGGAGCTCCGGAAAAATTCGTTGTGATTGTTAAACCGGGCGCTGTCATGTTTGAAATTTCCGGGGTATCGCGAGAAGTGGCGCGCGAATCAATGCGTCTTGCCGGTCATAAATTGCCGGTTATAACGAAATTCGTTGAGAAAAAATAATTAATGAATATGAAGATTAGCGAATTACGAGCAAAATCTGATGAACAATTGCGAGAGCAATATCAAGAGCTGACGAATGAATTGCGTGATCAGAATTTTAAATTGGCGATTGATCAATTGAAAAGCGTCAGAGATGTCAGAAAGAAAAAGAAAGAAATCGCTAAAATTTTTACGATATTAAAAGAAAGAAAAGCGAAATAACAAATTGAATATGGAAGAAAAAAAACCGAAAATTTATCGAAAATTTCAAGGAACGATTGTCAGCGATAAAATGGACAAGACTGTCGTGGTTTTGATTTCCAGATCCAAAATGCACCCGAGATATCTGAAAAGATATACTTTGACCAATAAATTGAAAGCTCATGATGAGAAAAATCAGTATAAGACGGGTGATGTGGTCGAAATTCAGGAATGTCGACCTTTGAGTAAAGATAAAAAATGGCGCGTGATTAAAAAGATAAAATAATCCGCGAAATAATATGATACAAAATCGAGCAATGTTAATGTCAGCGGATAATACCGGAGCCAAAAAACTCCAGTGCATTAAGGTGCTTGGCGGATATAAGAAGAGATACGCTCGACTCGGAGATATTATCACCGTTTCGGTCAAGGAAGCCAAACCGCACTCTTCGGTGAAAAAGGGAGACGTGCTGCATGCGGTTTTGGTTCGAGTGCGAAAAGAAACGAAAAGAGAAGACGGCACTTATATCAGATTTGATGATAACGCGGCAATTATTGTTGATAAAAAAACCAAAGAATTGAAAGGCACCCGTGTTTTCGGACCGGTCGCCAGGGAATTAAGAAAGAAGGGTTTTACCAAGATAGTATCTTTGGCGCCCGAGGTTTTATAAAGCTTAATTTATTAATTATGAATATTAAGATAAAAAAAGGCGATAAAGTCCAAATAGTCTGCGGCAAGGATAGATTGAAAAAGACTAAAAAGGGCGAGAAAACATACAAAGCCAATCAGGGAAAGGTTTTGCAGGTTTTGCCTGAGGCGGAAAAAATTGTCGTTGAAGGATTAAATATTAGAATTAAGCATGTCAAACCGAAGAAAATGGGAGAAAAGGGACAGAAGATAGAATTGCCGGCCGCGATGGATATTTCCAATGTTATGTTGGTTTGCTCGAAATGCAATAAAACAACCAGAGTGGGTTTTTCGGTAAACAAGAACGAAGAAGGTAAAAGCAAAAAGGTTAGAATATGCAAAAAATGTAAAGAAACTATAGATTAATATTATGGATAGATTGAGAGAACAATATAAAAAGAAGGTCATTCCCGCGTTGAAAAAGAAGTTCAATTATGGAAATGATATGCAGGTCCCGAGATTGGATAAAATCTCGCTCAATATTGGAATTAGCAAAGGCTTGAAAGATTCGGATTATTTGGAATCAGCTAAGAAGGTTTTGTTGAATATATCGGGCCAACGTCCGGTGGAGACCAAAGCTAAAAAATCAATCGCCAATTTTAAGATAAGAGAAGGCATGGTGGTCGGCGTGAAAGTGACTTTGCGTGGACCGAGGATGTATGATTTTGTGGAAAAATTGGTAAATGTCACTTTGCCGCGAGTCAGGGATTTCCGAGGACTTGATGCGGGCAAATTCGATGGCCGAGGCAATTACGCGATCGGATTTAAAGAACATATCGCTTTTCCGGAAATAAAAACCGATGAAATAGATAAAATACATGGATTGGAAATCAATATTTCCACCACTGCGAAAAATGATGCCGAAGGGCATGAATTGCTAAAATTGCTCGGATTTCCTTTCAAGGAAGACAAGACCAATTAATCTGAAAATATAAAAGAATATGGCTACTAAAGCGCAAATAATAAAATCGAACAAGAAACCCAAATTTTCGACCAGGAAAGTTCGGAGATGTTGGAAGTGCGGTCGAAAAAGGGGCTACATGAGAGATTTCGATTTGTGTAGAATATGCTTCCGTGAATTGGCGGAAAAAGGGGAAATCCCAGGAATTACAAGAAGTAGCTGGTAAAATATTTATCTATAAATTTATTAAAATATGACAGATCCTATCGCTGACATGTTAACTAGAATTCGAAACGCTTCAGCCGTCAAAAAGCTTGAAGTGGTTATTCCTTTTTCAAAGATCAAGCAATCGATCGCTGACATTTTGGTTGAAGAAGGTTTCATCGAAGAGGTTAAAAAAAAGGAAGAAATTTTTCCGGAACTGATTTTGAAATTGAAATATAATAACAATAAGTCGGTGATAAGGCATATTCAAAGAATCAGCAAGAGCGGACGACGCGTTTATGCGGGAAAAGACAAGTTGCCGATTGTTTTAAATAATTTAGGAATTGCCATCCTTTCAACATCCAAAGGCATCATGACCAACAGGAAAGCGAAAAAATCGGGTGTTGGAGGAGAAGTGATTTGTGAAATTTATTAATATAATATGTCTAGAATTGGTAAAAAACCGATAGAGATCCCGAATAATGTCCAAGTCAGTTTGGATGGAACGAAAGTCAGCGTCAAGGGACCAAAGGGTGAATTGTTTCAGGAAATTCATCAGAGTATTAAATTTGAAAAAACCGATAATGAGCTTGTTTGTAAAATCGTCGGTGACGCGAAAAAGTCAAACGCTTTCTGGGGGTTGTACCGAAGCTTGGTGAATAATATGATTGTTGGCGTTACGGAAGGGTTTGAAAAAAAAATGGAGATCAATGGCGTCGGTTACAAGGCCAATGTCGTGGGGAAGAAGCTGACCTTAAACGTCGGTTATTCTCATCCGGTGGAATTCGAATTGCCCGAGGGCATTGATGCGAAAGTAGATGGTAACGTTATTACCATTTCGGGCATTGATAAGCAATTGGTCGGAGAAGTGGCCGCCAATATCAGAAAAGTCAGAAAGCCCGAACCGTATAAAGGCAAAGGCATTAAATATGTGGATGAAGTAATTATCCGAAAAGCCGGCAAGACCGCCAAATCCGGCGAATAAAGCCGAATTTTAACATATGAACAAAGAACAGAAAAAAAATCAACGAAAATATTTCAGACAAAGGCGTGTTCGCGCCAAGATTTTTGGTACGGCAAAATGTCCGAGATTGGCGGTTTATAAAAGTCTGTTGAATTGTTATGTTCAATTGATCGATGATACGGCGGGAAAAACTTTGTTAGCCTTGGATGATCGAAAAATCAAAGGCAATAAAACGGAACGCGCGGCCAAATTGGGAGAGCAGGTCGGGGCCGAGGCATTGAAGAAAAAAATAGAACAAGTTGTTTTTGATCGCGGCGGATTCAAATATCATGGAAGAGTTAAGGCTGTGGCGGAAAGCGCGAGAGCCGCGGGTTTGAAATTTTAAGAAGTTATTAGTTACATAGCATTATGATGAAAAGTAGAAAAAAAAGGGAAGATCGCGAGTATAACCAGCAGTTGATACACTTGGCTAGGGTTACACGCGTCATGGCCGGCGGAAAGAGAATGAGATTTCGCGCCGTGGTTGCCATTGGCGACGGCAGGGGCAAAGTGGGAGCCGGAGTCGCCAAGGGAGCTGATGTTACCGTGGCTATTAACAAGGCTGTCGAGCAAGCCAAGAAAGTTTTGATTGATGTGCCTATTGTAAATCAAACGATCCCTCATGAAATCAGAGTGAAATACAAAGCCGCTAAAATAATGTTAAAACCGGCTCCGGCCGGCACGGGCATTAAAGCCGGCAGTGTGATTCGTCAGGTTTTGGAATTGGCCGGAGTGCCGAACGTGGTGGCCAAGATTTTAGGCACCAGAAACAAATTGGTAAATGTGCAGGCGGTCATGCTCGCGTTGAAAAGTTTTAAAACCACCGGTCTTTCTATGGATAAAAAAGCTGAGAAAAAAACGGAACCCGGATCTCAGAGAGAAGATCGAAGATATAATAGCGGCAGACCCAAATTTCAGGGCAAAGACAACCAGCCCAAAAAGGAGAAGAAAGACGTTAACAAGAAATAATTATGCCAATACAATTGCATACAATTAAATCCGCTGATGGGAAAAAAAGGAAAAGAATCGGACGAGGTAATTCTTCCGGTCACGGCACATATTCCGGCAGAGGTCAAAAGGGGCAGAAATCCCGTTCCGGCGGCAAAAAGGGTCTTAAACTCAAAGGTTTTAAGAGAAGTTTGCTTACCATTCCGAAATTGCGAGGATTTCATAGCCAGTTTCCCAAAATGCAAAATGTAAATTTAACCGATTTGGAAAAGAGATTTAACGAAGGCGAGCTCGTAACTCCGGTAACATTGGCGGATAAGAATCTTATAAAAGACGCGTCTTTTGGCGTTAAAATATTGTCCGACGGAAAAGTCGCCAAGAAATTGCAATTCAAAGATTGTCATTTTTCAAAGGCTGCGGCTGAAAAAATCGCGGCTGCCGGCGGCGTCATCGAAAGCGCAAAGAAGGACAGGCCGGTTTCGTCAGACAAGAAAGCTGAAAAAAAGTAATTATATCTGCTATAATATAACCAGACGGAAAATTCTTATTTTATGTGGGAAAAATTGACCCAGATTTGGAAAATAAAAGATTTGCGAAACAGCATTTTGTACGTGCTGGTCATGTTGGCCATTTTTAGATTCGCGGCGCATATTCCGATTCCCGGCATCAATCTCGCCAACTTAAAAGAATTTTTCGCTTCCAATGAGATATTGGGATTGTTGAATATTTTTTCGGGCGGCGGCATGGAAAACTTTTCCATCGTGATGATGGGCGTGGCGCCGTACATTACAGCTTCCATTATTTTTCAGCTTTTGGGCATGATCGTGCCGAAGCTTGAAGAAATGCAAAAGGAAGAAGTCGGCAGACAGAAAATCAACATGTACACCAGGATTGCCACCATCCCATTGGCGGTAATGCAGGCGTACGCCATGATTCGAATTTTGGGACAATCGTCGCAACAGATCATTGCGGATAAAAGTCTTTTTCAATACATCGCCATGATCATCACCATATCGGCGGGCACCATGTTTTTGGTCTGGATCGGCGAATTGATTTCCGATAAAAAAATCGGCAACGGCATTTCATTGATAATTTTCGCCGGCATCGTTTCCAGAATCCCTCAAATCATTCAACAGACATTGATTAATTTCGATCGATCGAACTTGGTGACATTGGTGGTGTTTGTAGCCATCGCTTTGATTACGATTATCGGCGTGGTGGTAATTACCGAAGGACAGCGCAATATTCCGGTGTCTTACGCCAGACGCGTTCGCGGCATGAAAATGTACGGAGGCTCGAGCACTCATCTGCCGCTGCGAGTAAATCAGGCCGGCGTGATACCGATTATTTTCGCGATTTCTTTGATATTGTTTCCGTCCATGGTCGCTCAGTTTTTTGTCAACGCCAAGACCGAGTTTATCGCTCACTTGGCGCAGTTCGTAATCAATGTTTTTCAAAACCAGCTTTTTTACGGAGTGCTTTATTTCTTGTTGGTTTTCGGCTTCACTTATTTTTACACCGCCGTTATTTTCCATCCCGGACAGATTGCGGAAAATTTGCAAAAACAGGGCGGCTTTATTCCAGGCATCAGACCCGGTCAGCATACTGAAATGTATTTGAGCAATACCATCAAAAGAATCACTTTGATTGGCGCGTTGTTTTTGGGCGTGATCGCGGTTTTACCGCTGGTTATGAGGCAAGCCACGGGCATGACGTCGCTCGTGATCGGCGGCACCAGTTTGCTCATCGTGGTCAGCGTGGTTATTGAGACGGTGAAGCAGATAGAATCGCAAGTGGTAATGAGAGATTACGATGGGTTTTAAATGTTTTTTTATAAAAATTTTTGAAAATTCGAAGATATCTTCGAATTTTTTTATGGACTAAATCAATTATAGAAGCTATAATATATTCGTTAATATGAAAAATATTTTAATAATGGGTCCGCAGGGCTCGGGCAAAGGCACTCAAGCCAAAAAATTAGCTCAAAAATACAAATTGAAAGTTATTTCTTCCGGAGATATTTTAAGAGAAGAAGTCAAAAAAAGAACGTCTATCGGTCGAAAAATAGATTTGAAATCGGGTAGGTTGGTGCCCGATGAAATCATCATTGAAATTATCATGGATGAATTGAAAGAACGAGGCAAAAATTTCATTCTCGACGGATTTCCCAGAAATAAAAATCAAGCCAGAGCCTTGGAGACCTTTTTAACGGAAAGAAAGTCGCCGCTGACAGTCATTGCTTTAAAATTGGACAATAAAACCGCGATCGAGCGAATCGGCGGGAGGCGAATATGTCCGCGATGCGGTAAAATTTATCATCTCGATAATAATCCTCCCAAAAATAAGGGTGTGTGCGATGAATGCGGCGATAAATTGATACAGCGAAAAGATGATCATGCCGAATCGATTCGAAAGAGGTTGGGAATATATCGTCGATCCACCGCGCCGTTGCTTGATTTTTTTCGACAATTTGATAATGTGGCCGTGCGCGAGATAGACGCCAGCAAGGAGATAGATAAGGTATTCAAGCAAATCATTTTGAAGATAAGAGTATGATAATAATCAAAACGCCGGCTGAAGTCAAAACGATGAAAGAGGGCGGGAAAATTTTGGCTGAGATTTTGCATGAAGTCGCCGCTCTGGTCAAGCCGGGAGTAGGTTCTTTGGAATTGGATCGAGTCGCAGAAAAATTAATACTCGCTCGCGGCGGACGCCCGTCATTCAAGGGATATGGCGGGTCGCGAAATCCGTTTCCTTGCACTCTTTGCGTATCCGTCAATGAAGAAGTGGTGCACGGCATCGCGAGTTCGGAAAAAATATTAAAAGAAGGAGATATCGTCAGTTTGGATATCGGCATGCAATATCCGGCCAAAGGCGGAACATATACTGATATGGCCATTACCGTACCGGTCGGCAAGATAGACAAGGACGTCCAAAAATTGATTAAAACCACGAAAAAAGCGCTTGATCTCGGTATCGCTCAATGCAAAAACGGCCATCTGCTTTCAGAAGTTTCGCGTGCGATTCAACAGGCGGCCGAAAGAGAAGGCTTTTCGGTTGTTCGAACACTGGTCGGACACGGCGTGGGCAAAGAGGTTCATGAAGATCCCCAAATTCCCAATTACGTTTCCGGAGATAAAGATATCGTACTGAAACCGGGCATGACTTTGGCGTTGGAACCCATGGTTTGTTTGGGCAAATATCAGGTGGAAATGCTGGACGACGGCTGGACTTTCGTGACCCGAGATAGGAAACCATCGGCGCACTTTGAACATACTATATTGGTGACGGACGGAGCGCCGGAAGTTTTGACGAAACTATAATTAGAAATTCTAAATCCTAATTTCTAAATACTAAACAATTTTTAATGTTCCAATGTTCAAAATTTTAAACTTTATCTGTTTTTGAAATTTGAAAATTTGTATTTTGAAAATTGTTTAGAAATTAGAATTTCGAGATTAGGATTTAAAAAATGATTTTATGCAATTTTTGGGCATTGACTACGGTAAAAGCAAAGTGGGTTTGGCGCTCGGCGATGATATCACCAAGCTGGCCTTTGGATTTAAAACGATCAAGAACAAAGGATTTGATGAATTATTGAATGAGTTGAAAACAATCATCAAGCAAGAAGAAATTGAATCGGCGGTGCTGGGGAAGCCCGTTAATTTAAAAGGAGAAGATGAGACTCCCGGTGAATTGGCTCGATTGTTCGACGCTTTGGCGGAAGTCATCGAGGTTAAATGGCAGGATGAGCGATTCAGCACCAAACAGGCCGAATCCTTGGCCAAAGAGATTCCCGAGAAAAGAGACAAGGTAAAGCTGGTTGACGATAAATTGGCGGCTATGATTATTTTGCAAGCTTATTTGGATAAATCCTAAATTATAATATCGAAATTTTAAACAAATTCCAATGTTCAAATTTTTTAAAAGTTTAGAATTTGTGATTTGGAAAATTGAGATTTATTTAGAATTTAGGATTTCGTGTTTAGAATTTAGCAGATATGTATTTTAAGGACAAAGCCATTGTATTGGGGAAAAAGGACGCTGGGGAGGCGTCTAATTTTTATATTATTTACACGGAAAAAAAAGGATTGCTCAAGGCGACCGCCAGAGGGGCGAAAAAATCTCTCAGTAAAATGTCAGGCCACCTCGAGCCGCCGTGCCTGTGCGAGATTTTTTTTGTCAACGGCAAAAAAGTGAATTATATCGCCGGCGCCAGTTTGATTCATCGGTATGAGCTGGGGACATTGGAAAAACACAAGGTTCATTTTGACGCTTTGAAAGTTTTTTCAAGCTTGGTCAGAGAAGGTGATGTTGATTTTGATTTGTGGCGAGTGGTAACTGATTTTTATCATTATTTGGAAAATGTGCAGGAGGACAAATTGCCATTGTTGAAAAATATTTATTTGTGGAGTTTGGGCTCGGCGCTCGGATTTGAAATGGATGTTGAAAAATGTCTGGAGTGTAAATTTGATTTGGGTGAAAATAATTATTTGGTTTTCTCTCCGGGGGGATTTTTTTGCCAGAGCTGTTTTAAAAAACAAAAAGAAAAAGGAGTTTTGGTCTCCAAGGAATTCATTAAAATTTTGAGATTTATAAAAAGAAACGATATCGGCGGACTTTTGAAATTGAAAATCAGCGATGAGGTTTCAGGAGAATTCGATCGCTTGAGCGGCCAGTATTGGAGCTATCGGTTTGAAATGGAATTGACGACAGGTGCTGTGCCGATTTGAATAAGGTTATTATTCAAGTTAAAATATAATCAGGGAGTCCATGTGGAACGGGAAGGAGCGTAGAGCCATGGGACAACGTAGGAAGGCAAGAGGACAGCGCGGTTTTTATAGGCGAAGGAGACCTGAAATATGGCAAGCCGTGGATGTAGAATCTTTGCCGTTCGGGGAAGGGCAACTCAACAGTTGCCCTGGTTGCGGCAATCAGCGCCACAATTCCCAGATGGTGAAGAGCAAGGAAGGCAGATTGTATCGAATTACAATTTGCGGTCAGTGCGGCAAACCGTATCGAACCCGTTAGCGTCAATCACGGTTGGCGCTTTTAAAATTATTGATAAATATCACTTATGGTTTGTAAGTAATGAGAAAAATGTTATAATTATAACATTAAGATAATAAAAGCAATATGCTCAAAATTTCTCAAAGCTTGTTTTTTATACGCCGTTTTTGTCTGACAGGATTAACTGTTCTAATTTCGGTTTTAATGATTTTTAACGTCGTCAACGCGGGCGCGATAATGCTACAACTAACCTCCGCCACTCCTGATTCTGCTGTAAAAATCGGCGAAGAAAAACTTCTTCAATTCACCTCCGAGGGGCACGTGGTTGGTTTCGATAAAGATGGCCTCATTGTCGCTTCGGCGCGTCACATGCTGAAAGTGGACTTTCTTAATTCCAACGCAGTGTCTCCCGAAGCGGACGACGGTGTTTTGGCAGAAAACAATATTGATCAGGCTCTTCCTCTAAATCGAGTTACTTATACAAATGTTTGGGATGGGATAACAGTGGCTTATGAAGCCAATGAACAATCAATTGTCAAGAGTACATATTACATAGATGCGACCAAAGAAGGCATTCCGGTTGACCGCATTAGGTTGGGATACAACCGTCCGGTACAGATTGACGAAAATGGCAATCTCGTCGTTGTTTATGAAGACGGCACAATTATCGAAGGAGCTCCGATCGCCTGGCAGGATGTTGACGGACATAGGGAATCGGTAATAGTAAACTACACACTTTACGGTGAACGCGAGGTCGGGTTTTCTCTGGGTGATTACATTCCCGGCATCCCGGTGATAATCGATCCTGACATGACCTGGAATACTTTTTTGGGGACTACTGGTAGTGATGTCGGCCGTAATATTGTCGTAGATGGCAGCGGGAACGTTTATGTCGATGGATATAGTAACGCCACCTGGGGCGCGCCGGTGCGGGACTACACATTAGGACGTGATGTCTTTGTGGTTAAGTTCAACAGCAGCGGAAATCTTATCTGGAATACTTTTTTGGGGGGCAGTGGTCTTGACTCCGCCGGTGGCATTGCCATAGACGACAGCGGGAACTTTTATGTCAGTGGATATAGTAACGCCACCTGGGGCGCGCCGGCGCGGGATCACACATCCGGGTATGACGTTTTTACAGTTAAGCTCGACAGCGGCGGTAATCTTATCTGGAATACTTTTTTGGGGGGCAGTGGTACTGACTACGCCTATGATGGTATTGTCGTAGATGGCAGCGGGAACGTCTATGTCGCCGGAACCAGCGATGTTACTTGGGGTTCGCCGGTGCGAGACTATACATTAGGTGCTGATGGTTTTGCCGCCAAGCTTGGCAGTAGCGGAAATCTTATCTGGAATACTTTCTTGGGGGACAGTGGTGTTGATTCCATTTATGGAATCGTGTTAGATGATAGCGGGAATATTTACGTAGGCGGATATGGCGAGGCCACCTGGGGTTCGCCGGTGCGAGCATACACATTAGGGTATGACTCTTTTGTGGTTAAGCTCGACAGCAGCGGAAATCTTATCTGGAATACTTTTTTGGGGGGCAGTGGTCTTGACGCCTGTCGCGGAATCGGGATAGACGACGGCGGAAACGTCTATATTATTGGATATAGTGATGTCTCCTGGGGCGCGCCGGTGCGGGCATATACATTAGGGTATGACATTTTTGCGGTTAAGCTCGATAGTGGCGGCAATCTTATCTGGAATACTTTTTTGGGTGGCAGTGGCGGTGACAGAGGTTATGGAATCGCAGTAGACGGTAGCGGAAACGTCTATGTCACCGGATACAGCGACGTCACTTGGGGTTCGCCGGTGCGAGCCTATACATTAGATCGTGATGCCTTTGCGTTTAAGCTCAACAGCGGCGGCGATCTTATCTGGAATACTTTTTTAGGGGGCGGTGCTTCTGATACAGGCTGGGGAATTGCTGTAGATAGCGACAGGAATGTCTATGTCTCCGGATATGGCGATGCCACGTGGGGGTCGCCGGCGCGAGCCTACACATCAGGTTCTGACGGTTTTGCGGTCAAGCTATCAAACGTCGTTCCCGTGGCTTCAGATGTCAGCATTACGGGAACGCCGAACGTCCGTGAACTTTTAACCGGATAATATACTTATTCCGATGCGGATGGAGATCTTGAAGGCGCCACAACTTTTCAATGGTATAAAGATGGTCAGCCCATTGTGGGAGCGACTTCGTCCACATACACCGTGGTTTTAGCGGAGTTTGGCAATACTACCATAACTTTAGAAGTCACACCCGTGGCCGCCGCCGGTAATTTCACGGGCACTGCGGTAGATAGCTCCGGTATTTTGATTGTCCACAGCGGAGTTGCTGACACACACTCGACTTCGGACTCGTACAATCCGCCAACGGCGCCGGTAGGCGGATTTGATTTTTCAATAAATAGTGGAGTGGCATCAACAACAAATCCAACAATCACTCTAACTTTGAATGGCGGACCCGACGCCGCTCGAATGGCCATTTCCAATTTTTCGGACTTTAAAGACGCGGTGCAGGAAAATTACAGCGCGACCAAAGATTGGAATCTTTGCTCCGGAAATTCAACATGTTCGGACGGGACATATACGGTTTATGTTAAATACTATACCGCGGATGGAGTGGCTTCAAATGTGGTTTCAAATACAATAATATTAAAAAAATCAGATCAGACGGATCAAACACCTGAAGGAGCCTTTGGTTTGGAACAAATGGAAAAAGAGGCGGTTATCGTGACAGCCGGCGATGTCAACCAAATTGTCGCGGAGATGGGAATGGAAAGAGATCTCACGCTTGAAGATAATTACAGCGCAATAATTGCGAAAATCATTAAGGACACGGAAATTTCCGATCAAACAAGAGACGCCATCACCAATTTCATCACATACGGAACTCCGTCCACTCAATTGCTTGGAGCGGGGGAGAGAGCCGGAGTGGTGAATAGCTTTAAATCCGCCTTTGGGAAACTTCCCGTTACGCAAGAAGACTGGAATGACGTGATAAAAATAGCGAATGGACGCTGGCCAAGCCAAACAAGCAAAATAGCGGAAGATCGGGCAACCATAAATTTCAGAGGGGTATATTTAAGAGAACCTGATCGGACAAATCCTCATGATGACGCGGCCATAACCGTTATGGCTTACGGTTTGAGACCCGCTAACAGAAATTTGGAAAGTGAAAAAGCGGCGATTAATATTTTCAAAGCTATATACGGTTATGATCCAGTGGCCGCTACGGCCTGGGACGCGGTAAGAGCCATAGCGTATTCCGGGGCGACGAGAAATTAAGATTAACAATTATAATCGCGATAGAAGACAAAAAATTCTTGCTCGAGCAAGAATTTTTTGTGGCGTACCATCCGAAGCGCACATTTTAAATCGGATAATCTCGGATGCTCTTGTCGTTCTTCGCTGGCGCGAAGGATGGTGGGTGTATCTGGACGCCTGCCGGTCTTCGACTCCGAGGTCGCTCAGACTCGAGGAGCAGGCAGGCGAACCAGAGACCGCTTCTGTTAAATCTGGTTAGAGGTAATTTTTTATGATACAAAAAAACACATCTGAAAGAAGATATGTTTTTTTGGTGGGTGTATCTGGACTCGAACCAGAGACCTCTACGATGTCAACGTAGCGCTCTAACCAGCTGAGCTATACACCCAAAATAAATGCTAATGTCTTTGCCCTTCGACTCCACTCCGTTTCGCTCAGGGCAATTTTCGCTCTGCGGAGCGAAAATTGGTGGGCCACGTCGCTCGCGAGCGACGTGGTGGGTGCGGATGGACTCGAACCATCGACCCCAACGTTATAAGCGTTGTGCTCTAACCGGCTGAGCTACGCACCCGAAAATCACGATAAACGCAATCGGATTTTAACATATTGGCGGAATTTTGTAAATAGATTGTCATTATAAGGTTTTGACAAAATCATTGAATATGCTAAGTTTTTATAATGTCTAGAAATGGATAAAGGAGGCATTAATGGATATTTTGAGACATTTGCTGCAGTCGGATCTGTGCTTGAAGTACTTGGCTGATCCTGTAGGTCTCAAGGCGGAAAATCCTCTCGGATATGATCATGCGCTCGCGCTGCATGATCTGTATTTTTCGGTTAAGGGGGAGTCTCCGCGAGCGGCGGGGAAAGTCATCAACGGGTGGCTGAGAAAGACGTTCGGGCGTCGCAATTTATACAACAGGTTCAAGTCAGCCATCTGGATGGCCAAGGTCTTCAGGGAGGAGATTATTCGGGAATTCATCCCCGGTGGGATGCGCTTCAACTTCACCTCGGACGGCGTTTGCCGTCCCACCATGGATCCCGTGGATTTGCTCAAGATGATGTGGGATCCTCCCGGCGATCCGAGGTATCGCCTCGTGAGGTCGTTTGAGGCCGACCTCTTCTGGTCGCTGGGTGTCCGCTACCTGCTCATGCAGCTTAAGAACCCGCCGGCCGACGACTTTTTGTCGAAGTTTACGGTAATACTGGAAGAGACATTGTTTTCGTCGTCTTGTCCGCTCGAATTCCAGCGGTCGCTCCGGATCAAATACGATCCGGCGAACGATCACCGCTTCGTTAGGCTTCTGGGGAAAGAGGACGACAGCGACAGCGACAGCGACAGCGACAGCGACAGCGAGAACGTCTATACCTGGCCGCTGTGGTTTCGCCATATAGAAGTTGATGGAGATTACATACCGGTCATGTACGCCAGCCGGTTCAAGGGAGACACGGACAGGTTTAGAAAAATATTGTGTAACTCGGCATCGGTCTTCTCCATGGCGTCCGATGATCTGGCCGTTTCCTTCGTTTTCCTTAATGAAAAGGATCATGAGACCGGCTGGAAGCGTCTGTTTCGCATTTTGTTGCAAAATGCTTCGGCAATCGTCGAATGTCAAGAGCAGAGTAATCGCCATAATGGCTGTACCTCGGACATATCCAAGCCGGAAGAGCAGTTCAAAGTCTACTATAACGGCCGTGTGATCGAAGTCCAAGTTTTCGTACTCGAGAACTACTTCAACCGCTCGATGTCGCTCGGTACGGAAAACCACCACTTGTACCGTCTGCGGCAGATCCTCTCGTTGCTGTCGTTGCTGGCGCCACGGGAAGTATACGGATTTGATTGGGAGGATCAATTCGTCAGGGAGAGATTGCATCGTTTACAGGTCAACCGCTGTTTGACCGATTTCGACAGATAAAAAAACCATCTTCAAAAGATGGTTTTTAAAAATTATTTTAAAGAATTAAGGATAAGATTGAGGAGAAGAATTAAGATTGAAATGGTCGGTTGGTTGCAATTATTTTAAAGAATTAAGGATAAGATTAAGGGGAAGAATTAAGGTTGGATGGTCGGGGTGGTTGCAATTATTTTAAAGAATTAAGGATAAGATTAAGGGGAAGAATTAAGGTTGAAATGGTCGGGGTGGTTGCAATTATTTTAAAGAATTAAGGATAAGATTAAGGGGAAGAATTAAGGTTGAATGGTCGGGGTGGTTGCAATTATTTTAAAGAATTAAGGATAAGATTAAGGGGAAGAATTAAGGTTGAAATGGTCGGGGTGAGAGGACTCGAACCTCCGGCCTCACGCACCCCATGCGTACGCGCTACCAACTGCGCTACACCCCGGTTTTTTCAATTAAGCAATGAGTATATTTTAGCAAAAAAAAGTTGAGATGTAAATGTCATTATCGTATAAGATTTTTAAGATATTCGAGTATTTGATCTTCCGCTGTTTTGATATCCGAGGAATCTATCATCAGTCTGATGAGGTTTTTCGTTCCATTCGGCCGATACTCGGAGAAATTTTTCATCAAGTCAATGTTTTTTTCCGTTTTAATCAAGCAATGAACGCCTTGACCGTTGGTTTGAAAAAATATGGCGGTGAATTCCACGGTCGGCACGGTGACGATCAATTCCTCGATGACCTCGATTAAATCTTTGGTGGAGGCGTTTGATTTTTTGAAATCTTCGGCGGTGACAAAAGACCAAGCGATTTTTTGAGAAGCGTCCGTTTCCAAATTATTTAAAAGGAGACCCCAAAGTTTCAATGTGTTGACGGTTTTGGTTTGATATAAATTTTTGATGATTAATTCCCGTTTGGCTCCGGAGGCGATCAATTGCGAAGCGATGCCAAGCGATCTTGGCGTCACTTTTTCATGGCGAAAGCTTTTGGTGGCCGCGATCATGCCGGTCAAAAGGCAGGTGGCGATATCTTCGTCAATCAAGGAGCGGTCTATTTTTTCAAAAACATCATGCAAAATTTCCGCGACTGAGGTGGCGGTCAGATTCACCACATTGAGCTGGCCGTAAAGCTCGTTTTCCGGAAGATTGCAAATATTGATGATCGGTGTGTTGTAAAAGAAGTTCAAATGATTTTCATATATTTTACCGAGTGATTCCAAGTCGGGAGTATTGATCGTAAAAATCAGGTCATGCTTGTACGCCGATTGGGCGCAGTCGAGATTCTCTTTGGATATCTCGCCGGCTTTCGGCGTGATGAAAATCTGCAGTTTGCCGTCGTCTTTTTTATAACTGAATTTTTCGACCGGCGTTTCGGTCACGTCGAGATTGATGATGAATTGGCGCGGGTTGTCGATTTCTTTTTTGATGGAGCCGCTCCAAGGCAAAAAATTCAAATTTTGAGGCGCGCTAAAGTCGTCGCAGGCCAGTTCAACCGGTTTGTTTGTTTTTTTCAGCCAGAGGGCCAGAGCCAGACTGGAAGCGATTATGTCCGCGTTAAAATCCTTTTTGAATAAGATTAATGGATTTTTGCTTTGTTTGACATTTTCGTAAAATTGTTGCGTCGCGTTTAATGCCATAAGTTATTCTTGATTTTTAATTTTAACGCTTTAAATTATCCTCGTCAAGGTTTGAGTTTTTGGAGGAGATTTGATAAAATGTATGCAATTGAGGTTACAAGATTACAGATAAATATACGAGATTATACAGATTGGAAATATTTCGTATTATCTGTATGTCAATCTGTAATCTCGTAGATTTATTTATGGACAAGGCTTACGAGCCTCGAGAATTCGAGGATAAAATTTATAAAAATTGGGAAGAAAAAGGATTGTTTAATCCCGATAAAATAAAAGAGTCGCGCCAAGTCGGGCGCGAGCATTTTTCAATTGTTTTGCCGCCGCCTAACGTCACGGGCACTTTGCATTTGGGCCACGCGGCCATGCTGGCCATTGAAGACTTGATGGTTCGGTATCATCGAATGAAGGGATATGACACCGTTTGGATTCCGGGCACTGATCACGCGGCCATTGCCACGCAAAACGTGGTCGAGAAAAAATTATTGAAAGAGACGGGCAAAACCAGACATGATTTGGGTCGCGAAGAGTTTTTAAAAGAAGTTGAAAAATTCGTCGAGCAGTCAAAAGATACCATTCATAAACAAGTCCGCAAAATGGGTTCTAGTTTGGACTGGTCGAGGGAAGCGTATACTTTGGATGAAACGAGAAGCCGAGCGGTCAGAAAAGTTTTTAAAATGATGTATGACGACGGCTTGATTTATCGAGGCTATCGGATCGTCAATTGGTGCCCTCGCTGTCATTCGACTTTGGCGGATGATGAAGTGGAATATAAAGATCAGGACGCCAAGCTTTATTTTTTCAAATACAATAAAGATTTTCCGATAACCATCGCCACCACCCGGCCGGAAACCAAACTGGGCGACACGGCCGTGGCCGTCAATCCTGATGATGAGCGTTATAAGAAATATATCGGCCAAACTTTTGAGGTTGATTTTGTCGGGACTCCATTGAAAATAAAAATAATCGCCGATAAGGAAGTTGATCCTGCGTTTGGAACCGGCGCCTTGGGCGTGACGCCCGCGCACAGCATGGTTGATTATGACATGGCGCAAAAAAACGACCTTGAAATCATCAAAGTAATCGATGAAGACGGTAAAATGATCGAAAAGGCCGGCAATTTCGCTGAAATGTCCGTTTTAGAGGCCAGAGAGGCCGTGGTTAAAGCTTTGGAAACCTCCGGGCTTTTGGAAAAAGTAGAAGACGCGCCGCACAAGCTGTCGATTTGCTACCGCTGCGGCACGGCAATCGAGCCATTGCCATCTGAGCAGTGGTTTGTTTCCGTGGACAAAAAAGTTGCTCGGCTGGGAAACAAGAGCTTAAAAGAGAAAGCAATTGAGGTTGTCAAAGACAAATCAATTGAAATCATTCCTGAAAGATTTGAAAAGGTTTATTTGAATTGGATGGAAAATTTGCATGATTGGTGCATTTCCCGCCAAATTTGGTTCGGGCATCGGATTCCCGTTTGGTATAAAGGAGATGAGATTTATGTTGGAGAAACCTCTCCGGAAGGCGAAGGTTGGATTCAAGACGAAGACACCCTGGATACCTGGTTTTCTTCGGGTTTATGGACTTTTACCACTTTGCTTGATAAGGATTTCAAGGATTTTGAGAAAAAGAATAATCCTGATTTGAAAAGATTTCATCCTACTTCAGTTTTGGAAACTGCCTATGACATTTTGTTTTTCTGGGTGGCGCGCATGATTTTAATGACCAATTACGTGATGGAAGAAATTCCTTTTGAAAAAGTTTATTTCCATGGCCTTGTCCGCGACAAAGAAGGCAAGAAAATGTCAAAGTCGCGTCCGGAAACGGCCATTGATCCGATTATTGTCGGCGACAAGTACGGCTATGACGCCGTTCGCTTGAGTTTTTTAATCGGGGCCACAGCCGGAAACGATGTCAGATTGTACGAAGAAAAAATCGAAGGCTTTAGAAATTTCATTAATAAGCTCTGGAACATTTCAAGGTATATTTTAATGACAGTTGAAAACGGCAAGTTCGACGGCAAAAAGGTGAAGCCGAAAACTTTGGCGGACAAATGGATTTTGTCTCGATTGAATCAAACCATTAAAGAGGTGACGGAGAATTTGGACGATTATCAATTTTCCGCGGCCGGAGAAAAGCTGCGCGATTTCACTTACAATGACTTGGCTGATTGGTATTTGGAAATCGCCAAGGTTGAAAAAGATAAAGATGAAATATTAATGCACATATTGAAAAACATTTTGAGACTATGGCACCCGTTTATTCCTTTCGTGACCGAGGCGATTTGGGAAAACCTGAATTCGGGAAAGGAATTGATGATTGCCGATTGGCCTGAGTTTGCCAAAAAATTGATTGATGAAAAGGAAGAAAGCAATTTTGTAAGGATTAAGGAGATAGTTGTCGGAATTAGAGCATTGAGATCCGAGCAAAATATTGAACCAGCTAAAAAGATAAAAGTTTTGGTAACGTCAGAGAAGAATGCTAAGTTATTGAATGAAAATGTTGAAGTAATCAAAGTCTTATGTAGTCTTGAAGAAATTGGAATAAAAAAGAAGGATCGACCTTCGCCTTTTGACAAACCAGAGGGTTGGGCTGGCTGTGTGTATTCCGATGGTAATATTTTTGTTGATGTACTTGGAGCAATCGACATTGACAAAGAAAAGGCGAGACTTGAAAAGGAAATAGACAACGTTAAAAAATACGTTGAGGCGCAAGAGAAAAAATTGGGGAATGAGGAGTTTGTGAAAAACGCGCCGAGCGCGGTGGTTGAGATGGAGAAACAAAAGTTGGCAGAGTCCAAGGACAAAATGGAGAAATTTAAAAATCAATATAGAGGACTAAAGTCCTAAAACCCTGGGCTAAAGCCCGGTAGAATCTTGGACTAAAGTCATAGAACCCTGGGCTAAAGCCCGGTAGAAGACGTTTTTTAAAATTTAATTTTTTTTATGAATACCAATACCAACGAACAACTCATCGAAGAACTTTTATTTCGCGGCGTGGAAAACATTTATCCTTCAAGAGAATTTTTGGAAGAAAAATTAAAAAGCGGGGAGAATTTGACCATTTATCTCGGCATTGATCCGACAGGTCCGAATTTGCATCTGGGGCATGCGATTCCACTTTTAAAATTGCGCCAATTCCAGCGACTCGGACATCAAGTCGTCATGCTGATCGGCGACTTCACGGGCATGATCGGCGATCCGACGGATAAAACCGCGGCGCGAGTTCGATTGACCCGCCAGCAGGTTTTGGAAAATTGCAAAAATTACAAAAAACAAGCCTCGAAAATTTTGGATTTTACCGGCAAGAACAAAGTCGAAGTCAAATACAATTCCAAATGGTTGGCCAAAATGTTGTTTGGCGACGTCTTGGAATTGGCTGCGTATTTTACGGTTCAGCGATTGCTCGAGCGAGATATGTTCGAAAAAAGAATGAAAGAAGGCAAGCCGATTCATTTGCATGAATTTTTATATCCGCTGATGCAAGGCTATGATTCGGTGGTCATGAATGTTGACGGCGAAGTCGGAGGCAATGATCAAACATTCAATATGTTGGCCGGGCGCACTTTGATGAAGCAGCTGAAAGATAAAGAAAAATTTGTCATCACCATGAAACTTTTGGCTGATCCGACGGGCAAAAAAATGGGCAAAACCGAAGGGAACATGGTGACGCTGAGCGATTCGCCGGAAGAAATGTTCGGCAAAGTCATGTCGTGGTCGGACGAAATGATCGTTGACGGATTTGCGCTGATTACCAGAGCTCCGGTTGAAGAAGCTAAAGAAATGGAATTGAGATTGAAATCCGGAGAAAATCCCAGAAATTTCAAATTGCGATTGGCCAAAGAAGTGGTTAGGACATTCATCGGCACCGAGGAAGCTGACGCGGCTGAAGAAAATTTTGTGAAAGTTTTTTCCAATAAAGAAAAGCCGACCGATATTGAAGAAAAGGCCGTCAGCTCTTACAACATTATCGACGCTTTGGTTGAAACAAGCTTGGTGCCTTCGCGCTCGGAAGCCAAACGCGCCATTGATCAAAAGGGCGTTAAAGTGAATGATCAAATCGTTGAAAATTATGATTACACCTTGAAGGCCGGGGATTTGATTCAGAAAGGAAAGCGTTTCTTTGTTAAGATAAAGTAATCATTACGAATTACAATCGTCCAGTTAGCTTTTAGGTTATTTGTTACAAATTACAATTTTCTTAGGCATTCGGATCATTATATGTATAGAAGTTTAATTGAAAAATTAGTTCAAAGGTTGATTGAGTCGGACAAGGTTTTTGAAAAAGTAAAACCTGAGAATTTTTCATTTCCGCCGAAAGTAGAAATGGGCGATTTGAGTTTGCCGGTTTTTGAATTGGCTGAGGGCAATCCGGCTGAATTCGCCATGCAAATGGCCGGGAAGTTGGGAGAAAATCAGGTTTGGACAAAAGTCAGCGCGGCCGGTTCGTATTTGAATTTTTATTTGAGTCCGCAGTTTTGGGCCAAGGAAATAATTGAAATTGGAAATTTGAAATCTGAAATCGGGGCAAAGAAAAAAGAAAAAGTGATGATTGAATATTCTCAGCCGAATACGCACAAGGAATTTCACGTCGGACATCTTAGAAACGTGTGCATTGGCGCGGCTTTGGTGAATTTGCGAAAGTTCTCCGGGGACAAGGTCTTGGCCGCGAATTATATCGGCGACACCGGCACGCACGTGTCCAAGTGTTTGTGGGCTTTGCGAAAATTTCATGATAATGACGAGCCGACCGGAAACAAAGCCGAGTTTTTGGGCAAAGTTTACACCGAGGCCGTTCAAAAATACGATCTTGATCCGGAGGCGAAAAAAGAAGTTTCCGAAATTTCCCGAAAACTTGAATCCGGCGACAAGGAAATTACAAAACTTTGGAAAAAGACCAGGCAATGGTCGATTGATGAATTCAAGCGAATTTACGAATTGCTCGGAGTGAAATTCGATGTGATTTATTTTGAAAGCGAAGAAGAAAAGGACGGCAAAAAAATGCTGCCGCAGCTTTTGAAAAACAAATGCATCAGAGAGGACAATGGCGCGGTCATTGCCGATTTGCGCGAATTCGGCCTTGAGGTTTTGGTGTTGGTCAAATCCGACGGCAGCGCGCTGTACGGGATCAAGGATATTCCCTTGGCTTTCAAAAAATTCAAAAAGTATAAGCTTGACGAATCGATCATTGTGGTTGACGTGCGTCAAAAATTATATTTGAAACAAATTTTCAAAATTTTGGATCTGCTGGGTTTGACGGAGAAAAAAACGCATGTCGAATATGATTTCGTGAATTTGAAAGAAGGCGCCATGGCTTCGAGAAAAGGCAACGTCGTTTCTTTCGAAGAATTTTACAATAAAATGTTGAAAAAAAGCGTTGCCGAGACAAAAAAACGACACGAAGACTGGGATGAAAATAAAATCAAAGAGGTCGCGAAAAAGATTTCGTTGGCGGCCATTAAAATAGGCATGCTCAAATTCGGCAATAACAAAGTGATCACTTTTGACATGGACGAAGCCTTGTCTTTTGAAGGCAAAACCGGTCCGTATCTTTTGTATGTCGCGGCCAGGATAAATTCGATCAAAGAAAAAATTAAAAAAGTCGGCGGCGCGGATTACGGTTTGCTCAAAGAGCCGGAAGAAAAAGAATTGATAAAATTGCTGGCTGAACAAGAAAATATTATTGAGCGAGCGCTCAGGGAAAATGATCCGTCGCCATTGGCCAATTATCTTTTTGACTTGGCGCAAAAGTTCAATGACTTTTATCAAAAGCATTCCATCATTCGCGCGGAAGATGAGAATCTGAAAGCGGCCAGATTTAATTTGGCGCAAGCCGTGGGGGAGCGTTTGAGAGAGGGGTTGAAACTGTTAAACGTCGACAGTCTGGAGAAAATGTAATTTGAATGTTTGTTAATAAAAAAATAGCCACTTGGCTGTTTTTTTTGTATAATTAAAGAGAAATAAAACTGAGTTTTATGAAACTTGGAAATCTTGTGTATTTGTTGGCTTTGTTGCTTTTGCCGACAGCGGTTTTCGCGACCGGCATGGCCGGCGTCACTTATGAAATCCCTTTTGATTCCATCAATATAGGAGGAGGCGATTTCGCGACTTCGGAAAATTACGGCATGTTCGATTCCGTGGGTCAAGCCGCCACCGGGTATTCTTCATCGGCGAGTTATGCCATGTCCATGGCCGGCTACAGGCAGGCTGACGCGGCGCCCACCACTTTGACTTTGACACTAAGCTCCGCCAGTTTGGATCTGGGACAGATCAGACCCAATGAAAGTTCCACCGGAGCCATTACCACCACGGTGACCACCAATTCTTCCAACGGCTATAATTTATATGTCCAACAAGACGCGGATTTAGCTTTCGGATCATATACCATACCGGCGTTTTCCGGCACGATCGCGTCGCCCATAGTTTGGACCGGCAATGGTTTCGGTTTTTCCTTGAATTCGGGAACTGCTCTTGAAGCCAAATGGGGAGCCGGAGTCAATTTCGCGGGTCTGCCGGCCAGCGCCACGGCCATTCATTCGAAAACAGGATTTTTAGCCACGGCCGATGATACCGTGGTTGGTTTTAAGGTTCAGGTCGGCACGCAAAACCCCGGTGTATATACAAACACCATTACTTTCACAGCTTTGCCGCAATTATGATATTAAGAAAATTTACAATTGTTATTTTGCTTAGCGTCTTGGTTTTAAGCTTTTTTTCGTTTTCTTATCCGGCCTCGGCCGCGGATGACATATCTTTGGGCATTGCTCCGCTGAAAGCTTTTTTTTCGCTCGAGCCGGGAAACACCTCTTCCGGCAACGTGACTTTGAGCAATTTATCCGATTATAAATTGAAAATAAAACCCCGAGTCGTCGCTTTTGAGACAATTGACGAATGGGGGACATTGTCGCTGGCCGAGGGAGATTTCAGCGATTACATTAAATTGCCGGTCAGCATCTTTGATCTTGAGCCGCGCGAAGATCGACAGATCACCTATAATGTCAGCGTGCCAACCGGGGCTTTGGGCGGAAAATTTTTGGCCATTATGTTCGCTACCGAAAGTCCGGAGACTTCAGGCCCTAAAATTTCAGGTCAAATAGGCGCTTTGGTGTTCATAGAGGCGCTGGGTAGTTTAAATAAGCAAATTTTTTTGCAAAGTTTTGAAGTGAATAAAATATCTTGGGGCGCGGCCGGTTTCAAGCTTTCTGTTAAAAATGAAGGCAATACGTATGTCGCGCCATTTGGCGAAATAAAAATATTGGATTGGCGAGGACGGGAAAAAGAAATCGTGCCCGTGTCCTTTTCTCAGGTTTTGCCCGACAAGGAAAGAATCTTGAATTTATCGAGTGAAAAAAATTTGTTCGGCCGATATAAGGCCCAGCTTAATTTGGTGGATGATGATTGGACTTTGAGGCGGGAGGAAAGAATCTTTTGGGTCAGCTCTCCTCTTGGAGTGATATTGATTTTAGCTGGCGCGGTTATTGTTTTAGGAGTTATTTTAATGATGAAAAAGGGGAGGAAGCATGAGTAAATTTTTGAAAATAGGGTTTGTTTTGGCGGTGTTGACCTTGACTGTCATGGGTCAGGTTAATTTAAGTTTGGCCGCCACAGATGATTCCTCTGTTCAGGTCGAGGTTTTGTCGTCCGGCTCACCTCCACCACCACCACCGCCGCCGCCTCCACCGCCACCTCCGGAAGATACCATTCCTCCGGTGATTTCCAATATTCAGGTGATAAACATTACTTCCGATTCCGCCACTATCACTTGGACGACCAATGAGGAGGCCGCTTCGGTTGTTTATTACGGCGATTCGACAGCTTACGGTTTTTCGGTCGGCGACGATAATTATTTGACGTCGCACGGTTTGAATTTGACCGGTTTGACCCCTGAGACTTTATATCATTTCAATATTTTCGCCATTGATGAAGCGGGTAATTCGGCCTTGTCGGGAGATCACACTTTTACCACCGCTTCGATTTTCGGTTTGTTTGTGCCCGGACCGCCGATCTTAACGGCGCTGTCCTCCTCGGCGTTAAATATAGTGATTTTGCCAAACGGCAACGCAACAGATGTTTTATATTTGCTTAATGAAACTTCCACAGGCAAATATTTGCAGGCAAACGGCTCGCTCGGCGACAATCAAGTGTGGCGGACTTATGACAGCTGGGGCAGCGCGTTCGGAAAAAATATTGTCGGCTTGTCCGAAAATAAACAGTACATTTTCAGAGTGAAAGCCAAAAATATTCAGGCTGAAACGGATTGGTCCGGCTCCAGTTCGATTTACACCTTAATCAATAAACCGAAGGCGTTGTTTTTAGTGAACAATGGCTCTGACTTTATCGTTGTCAGGGCTGATGGCTCTTTGCCTAATTTGGGCGCCGGACTGACTTCTCTGTGGTTTGAAAATGTCACCACCGGAAAAAATTCCGGCTGGATTCCATCGACGACTTGGTCAAACGGCGGTTTGAGTGAAAATACCGGCTATTCATATCGAGTCAAAGCCAGAAACGGCGACGGAGTGGAAACTTCTTTCACGGATGTTTTTGTTTTTTCCACCACATTCTTGATCGCTCAATGCAATGACGGAGAGGATAATGACGGTGACGGTTTTATAGATTATCCCGCTGATCCGGGTTGCGTCAGTTTGGATGATAATAATGAATTCGATGAAGCCATTGTCGGTCAATGCGCTGATGGTGAAGACAATGACAATGATGGATTTACGGATTATCCGGCCGATCCCGGCTGTGTCAGTCCGGAAGACAATGACGAGCGCGATGAAATTTTGATCACTCCGCAATGCCAAGACGGACTCGATAATGACAATGACGGCCGTGTGGATTATCCGGCCGATTTGGGCTGTGAGACTCCGGATGACAACAACGAAGTCGACGGGGAATTGATCATTGCCCGCTGCAGCGACGGACTGGATAATGACAACGATGGGTTGACTGATTATCCGCTTGATCCGGGTTGCGTTTCCGCGGATGATAATGACGAATCGGATCAGATTATTTTGGCGCAATGCCAAGACGGAGTTGATAATGACAACGATGGATTGACCGATTATCCGGCGGATACGGGTTGCGCAAGCGAGAAAGATAATGATGAAAAGAATGAGGAAGCGGAGCCGATTTCCGTGATTTCCAATATCATTGAGGACATAAAAGAAAGCGCTGTCGGATCGAAATTAAATGACGCGCTATCCATGGTTGGGGATTCTGCGCCGGTCAAATATCTTACTGATAACTTTTTTAATAATCCGAAAGTCGAAGAAGCCACGAAAAAATACGGCTTTCCGGCCATTGCCGCGATTTCTGCGCTCAGCGTGATTTCAGTGGCTTCATTCGCCGGGCTTTTGCCATATTTGTTGTTGTTGTTTTCCGAACCGATTTTGGCTTTTTTCAAGAAGAAAAGAAAACAATTCGGTGTTGTTTACGATTCAATCACCAAGCAGCCTATTGATTTGGCGATTTTGAGGTTGTTTGAAGCGGAAACGAATAAATTGGCCAAAACGAAAGTGTCCGATTCGAGCGGGAGATTCGCTTTCTCCGTTAAGCCCGGAAAATATTTCATTAAAGTTTTTAAAAAAGATTATGCGTTCCCTTCCGTTATTTTGAAAGATCAAAAGGAAGATCTTCTTTATCTTGATGTTTATCATGGAGAAATGATCGCGGTCGATGAAAATGCCGTCGTGGTGCCGAATATCCCGCTGGACGCCGATCAGAAGCCGGAACCGTCCAAGAAAGTTTTATTGATTTATACTTTGAGAAAATTTCAAAAAGTCTTGGCGCTGACCGGGCCGATCGCCGCGTTTGTAATGTTTTTAATAAAGCCGAGCGCGTGGCTTTTGGGCTTGGTTTTGTTGCATGTTTTGCTTTTCGCTCTGTTTAAGCGGCTGGCCGCCGGCCGCCGACCCAAAGGCTGGGGCATTGTGTCCGACTCGGGCAACAGAAAACCGATCAATAAAACGGTGGTTCGGCTTTACGATAACAAATACAATAAATTGCTGGATACTCAAGTGACCGATCAGCAAGGTAAGTACAGCTTCCTGGCCGGTCAAAATACCTATTATATCACCGCTGAAAAAGAAGGGTTTGAAAATGTTAAAACAGAGCTGATAGAACAAGGGAAAGCCGAAGGCGCGGCATTATCCAGGAATCTATTTTTGGCCAGACAAAGCAAAAATGAGGCTCCGCCGACATTGCCGCCGGCCGAGCCGGTCAAGGCAACTCCTCAGCCTATAAGACAGATTATTCAAAACGCGCCGCATCGTTGGCATGGCGATGAAACGGCTCAAGAAATAAAAGAAAAGGTGAATGGCGTTGATTTTAAATATCACGAGCAATCAAAAGACGTGAACATTCCTTGGTCGGAGCAGTAGAAAAAGAAAAGGGGATTCCCTGTCGTTGATTGTTTCGCGATATTATAATAATGTTGATAACTTATTAAGGCATGGAGGTGTTTTGTGTTAAAATATAGTGGAATAAGTTAAGTTTTTGTGAGGGTAAATAAAATTAATTTTAAAAATTGGATTTTCAGCGCTTTTATAATTATTGGCGCGATGTTTGTTTTTGTCTTCAATATTTCCGGAACTGATGCCGCGGTTACAAAGTACATAAATTATCAAGGTAAATTGACTGACGCGGCCGGAGACGCGGTCGCTGACGGCGCTTACACGATCAGATTTAGAGTTTATAATCACGTTTCCGATGACCCGCTGGCTGTCTGCAATCCTGGGGTTAACTCCTGTTTGTGGGAGTCGAGCGTTTCCGTCACTACAGTGAGCGGTTTATTCTCGGTCAATCTGGGAGCGGACGACGTTTTTTCCGACACCAATTTTTCCAATTACAACGGCGCTGATTATTACCTGGGAGTTCAGGTGACGGGAGACTCGGAAATGACGCCGAGAAAAAGAGTCACGGGCGCGTTGTACGCGCTCAACTCAGATAGGTTGGGCGGTAAACAAGAAACCGAGTTTGCGGATTTGGATGAGAATGAAAGTATCACCGGTCTTTGGACAATCGGCACTGGCACGACCGGCGCGGCCTTGAATCAAGGTTCTTTGTATGTTAACGCTTCAAACGATGTCAATGGCCATACGCTGATTGGTATTGCTCAGGACGGTACTTCGAGATTCAATTTAGGAACCACTTCGGCATCCGGCGACGCGCAATTGACCATGTATGCCGATGACGGAACCACCAGCGGAAATATAAGTTATGCGAGTCAGGACAGTTGGGTTTTTCAGGGAGGCTCGATCAAACAAGTTCAGGCGGCCACAGAGTCATTATGGCTGGACGCGTCCAGCACGACTCACACGGGCACGGATGGAGTTTTAAATATTGATGTGACCAGCGACACGAATTTCGTCACCGGAGTCGATGTTAAGCTAAAGTCATCGGCGGGCATGGGCGCTTTTCAATTCCCTTTTAATTATTCGTCTCACTTGGTGCCTAATTCCGGCGACAACGCTAACGCGTATCGAGTGGGGTACTTTTCCAATGTGGCCAGCGATGAAGCTCTGGCGGCCGGAGATTTTAAAGCCAATCTGTTCGGCTATATGTTTTATGCCGATACCATGTACGGTTCCACTGTTCAAGGAACGTCAACGTCAACCGGTTATTATTCTCAAATCGGAAGTTCTTCAACGGGCGGGGCGACATCTTTTTCGTCCGGCATTACCAAGAGCGTGGCTGGCGACGCCACCGGTCTTACAAACGGCATCCAGAGCACGGCCACCGGCAATGTTTACGCGGTTTCAAATTCGGTTGCACATAATGGCATAGGCAGCGCTTACGGTGATAGGAATATGATTTCGGGAGCGTTAATCGGCAATCTTTACGGCGAAAATTCATCGGTGACAGCCAATGCGGGAATGGTCGGTAATATATACGGCAATTATATAGCGGTTACCAATAACTCCGCGTCCGCGGATGGCAATTTTAAAGGTTTATACGTGAGCGCCACCAATAATGCAGGCGGTTCGGTAAATTCTTTTGATGGCGCGCAAATAGTGGTAAACGCGGCCGGTACGCAACCTAGCTCAAACGGTCTTAACGTGGAAAACCAGGCAAGTCTGGGGCAAATTATTTATTTAAATGGCGCGGGTACCGCGGATTACGGCATAAAAATACTTACTTCGCTCGGCATTGGCATGGATCTGAGCGGCGCGACGATCGCCACCGCGGACATTATATTGAGCGAAGGAACGCAGTTGATTGATTTGGGTTCCAACAAACTTTCGTTTAGCGCCAGTTTGTTGCCGGCGACCGGCGACACCTATGATCTCGGAGGCGCATTATATAACCAAAAATGGCAAGATGGAATTTTTTCCAGAAATCTTTATGCCGCGGGCATGTATTTGGGCGGATTGTATTTAACGGACAGTCAGATTTTCGATACTAACAGCAATTTAACTTTGGTGGCTACAGGAGATTCATATGTTTATGTTAACGATCAATTGTCGGTAAACGGTACGATTACCGGCACGGGTACCATTGGTTCCGCAACATCTGCCTGGTCTGATATTTACGTGAACACGGCGCACATCAATAGCGGCTTGAGCGCGACCGGAGACGCCACGTTTGTCTTGGGAGCGGCTAATAAAGTGTCAATCGACGCGGCCACGACTCTCCATACCGGCTCGGCGGCCGGCGCTTTGCAAGTTGATTACAAAAGCAATACCAATAATTCCAACGCTTTGTTGGTCAATATGGACAGTTCGGGAACATCCGGAGGCTCGGCTCTTTACGGAGTTAAAACCGCTTTGACCACCGGAGCCGGCGACTATTCGCTGACCAGATTGTTTGAGGCCAATATTTCGACTGATGCCGCGGCCACGTCGGACGTTTATTCATTCTCCGCCACGGGCACGAAAACAAACGCGGGAGTTAGCAATCTTTTTTACGGCAATACGTCTCATAACGGCGCGGGTGATATGAAAGGTCTATATGAAGCGTTGACTCATAGCGGAACCGGAGATCTTTGGGGTACTCATCAAATTCTTTCTCGGACCGGCACGGGCCTATTGTACGGTTCGCAAAGAACCTTGAGTGTGGGCGCTACTGCCTCTGACGGTTATGGCGATTACACGACTTTTTCCAATTCCGCCGATTTCACTGATTTTACTGGTTATTATTTGGATATGACCCATGACACCACGGCGGCCACGACGGGAACAATGACCGGCCTTGATATTACGTTGAAAAACCAAGCAGTCGCTCAGAATTCCTATGGAATAAAATTGGATATTAATAATTCATCTAATCCCACCGGGGACTCGGAGGGAATTAGGATCAATAGCGTGTCCGGCAATCTAGACAGTTTTATCGTTTTGAACAATGCCGCCCAATTCGGTTTGGATATGGATAGCGCTAGTTTCACCAGTTATGATATCCGTTTATCCGATGGTGAATATATAAAAAACGCAGCCAACGATACGATTGAGCTGGGAGGCAGAGTTAATGTGCCTGCTTACACCACTTCTCCGGCGTTCGAAGTGACGTTAAATCATTCCGACACTAACAACGGTTACGGAGCGCTGAGCGCCATTACCACCGGAGTCAGTGGCGTGACTTATGGAATTTACGCGTCGAATGACTCTTCCGATATCAATTCCGCGGGCGGAGAATTTCATGCCTCAGCCGGCAGAGCGGTGTCCGGAATTGCGTCCACCGGTTGGGCCGGATTTTTTTATAGCGACGAAGGTGTCTTTATGAGCAAGCTAAGCGTCGGCGACACGGCTTCTCCGGATTATAATACCATTGGCACGGGCTCGGCCAATCACGCTTCCATCGATTCGGCCAGCGATTTGTTTATCGAGGATGATTTGGAGGTTGACGGACTGGCTTTCTTTGACGGCGGACATACTGATATCGCCGAATACATTATTGTTACCGAAAATGGTCAGGATAAAAAGGTTAATTTCATCAATGAGGATGGTTTTAGGAAAACGGATTTGTCCGGAGCGATCTTGATTGCCGATTCGGCTCATCCTGAAAAAGCCATTTTGACCGATTTGCCATATGATAAAAGAATTATCGGTATTGTGGCCACTAAACCGAGTATGACCATCAGCGGCGGCATTAGCGAAAAATACGGATACCCGCTGGTTTTGGCCGGTAGAATTCCGACCAATGTTTGCGGCGAGAACGGTTCGATTGAGATCGGCGATTTTATCACCACTTCGTCTAAGGCGGGCTATGGCATGAAAGCCACTGATCCGGGTATGGTGGTTGGCCAAGCGCTGGAGGCGTTTGCCGGAGAATCCTCCGGTGAGTGCGGGCAAATTATGGTGTTCCAAAATATAGGTTGGTATCATAACGCCGAAGGCGCGGTATCAACTTCCGTCACATTCGGTTTGGAGAACGTCGAAGGCGGGAATTTTTCCAAAATCGATACCAATATTTCTTTGACCAATGATTTGCATATTCAAGGAAAATTATACGGCTATAACAATAATTGGCTGATTGATGAAAACGGCGTATTCACGGTTCATGAAAAATTCGACGGAGGACAAATGGATCTGTACGCGCTGATGAGCGTGAAAAAAGAAATCACCATGTCAGGCCGGGATAAATTGCAAGGAGGGGTAAAACAAGTGCTTTTTGATAATAATATAGATAAATTAATAAGCGATGATTATAATGTTTTAATCACGCCGACCGGACCTTGCCAAGGACTTTTCGTGGTGGAAAAGAAAAATGTCGGTTTTGTCGTCAGGGAATTGGGCGGCGGGACTTCCGATGTTTCATTTGACTGGATGATTGTGGCGCCGAGAAGCGGATTCGCGTCTCCGACGACTGATCCAATTGACAATATTATTATCGCGCCGGGAGCGCCGGAATCATTGCCGGAAACGGAACCCGCAGCGGAGCAATCAGCGGATATTGAAAATGGAACGGAACCGGATAGCGTCCTTGATGAAGTCGGCGAAGCCCCTGATCCGTCATTGCCGAATGAGGAAGGAGTCGACGCCCCTGATGACGCGGGAGCTGTCATTGATGAAGCGTCAGCAAGCGAGCAAACGGCGCCGGAAGGCGATAGCGCGGTTGGAGTATTCGATGGCGGCGAGGCCGGAGATGCCGATCTCGGTTCCGGCGGTGTGAGCGATTCTTCCGAAGCGGCGGCAAGCGAAACGATCGCTCCGGCTGCGAGCGAGGCGCCCGCTCCGGCAGGTGATGGAGGCGAATCAAGCGATACGGGAGAATGATTGAATCTTTATTTATATTGATAAAAGCAGTTTTTTCCAAAACTGCTTTCTGTGTCATCTATGAAAATAAAAGAAGTTTTGTTGGATCTTTTTGAGAATTTTACGCGGCTTTTCATTTTTTTAATACCGTTTGCTGTTTTGTTTTTTTTGCCGAATCATTCTTTCGTTTCACAAAGCAAACAGTTTTATATCATAGGGTTGGCGCTTCTATTGTTGTTTTTTTGGTGTGGTTGGCTTTTGCTTAAAGGAAAACATGATTTTAGGAGCGACAAGGTAATTTATATTGCTCCAGCTCTTTTATTTTTGGCCACGCTGGTTTCAGCTTTGTTTTCCAAATATCGCTATGGCAGTTTTTGGGGCGTTGAGACTTGGACGGGTAGCGTCATGACACTCGCCGCATTTTTAATTATTTTTTTCGTATTGATAAATTATTTTAGAAAAGGGCAGCATCAAAAATTGATGTTGATGTTGTCGTCGCTCGCGGCCGTCGCGGAATCGCTGTTGGTTTTGTCCGGCGCCGGACTGATAAAAGCGGCTTGGCTGCCCGTGAATTTACTGGGGCATAACGCGGCGACCGGGCTTATAGCCATAATGAGTTTAATGGTTTGTTTGGGGTTATTCGCGGATTTCCTGAAAAATAAAAAGGATTTGTGTCTCGCCATGTCAGCGGCCGTAATATCTTTAATCAATTTAATCGCTTTGGCGATGGTCGGAGGTCGGAAGGACTGGGGGATTTTATTGGGAGCGGTTTTTGTTTTTATAGCTTTTTATAGCCTTAAAAAAAAGAAATTAAATTACAAATTTTTGGTTTTACCGGCGTTGCTCGCGCTTATTTCAATCGGCGGTTTGATCTTCGGCCGCCTCAATTCCGTTTCTTCATTCGCGGCCGAGCCATTGCCGTCAGTTAAAACTTCCTTTCATGTGGCCAAAGAAGCGTTTTTTTCCGCGCCATTGACCGGCATTGGAGTAAATAATTATTCCATCGCCTATAATTTATTTAGGCCGGACAGCGTCAATCAAACAGCTTTTTGGAATGAAACTTTTTATTTTTCAGCCACTAAATTCTCGGATTATTTGGCTGTGGGCGGTCTTGTTTTGGCCATGGCGTATTTGCTGTTCATTATTTATTTCGCGGTGAAAATATGCGGCCGAATGCTCCGGCCGGGACAGAGCGAATATTTTATAGGGCTGTCCGCCGCTTGGCTGGCGTTCGCGATCGGCGGATTCTTTTACATGAACGATTTAATGGTTGAGCTTTTCGGCTGGTTGGTTTTGGCCGGAATCGTCATTTCATTGCTTGATGAAAAAACAAAGAGAAATAGAATCAGGCCGAGCCGGCTGAAAATGGCAATTTGGGTTTTGGCTCCGATTTTAATGGTCGCTTCCGTGGGCGGGCTGTATTATTCTACGAAAAGACTTCTGTCTGCCAGCGCGTATTTTTTGGCCATAAAAAACTCTTCCAACGTTCAGATGCAATCCTTTGTGGAAAAATGGCTGACATACGCGGTCAAATGGGACAAGAAAAACGATAATTACCAGCGTCAGCTGGCCATGTTTTACGTTCGCAGTTTAAATAATTTGAAGCAATATCAGCCCAAAGAGGGCAAGGAAGCTGAATATCAGGCGGCCGTGGAGAAATTGATCAGATCGGCCAATGTCTCGGCTTTGGCGGCCGTTGAAAATAATCCGAACAATTTTTTTAACCACACGACTTTAGCGGATCTTTTTTCGTCGCTCGACGGCTGGACATCAAATTCATCGCAATGGCTGATTTCCAGCTTGGACAAAGCCTTGCGGACAAATTCCAATAACGTGTTAATTTTGAATCGCGCGGCCGACGCTCGAGTGAGATTGGCTTCGGACATAAATATCGCCAAAGATAACCTTGAGAAAGACGACGAAAACATAGCCAATTTGGAAACGCAGGCGGCTGATTTGTTGGGGCAGGCGAAAAATGAGTGCTTGAGAGCCATAGAATTGAAGAAAAACTACTTGCCCACATATTTTACGCTGTCTATGACGGAATTTCATTTGGGTAATGTCGAGTCGGCGATCACGCTTATGGAAAATGTTGAAAAACAAGCGCCGAGCGACGCGGGAGTTAAATATTATTTGGGCGTCATGTACGCGAATTCGAATTTTTCGGAAAAAGCCGTTGAAAAAATCGAACAAGCGGTTTCTTTGGCGCCGACGTTTTCCGACGGCTATTTCACATTGGCCAAAATCTATTACGATCAAGGTCAAATCGCCAAAGCAAAAAATAATTTGAAAAAAATATTGGAGTATGATCCCGGCAATGAGGCGGTTCAGTCAGCTTTGGCTCAGCTGGGAGGCTTGGATGAGTATCAACCTACTTTGCCTGAAATAAGTGACGTAAATATTGAGGATTGACGACTTTGCTTCGGTATATTAAGATAAAGATGCTTATTTTATTATCAGGAGGGATCTAATAATTGAAATTATATGTTTAAAGACCATGATGACGACAACAAGTATCAACCTCAGGAGGGCGACACGGTCATCGGCGCTTCGATTAAAATCGAAGGTGATTTATCCAGTCAGGGCAATATCATTGTCGAAGGCCAGGTAGTGGGTTCCGTAAAGACTGAAAAGCATTTGACCGTAGGTCAAAACGCGCGAGTAGATGCTGAGATCGTCGCGGGCGAAACCGTGGTGGCCGGGGAAATCAATGGTAATTTGACGATTAACGGCAGGACCGAATTGAAGAACACCGCCAGAGTGAACGGAGACATAAAGACAAAAGTGTTAAAAGTCGAAGAAGGCGCCACCATTAACGGAAAAGTGGAAATGGGGGAAGGCGTGGCCGTTTCCATGCCGGCGACTAATAATGACAAAGAAAAAAAAGAGGATAAATCGGTAAAGGACGAAGAAGTGGATTTTTAGTCTTCAATTAAAAAAGAGCGGAATATGTATTATTATTTGTACGACTCTTTTTTAAGCGATGCTAAGTACGAGAAAATCATTGATCGAATCAGGACTCGATTGCTGGATTTGGAAATTCAGGGAAAACCCGGGCATCTGTCATTGCTTAAAAGCGCTAATGAATTAATAGAAGATGAAGTCAAAAACGGCATTAAGACCGTGGTGGTGGTCGGCAATGATAAAACTTTTTTGAAAGTGATAAACATTGTCGCCAAGCATAATTTGACTTTGGGCATCATTCCGATCGGCGAAGATAATTTTATCGCCGAATCTTTGGGCATTCCGCCGCAGGAATTGGCCTGCGATATTTTGGCGGCGAGAAAAGTGGAAGTTATCGATCTCGGTTTGGCCAATGACGTTTATTTCTTTTCGGATATTAAAATAGAAAAAAATTTGTCGAGAATCGGCATTAAAAAAGACACGTACAGTATTATTCCTCAAGCATCGTGTCAAAAAGTGCAAATATTCAATTTTTGTTACAAGAAAGAAGACATTGCCAATAATAGAATTTTAGAAAAAATAAATCCTCAAGACGGACTTGTTGACATCGTCACCATTGAAAAAGGCAACCGCGTTACGGGTTTTTTAAAATCCAAAAAGAATAATTTCAAATACAGCAAAACAATTTTGCCTTCAAAGGAATTGGAAATTAAAAGCTTCGAGTATTTGCCCGTAAAGTTGGATAATTCGTATGTTTTGAAGACGCCAATTAAAGTGAAGGTGGCCGAGAAAAAATTGAAGCTGATCGTGGGCAGGTATCGGAAGTTTTAATCGTGAGTCCTGAAAAATGAAACAAAGAAGGGAATTTGTCATTTCGACTGGAGTGACCCCGAGCGCCTGTCGGCTGGCAGGGAGTCGAGGGGGAACGGAATGGAGAAATCTTTTCCATAAATATTACAGGAAAAGATCTCTCCGCTTCGTCATCCTTCGCTAACGCTTCGGACGACTTCGGTCGAGATGACAACCCTTTTTACTCATTTGTAATAATATGATTCCAAAAGTTGATCAAACAAAATGCATCGGTTGCGGCTTTTGCGTCGGCGTGGCTCCGGAAGTGTTTCAGCTGAACGCTGAAGGCAAATCCGAGATCATCGGCGGAGTTGATTTTACGGCGCATGAAGCCAAAATCAAAGAAGCCGCCGCCGGCTGTCCTGTTTCGGCCATTACGATCGAATAATTTTTTTCGATTGAAATAGCGGATTGACGTTCGTCTTTTTTTGATATATAGTTCAAATTTGAAAGTCGAGCCAGCCGGCTGCTCCTCGAGTCTGAGCGACTAGATCGTCAGACCTCCGTTCGGCCCGAGCTCACGGCCGAGGGCGGAGTCGAAGACCGGCCGGAGCTCGAACATAGTGAGAGCGTAGGCCGGGGTGGTGAAATTTGGTATACACGCTACCTTGAGGTGGTAGTGGGCGAAAGCTCGTGCAGGTTCAAATCCTGTCCCCGGCACCATTCGACTCCCCCTCGACTTCGCTCATGGTGTTCCACCATTTGCACGGCCATAAATGTAATTCCCGTTTTAGCGGGGATTTTTTTGTTTGCGCTGTTCATAAATCTTTGCCCGTAAAGCGAAATTTTGATATAATAAACGCATTGTGAAAAATAACCACATCGCATGATAAGCAGAATCATTATCGGATTTTTAATCGCCGGCGCGGGTTTTATGATTACTTGGAAGACGGACGCGGTATATCGCGCTGTCGGCAGCATGTCGCTCGGCGAGAAATTTTTCGGCGCGGGTGGCACCAGATTTTTGCTGAAATTAATCGGCATTATCGCGATTTTAATCGGCTTTACGGTTATCGTTAATTTACAAAACAAGTTGCTCGGCGCCACTTTGGGTCGTTTGTTTTAATTTTTATAGTTATGCCTTACAGTTTTCTCACCAATCATCATCCGTACAATCCGGCTGAATTGCTCGAAGAACTTCAAGTCAGCCCCGGGCATTCGGTTTTGGATTTGGGTTGCGGTCATCAGGGCTATTGGACTTTTCCTTTGGCTCAAAGGGTGGGCAAGTCCGGTCAAGTGCATTGCGTGGATATTGATCCGCGGGCGATTGATAATATTTCCAGAAAAAGCGCGGAACTTAAATTGTCTCAAATCAACGCTTGCCGGCTGGATTTGGAAAATTTGTCGAATTGCAATTTGTCGGCTGTTGATATCGCGCTTTTGGTCAATGTGTTGTATCAAATCAAATACAGGAACAAATTGATTTCGATGTTGGCGTCTTTGATCAAACCCGGCGGCAAGCTTTTGCTGGTCGATTGGAAGAGAAACGCCAGTTCTTACGGCCCGCCGCAGGAACTGCGAGTCGCGGCTGATTATTTGAAAAGATGGTTGACCCGCGCGAAATTCGAGGTAATAAGAGAAATGCCTCTGGGCGATGACCATTTTGCCAATATTTTGATGAAAAGATAAATTATGACCAATCAGGTGGCCAAAGGCAGAGTCGGCGAGGATATTGCCGCGCGTTTCTTGGAAAATAAAGGTTGCCGAATAATTGTCAGAAATTTCAAAAAATTGGGCGGAGAAATCGATTTGATCGCGGTTGAAAACAACAGCATCGTTTTGTGCGAAGTCAAAAGCAAAATGCCGGACGCTGAATTTTCGCCCGAAGAAAATATCAGCGACAAAAAAATAGAAAAGATGTTGAGAGTTTTTGAAAAATTTTTGGACGAATATCCCGAATTTGAAAAATTCGATCCGCAGATAGATTTGGTTTTCGTGGAGCTGTGCTTTCCTCCAAAAATTGAACATTTGGAAAATATTATGACCTAGCTTGTAGCTTATTGGCTTTTTGGTTGTTCGGTGGCCATATAATTAACTAATTTTGTAATCTGTACTATCTCGTATAAAAATCTGGTACATCTTGTAACTCAATATGCGAAGAACAAAAATAATCTGTACACTCGGTCCGGCGTCGGATAAAATCGAAACCTTAAAACAAATGGTCGAGGCCGGCATGAACGTGGCTCGGCTTAATTTTTCTCACGGCACGCACGCCTATCATAAAAAATTGATGACAAACGTTCGAAAAGTGGCGAAAAGCTTGGATAAGACGATCGCCATCATGCAGGATTTGCAAGGGCCGAAAATCAGAGTGGGCAACATGCCAAAGCGCGGCGTGGATATTAAAACCGATGCCACGGTCGTCATTACCACGAAAAAAGTAAAACAAGGCTCGAGTAAATTGATTCCGGTCGATTATCCTTTGCTTCACAAAGACATTTCCGTGGGCGATCACATCATGATGGTGGACGGACTTTTGGATTTTGAAGTCCATAAAATCATTGATAAAGACATTCATTGCAAAGTGATAAACGGCGGCAAATTGTTTTCGGACAAAGGCATTAATTTGCCCGGAGTGGCTTTAAGCATCGCCGCTCTGACCGATAAAGACAAGGAAGATCTGGAATTCGGCATCCAAAACAATGTCGATTTCGTGGCGTTGTCTTTTGTCAGCGAGGCCGGCGACGTGCATGATTTGCGCTACTTGATCAAAGACATTGAGAAAAAATTGAAAATAAAAAACAAACGCCCGATTAAAATAATCGTTAAAATCGAGCGCCAAGACGCGGTCAAAAATTTCGATGAAATACTGGACGCGACCGACGCGGTGATGGTGGCGCGCGGAGATCTGGGCGTTGAAATCCCGTCCGAAGAAGTGCCGATCAAGCAAAAAGAAATAATCGATAAATGCTTGGATGCGGCCAAACCGGTGATTGTGGCCACTCAAATGCTTGATTCGATGATCAGAAATCCTCGGCCCACTCGAGCGGAGACCAGCGACGTGGCCAACGCGGTGATTGATCACGCGGACGCGGTCATGCTTTCCGGCGAAACGGCCACGGGCGATTATCCGGTTAAGACCGTGGAAACCATGGCGAAAATCGTGGAGCGCACCGAGAATTCGACTTATGACGATTTGGTTTTAAAAGATAAGGTCAAAAAAATAGAATCGACGGACAAAGCGATCGGCAAAGTGGCGAAAATGCTGGTTGACAACATCGACGCCAAAGCGATCGTGGTGGCGTCATTGTCCGGCTTTACGGCCAGAATAGTCAGCCGTTATCGGCCGGAATTGCCTATTTTGGTGTCTTGCGACGATGAGCGCGTGAGAAGACAAATGATTTTGTCCTGGGGCGTTCAGCCGTTTTTGATTTCGACCTGCAAGAGCGTGGAAGAATTGGTTGCTCGCACGATTTCAGATATTAAGGGCGATAAATTGGTGAAAAAGGGAGATAAAATCATTTTGGTGGCCGGCGAGCCCGTGGGCGCCAGCGGCAATGTTAATTTCGTGGAAATAAAAGAAGTTAATTGATCATGGAACATGAATCATGAATCATGAATCATAAAGCAGTAGCTTGAGGCTATTGCTTTTTGATTTTTTTGCTGCGTATAAATGTTCCATGCTTTATGAAAATATGGTAGAATAAAGAGGAAATTATGAAAATAAACTATTCCTATTGGCAAGCCATAGCCACTTTGGTCGGCACGATTGTCGGCGCGGGGATTTTGGGCGTTCCATACGCCATTTCAAGGTTCGGCTTTTGGCCCGGACTGGCCATGCTGGTTTTACTGGGTCTGGCCGTGCTGTTGATAAACTTAATGATGGGCGAGATAATCTTGCGCACCAAGCAAAGACATCAGCTCATGGGCTATGCCAGAAAATACGTGGGCAAGTGGGCCGGCCGGCTGGAAGGATTTTCCATGCTGTTCGCCAATTTCGGAGCTTTGGCCGCTTACATGATCGGCATAGGCATCGCCTGCCGGGCGATTTTCGGCGGTGAAGCATTTTGGTACAGCTTGGCCGCGGCCGTCATCGGATCGCTTTTGATTTGGATCGGATTGAATGTCATTAAAAAAGTGGAACTGGTCATGACCGCGTTTTTAATTTTGGCCGTGCTGGTGATCGCTTTTATTATTTGGCCGCATATCAATTACGAAAATTTCAATCCAATCGACCTGAGCAAATTTTATGTGCCATACGGAGTGTTGCTTTTCGCTTATGGCGGTATTTATTCCGTTTATTCGGTCAGGAAAATTTTGGAAAGAAAAGAAAAATTGATGAAAAACGCGATTGTCATGGCTTGCGTTTTGCCCATTGTTTTGTATGGAGTATTCGCGTTTTTGGTTTTGGGCTTAAACGGAACCAACGCGACCGAAGTGGCCACGATCGGACTGGGCGCGGCTTTGGGGTCGAAGATTTTGGTCTGGGCCAATTTATTTTCCGTTGTGTCCATGTTTACCAGTTTTTTGGCGATCGGCATTTCACTCTGGCAACTTTTCCATTTTGATTATCGTTTGAAAAAAACCTATTCATGGCTTTTGGTGGCGGGAGTGCCAATGGTAATTTATCTTTTGGGCAATACTTTTTTTATCAAAACATTGTCGATCGTGGGCAGCGTGGCTGTGGGACTGACCGGCATCATCATGATTTTGACCTATTGGCGGGCGAAAAAGTCAAAAGAAAGAAAGCCGGAGTATGTTTTGCCGAGATTCAAGTTTCTCGGTTGGGGGTTGATTTTCATGTTTTTTTCGGGTATAATTATTACCTTGATAGAAGAGTTAATTTAAGTTACGAATTACAATGTTCTGTTAAACTTTCAGGTTATCTGTTACGAATTACAAGATTCTATTTAGCTTTCAGGTTATTTGTTACGAATTACAAGATTCTCAAGCATAAAGCCATGGATGAATGTAATTTGTAACATATATTAATCGGCCTACAAGATGATTGTAATTCGTAACAATATTAAACATGGCCATTAATCCTCCCAAAACCAAATATTACAGATTTTTGGAATTGATTCCAGGTTTTTTGATTTGGGCGACTTTTATCGGAGCGATAGCCATGTCTTTCGTTAAACCGATTTGGGCCATATATTTCATAATCGTTTTCGACTTGTATTGGGTTTTTCGCGTCAGCTATTTTATTTTTCACATCACTTTCGCTTGGCGGAGATTTCATCGAGACTCTAAAATAGACTGGGCGGCCAAAGTCAGAGAAGTGCCGGATTGGCAGAAAATATACCATTTGATTTTTTTGCCCACTTATAATGAATCATACGAGGTTTTGAAAACCACTTTTGAAAGTCTGGTGAATTCCACGTATCCGCTCGATAAAATGATTGTCGTTTTGGCAGGCGAAGAGCGGGCTCAAAAACATTTCGAAGAAGTTTCCGAGAAAATCGAAAAAGAATACAAACATAAGTTTTTCAAATTCGTAAAAACTTTGCATCCCGACGATGTGCCCGGAGAAATGAAGGCCAAAGGCGCCAATGCGGCTTATGCGGCCAGACAAGTCAAGGAATTGATCGATTACGAATGGAAAATTCCGTACGATGACATCATTGTTTCTTATTTTGACAGCGATACCGTGGTTCATCCCAAATTTTTCGCCTGTTTGGCGTACAAATATTTAACTCATCCCAATCCGACCAGAACTTCATATCAGCCGGCCGTTTTATACAGCAATAATATCTGGGACGCCCCGGCTGCCATGCGCGTGACCGCTTTCGGCACGGTTTTTTGGTTGCTGACCGATTTATCCAGGCCGGAGCGGCTGTTTACTTTTTCATCTCACAGTATGAGCTGGCGCGCCTTGGTGGACGTGGATTTTTGGCAACACGACATCGTGACCGATGATTCCAGAATATTTTTGCAATGTTTCATGAAATACAACGGTGATTACACGGTGACGCCGATTTACATTCCGGTGTCCATGGACACGGTGCTCGCCGATAAATATTGGGACAATTTTAAAAATTTATACAAACAACAACGCCGCTGGGCGTATGGCGTCGAGCATTTCCCGTACATGGTGTCCAACTTTCACCAGAAGAAAAAATTGATTCCGCTGGGCAAGAAAATAAAATATTTGTTTAATATGATCGAAGGCATGTATTCTTGGGTGACCGCGCCGATTTTGATTTTCTTGTTGGGACGATTGCCATTGTGGTGGGTGAAATATCAGCCCGAATCAAACAGCGTCTTGGTGCAAAACGCGCCTTTTGTTTTGGAATGGCTGATGACGTTGGCCACGGCCGGCATCGTGATCAGCGCCATATTCAGTTTGCTTTTATTGCCGCAAAGGCCCAAAACACACAGTCGATTCAAATATATTATTATGCTTTGCCAATGGGCGCTGGTGCCGATCACTTTCATCGTTTTCGGTTCGATCCCCGCCGCCGAATCGCAAACGAGATTGATGCTCGGCAAATATTTGGGCTTTTTCGTTACTCCAAAGGCCAGAAAGTAAGTCATGGAACATATATCATATAACACGGATCGGTCATGTATCATTAATTATGGAAAATAATATAAAATTTCATGACAATATTACAGATTTGGATTTATATGAAAAAGTTGTAAAGTTAGCAGATGAGATTGGCGCCATGCTTTGGGGTACAATAGAGAGAATAAATTAAATTTGATCCATGATTCAAGATCCATGATACATGAAAATATGTCAAAAGTTTCCATAAATTTAGTCACCTGGAACGGAGCCAAATACATTCAAGCTTGTTTGAAGTCGGTTTTTGAACAAACTTTTAAAGATTTTAGTTTGTTGATTATCGACAACGGCTCCACTGATGACACGCTTGAATTGATCGGTGAAAAATTTCCGCATTTAAAAATCGTGCGGCACAAAGAAAATCAAGGCTTTGCCAAGGCGCACAATCAGGCGATTCATTGGTCAAAAAGCGATTATGTTTTGGTGTTAAATCAAGATATCATTTTAGAACCCGACTTTTTGGAAAATATAGTCGCTCTCATGGATAAAAATCCTCGAGCCGCCGCCGCGAGCGGCAAGCTTTTGCGCTGGCAAAACAATCAAAAAACCAATTATATTGACACGCTCGGTTTGAAAATATATAAAAATCATCGAGTGGTGGATTTGGGCAGCGGCGAAGTCGATCAGGGGCAGTATGACGGCGTCAAAGAAGTTTTCGGCGCGTCCGGCGCGGCCCCGGTTTTCCGAAGGGAAGCGCTCAATGACGCGGTGGAAAACGGTCAGTATTTCGATGAAGATTTTTTCAGCTATAAAGAAGACGTTGATCTGGCTTATCGTCTGCGCTGGCGAGGCTGGCAGGCCTGGAGAGTGCCGTCCGCCGTCGGTTATCATGATCGTTCGGTCTCGGGACCGGCCGGAAAAATGAACAGAAGGCTGATCATGAAGGCGAGAAAATCAAAATCGCGCTTCGGCACTTTTTATTCATACCGAAATCATTTGTATGTTTTGCTAAAGAACGCTCCCAAGCTCGGTTTGTCGATATTTTTTTACGAATTGCAAAAATTCTTATATATTTTATTCGCGGAACAGTCGTCTTTGAAAGCATTTTCCGAAGCGATGAAAAACAGAAAAAAGTTTTTGGAAAAAAGAAAGCTGATTATGGAGAGGAAAACGGATGATGCTAAGGAGATTGAAAAATGGTTTGTTTAAAGGTTACAAATTTACAAATCGTATACAAATATTACAAATATAAATATGGATAAGAAAAAGAGAGTAAAAAATATTCGGAAGTTAGTAAAACAGAGAATTGAGCTTAAAAAAGAGCTTGATGATCTTGATGATTATAAAAAGAAAATGGAAAAAGTAAGAAAAAAATATGCCGGAGATTCCAAAGATAACAATTGAAAAACCGAAAAAGGAAAAAACACGAGAGCAGGTTTTGGAAATGTCGCCAAAAGAGCTGGTTGATTATTTCACTGAGCTTGAAGAAAGAGGAGAGCTGCAATCATTTCTGGAAAAAGCAATTGAAGATGATGCTTTAATTGCACAGTTAAGCTATTGGGAAAAATGGCTGGAAAAAGATCATCGCAAATTAGTTGATCAGGTTGTTGAGAAAAAGAAAAAGATGTATCCGGGAGAAAGCGATTCTTTACCGCTCGAATTGGAAAAGAAATTTTTACCTGAAGAGCTGGAATTAATAATGAAAAATGTTGGAGCAATTCAATTAACATTTGGTTGTTCAAAGAGCTGCGCTTTTTGCGGTTTTGATGCAGTACCCGGTGTCAGAGAGCATATTCCTTATTCGCAAATAGCAAATTTATTTCAGAAATATGGAGATTTATTCAAAGAGAGACGTTTTGATTTTCCTTTGTTATACTGGGCGTCAGAACCTTCGGATTATTCAACGCAAGAAGGTTTGCAAGACATGACATATGAGGATATTCACCAACTGGCGAAAGAATATACAGGAATTACTCCACATATTACATCTAGGGAAACAAAAGATATTGAATGGTTAAAATTTTTGGAATCAGTTGGTGGCATGGCTAGGGTAAGCGTGTATGGCCTGTCAGAGCAAAGAGTATTAGGGGTCGAGGATGTCACAGGAGAGTGGGTAAGAAAAGTCGGTAAAGGCGATATACAAAGAAAAGGCATAGGTAAAACTATTTTAGGAGAAAAATCAATGATCGGAAGAATGGGTATAGGTAGCTTTGATGGTACATTGATAACTCCAAGAGGGCTTTATAATGTTATACAAGTTCCTGTATCAGAAAAATACCCACAGGGACAAATTGTTGTTCCAATAGAAAAAGTAAGAGAAGAGGGTAGAAAAATTAAAATTGGAGATTCTGTTTCTGATCTTATGCTGTATGCGGTGGTAATTCATATGAGGAGAAAGGGACGGATTTCAGGTTCAGTTTTCCCTGATTTATTAGTTAGAGTTGGAGATAAATATTACAATATTGCCCTAGATGACAATTATAAAATATCCGAAGTAATTGAAAATGAAGTTACTATGCCTCGCAATCAATTGCGAGAGGAGGAATTATCTATTCAAAATGATAAAGACGTTACAAAAGAACAATGTGATAAGAAGTTAACGGAAATTCGGGAGAAAATTCAGTTGTTACGCATAAAAGAGCAACTAATAATGAAGCGTATTATCCAAAAGCATACCTTGCTCGATCAATATAAAATCGATCCCATTGATTTAGAAAGATTTAGGATACAAGTAAAAATGGAAGCGCCAAATAAATTGCCTTATCTAGTTATAGAGGATAGTGCCGGAGGGTTTGACCGTATGGGAATGGGAGCTAAAGTTGAATATGTTAGCGAGGAAAGCGCGGAGATTGAAAAGCATTGGGATATCGGTTCAGTAATTAGCAATGAGGATGTAATTGATAAGTTGGGAAGAAAATTTTATTTTAAGGTCAAGTTAGGTAAGAAATTAGTATTTAAAGAAAAAATGCGAGGTGAGCAACCGGAAGAGGTTAAAGAAATAAATTCTTTTTCCGAGGATGAACAAGAAAATATTGATAATTTTATTAAGAAATGGATAAGTGGAAATGAGAATCTCTCTGAGTTAGCAAAAGAATTTTTAATTTTGTATGCAAGAAGTACAAAAACATTTTCTGATAAAGTACGGAATAATAATATAATCAAGCTTTCCCTTCTTTGGGCAGGAGCTGCAGTTATCTCAAGAAGGGGAGAAGAAGACCAAATTGTCTTTTTTGATTGTAGTATTGGAGGCAAATAGGGACTAATAAACTACTCGCCTATCGTCCCATCGACTCACTGACCTGCAATATATGAATTTATCGATAATTATCCTAACCTACAAAAGCAAAAATTTGGTGCGCTTCGCCTTGAAAGATTTACTGGCCAGCAATTTGCCCGAACAGACCGAGGTGATTGTGGTGGATAATGATTCCGGCGATGGCATTGAAGACATGATCGAAGAAGAATATCCGCAAGTTCGATTTATTCAAACGGGCAAAAATTCGGGTTTTGCCGCGGGCAACAATGCGGGCATCAAGGCGGCGTTCGGCAAATACATTATTATCATGAACCCCGATATCTTCGTTGAAGACAATTCCATTGAAAAATTGTATAATTATATCAAGGAGAAAGAAGGCGAAGGTGTCGGACTGGTGGCGCCGAAATTGTGCAATCCTAACGGATCGCTTCAGCACACCTGCTATAAATTTCACAAATGGTCCACGCCGCTTTTTCGACGGACTTTCTTGAGCAAGTTGCCGTTTGGCAAAAAGCATCTGAAAAAATTTTTAATGGACGATTGGGATCATAATTCCATCAGGGAAGTCGATTGGGTGCAGGGATCTTGTTTTATTATGCGTAAAGACTTGCTGGAGCAAATCGGCTGTTTCGATGAAAAATATTTCATGTATGTCGAAGACATGGATCTTTGCCGAAAAATTAATTTGGCCGGCAAAAAGGTGATTTATTATCCGGAAAGCAAAGTGATTCATTTGCACCGTCGCGAATCAAACGACGGCAAATGGCATCAGGTTTTTACCAATAAATTGACGAGAGAACATATCAAGAGTTGGTTAAAATACATGTGGAAATTTAGAAAAGGGAATTTGAATGAGCTGAAGAAGGATATTAAGATGTAGGTTATGGATCACGTATCATGAAAAATGAATCATGAAGCATAAAACAAAAATAAATGCTCGAACATTTCAAAAATTACGCGGATGACAATCCGAAGCAAGACATTGAGACGGAAAAGCTCGAAACCCGGACCGTTCATCTGAAAATGCCGGAGCCAAAAGTTTCGAAAACTCCGGGCAGAATCGGCAAGTTTTTTGTCGCCGTTTTTAGGGTCTTGCCCACGGCGCTGATCGTTTCTTTGGCCGGAGTCATAATCGCCTTGGTGGCGATCGGACTTTTGTTTTTGCCGTATTTGAGCGTTATCAAAGCGGTTTATTTGGATACTCACGCGGCCGTGGAAAATTTGAAATTGGCTCAAAATTATTTATTGAATCAAAAGTTCAACGAGGCCGAGCAGCCGCTCAATGAAGCGAAATCAAGGTTTTCTTCGGCCAGGCAGGAAATCGAGCCGATGTTAACCAGCTTTTACACCAAGATTGGATATGTTAATCAACAGTTTTTGGGCGTCAATGATTTGTTGATAATAGGCGAACAAATTTCCGATTCCCTGATAGACATCAATAAGCTCGGCGAAAAATTCATTGATGTCACCGGAGCCACCGATGTTTCGCTGCAAAATTTATCTTCGGAAAAGAAAAGAGAGATTTTGATGACCTTGGTCAATGCCGGGCCGGAGCTCGAAAAAATCAGCGACAACTTGGCGCAATCCACTCAAAAGCTGAACGAATTTCAATCCAGGCCGCTTTTTCCTTTGCTCGTCAAGGCGGCTCAGCCGATTTCCGATAATTTGCCATTGCTTGACTCTCTGGCTCAAAAAGCCATCGTTTACGGACAAGTTTTGCCTCCGCTGCTCGGATATCCGGATCAAGCTAATTATTTGTTGCTGTTGGAAAATAATGATGAATTGCGGCCTGGCGGAGGATTTATCGGGACATACGGCATTGTCAAAGTCAAAGACGCGGAGCTGATCAGCGTGTTTACGGACAATATTTATAATTTGGATTATCCTTCCAAGGAATATTTAAAAATAAAACCGCCGGCGCCGATAGGTCTTTTTCTGTCGCAGGAATTTTGGTTTATGCGAGATTCCAATTGGTGGCATGATTTTCCGACATCCGCGGAAAAAGTGGAGTGGTTTTATCATCTGGAAAACGGTACGGAGAAAAATATTAACGGGGTTATCGGCATGACGCAAACATTCATTGAAGATTTGCTGTCGCTGGTCGGACCGATTGAAGTGGGAGAATTTACTTTCACAGCTGATAATTTTACGGATCAATTGCAATATCAAGTTGAAAAAGGTTATTTGCATCAAGGCATAAGCACGGAGGGCAGAAAAGACATTATCGGCGATTTGGCCAAGGAGTTGCAACACCGGCTGTTCACCTTGCCGCAAAATCAGTGGTCTCGTTTATATGGCATTATCAGCGAAAATTTCAAAGAAAAGCATTTGATGATTTATTCGAAAAACAAATCGTTGCAAACTCGGATGACCGATCTCGGCTGGACGGCGGAAGTCAATCGAAGCGACGGTGATTATCTGGCCGTGGTTGACGCTAATTTGGCCGCTTTGAAAACGGATTTGGTCATGTCCAGAAATTTGGAATATGAAGTTAAAGAAACCGAAAACGGTTTGACCGCCAAATTAAAAATGGTTTATGCCAATTCCGGCGAATTTTCATGGAAAACCACGCGCTACCGCACTTACAACAGGGTTTATGTTCCCAAAGGCAGTCAGTTGATCAGTTATCGAGAAAACGGGAATTTGGTCGAATCAAAAGATGTTGATATTTTTGAGGAACTGGGCAAACAAGTTTTTGGGCATTTTTTCATTGTCGAACCCAAGGAAACCAGAACTCTGGAAATCACTTATAAGTTGCCGGCTACGATTGGCAATCAAATAAATAGCGGCGTTTATAATCTTGTCGTTCAAAAACAGCCGGGACTTGATTTGGCGGGGTTGAAGCTTGATTTGAACTTTTCCAAATCCGCGATGTCATATTCCGAAGGCATGGTCGCGAGCGGCAATGATCTTCAATTTTCCGGGAATTTATTGACCGATAAAATGTTTAATATTAGTTTTAAATAAAATTTATGGAAAAATTCAGCGCTGAACAACCGAAAACATTGGAGGGATACTTTGATGAGTTGACCGTTTCCGAATTGCCCGAAAGTTATCTGGAATTGGTCACCGAAAAGGTCAAGGCTGATTGGCTGGCGGAAACCAATAATAGAATCGAAAAGATCAAAGAGCAGGTCAAAGACGCGGCCATTAATTTGCAAAGTCAGGCTAAATTAACTTTGGAAAATTGGAAGAAAAAAGAAGCATATTTGAGATATCAAGAAGCGATGAGAGAGCAAGATTACAAACCGCTCCAAGGCTTTGGCGTCAGGCGACGCGGGGAAAGAGATGTTTACGATGGTTGGTGGCGCATTGAACAATCCGGCATCAAAGTCGGTTCCTTGGTGGTCGGGCCCGAAGGAAAGGTGATGGAAGTGAGGAATATCACGCCCACCGCGTTGCTTCAGCTCGAAGGCAAGCCCGGCCCGGTCAGCGCGGCCAGTTATAACTTGGCGCCGGAGATGGAAATTTCCGAGGTGGCTTAAAATGAATTTTAATTTTCAAAAAATCGGCCGGGTTTTGCGCCGGTTTTTTTAATTTGAGTCTATCGGGATTCTTTGGTAAAATGGACGGGACATTGAATATACGAGATTACAGATTTGTTTACAGATTATACGAGATTAACCAATCTCCAATCTGTATAATCTTGTATGTTTATCTGTAATCTCGTAAATTCAAAAAGTATGAAATTTAATCATCTCCACGTCCACAGCCATTACAGCCTGCTCGACGGCTTGGCCAAAATCGACGACCTGGTCGCCAAGGCCAAGGCGGACGGTATGGAAGCTTTGGCGCTGACCGATCATGGTTCCATGTACGGCGTGATTGAGTTTTATCAAAAATGCAAAGCCCAGGGCATTAAGCCGATCATTGGCGTGGAAGCGTATTTGGCCGCGACGTCTTTATCCGATAAATCTCAAGGACTGGCCGCGAAAAGATACCACGTTATTTTGCTGGCGCAAAACGATATCGGTTACAGAAATTTGATCAAATTGACCACCATCGCGCATCTCGAAGGTTTTTATTACAAACCCAGAATAGACTGGGAGCTTTTGAAAAAACACGCGGACGGCATTGTGTGTTTATCAGCCTGCCTGCAAGGAGAATTGCCCGAAGCTATTTTGAGAAATGACGAAAAAAAAGCGGAAGAAGTTATTTTGAAATACAAAGAGCTTTTCGGGGACAGATATTTTCTCGAGGTTCAGCATCACCCCAATATTCCGGACCAAAAAAAAGTTAACGCCAAGATATTCGAATTGGGGAAAAAACACGAGGTGCCGATCGTGGCCACCAATGACATTCATTATTTGAACACCGAAGACGCGGAAGCCCATGACATTCTGATTTGTTTGCAGACAAAAAAGAAAATCGCGGATACCAATAGAATGAGCATGCTGGGCGAAGATTTTTCTTTTTTCACCACCGCGCAAATGGCCGATTTTTTTCGCGGCAATCCCGAAGTGATTGAAAATACGAACAAAGTGGTCGAGATGTGCAATTTGGAAATTGAATTGAACCGCACGCTCTTGCCGTCGTTTGACCTGCCGGCCGATAAAACGGCCGCCGGCTATTTGCGGGAACTTTGCGAAGAGAATTTTCAAGCAAGATACGGTTTTGAACTTAAAAATGCGGAGACAAAAGAACAAAAGGAAATTTCGACGCGGCTGGATTTTGAATTGGAGACCATTGAAAAAATGGGATTTTCCGCTTATTTTTTGATCGTGCAGGATTTTATCAATTGGGCGAAAAAAAGCGGCATTGCCGTGGGGCCGGGCAGAGGCTCGGCGGCCGGCAGCATTGTCGCTTATTTGACCAAGATTACGGATATTGATCCGATCGCTTATGATCTTTTGTTCGAGCGATTTTTAAATCCGGACAGAATCTCCATGCCTGATATTGATACTGATTTCGCGGATAAACGTCGCGACGAAGTTTTGAAATACACGGAAGAAAAATACGGCAAGGATCACGTGGCTCAAATCATCACTTTCGGCACCATGGCAGCCAGAGCCGCGGTCAGGGACGTGGGCAGAGTGCTTGATTTGCCTTATTCTTTTTGCGACCAGATTTCCAAATTGATTCCCATGAGTATTGATCTTGATGAAGCCATAAACAACGTGGCCGAAGTGCGTGATATGTACTCCTCGAACTCGGACGCCAAGCGTCTGCTTGATTTCGCGAAAAAACTGGAAGGCGTGGCCAGACACGCCTCCACTCACGCTTGCGGCGTGGTGATCGCGCCCATGCCGCTGGATAATTTTGTGCCGTGCCAGTATTCGACCAGCGGGGATGAGGCCATTGTTTCTCAATATTCTTTGCATCCGATCGAAGACTTGGGGCTGTTGAAAATGGATTTTTTGGGTTTGAAAAATTTGACGATCATCGAGCAGGCCATTGAAATAATCGAAGCCGTGCATAAAATAAGTTTGCCGCAAGATGAAATTCCGCTGGACGATGAAAAAACCTACCGGTTGTTTCAAGAAGGCAAAACCACGGGCGTGTTTCAATTCGAATCCGGCGGCATGAAGCGATATTTGAGACAGCTCTCGCCAGAGCGATTCGAAGATATCATCGCCATGGTCGCTTTGTACCGGCCCGGTCCCATGCAATTTATCGATACTTTCATTAAAAGAAAAAGCGGCGGAGAGAAAATAACTTATCTTCATCCGAGCATGGAGAGAGCTTTGGCTGAAACGTACGGCGTCACGGTGTATCAAGAGCAAGTCATGGCTTTGTCCAAAGACATGGCCGGCTTTACCGGTGGCCAAGCCGATACTTTGCGAAAAGCCATCGGCAAAAAAAAGGCGGATTTGATGGCGAAAATGAAAGACGAATTCATTGTTGGCTGTCAAAAAAATAAAATCGATAAAAGAGCGGCCGAGGAGGTCTGGAAGACGTGGGAAGCGTTCGCTCAATATTGCTTCAATAAAAGTCACGCCGCTTGCTACGCGATGATTTCATACCGCACCGCTTATTTGAAAGCCAATTATCCGGCTGAATTCATGGCGTCGCTTTTAACCTCCGATCTCGACAACATGGAAAGAGTGGCCATTGAAATCGATGAGTGCAGTCAGCTGGGCATTGAGATATTGCCGCCGGACGTCAATGAGTCTTTCGGCAGGTTCGCCGTGGTCAAAGAAAGCTTGAGCACCGAGTCTCCGAAAATAAGATTCGGTTTGTCGGCCATCCGCAATGTGGGAGACAATGTTTCCAAAGCGATTATCGCGGAAAGAAAAGCCAACGGTCAATATCAACGATTGGAAGATTTTTTGCTTCGTTTGGAAAACAGAGTATTGAATAAAAAATCGATTGAAGGCTTGATCAAGAGCGGCGCGCTGGATCGGTTCGGCGATCGCAATTATTTGAATGACAATATCGATAAAATGCTTTTCTTTTTGAAAGAGACGGAAAAAGACAGTCAATCAAACCAAGTCAGCTTGTTCTCCTCGGCCGGCCCGACTCTGAGGCTGAGAGATGAGATCACCAAAACCAGCAAGGAACAAATATTGTCATGGGAGCGTGAATTTTTGGGTCTGTACGTCAGCGAGCATCCATTCAAAATGTTTGAAAATGAACTGGCGCCGGTCATCACCAAATTGATCGAGGCCAAGCAATTGAAAGAAGAAGGGCAAAAAGTGAGAGTGGCCGGCGTGGTCACCGGCATAAAAAAGATTTTGACGAAAAAGGGCGATCCCATGCTTTTCGTGAAAATTGAAGACGCCATCACCGGCGTTGAGCTGTTGGTTTTTCCCAAGATTTATCAAGAGACCATGAGCCTGTGGCAGGAAGAAAAGATTTTGGTGGTTGAGGGAAGTTTTTCGATAAAAGACGGAGATCCCAAAGTGCTGGTCAATCAAGTCTTTGAAATCAATGAACAAAACAAATTGATGCTGGCGGAAAATCTGAAAACCAAGCCGATCGCCGAGCCGGATAGAGGCAAGTATTACAAAAAAAAGGATACGGACAATTCCCCGAACAATAAAATACCTCAGGTTGTTTTGGCCTATCCCAAAGGAGCGACCAAAGAGCAAGCGACCGCGGTTAAGAAGCTTTTTCTCGAATATCCGGGAGAGGAAATCGTGGTTTTGAAAATAGGGGAGAAGATGATCAGGACGAATTTTAAAATCGCCAAATCCGAAGAATTCGATGAAAAATATTCGGCATTGATCGGATTGATTTAAAGTTTGATAAATCGGCGGATTTAGGTGTGTTTTTACGGGTTAATGCTCGTATTTTTTTGTCTAAAATTAAATAAAACATGGCGTAAATCCAATGAAGAATCGTAGCTTTTTCATGAAAGACCGTTTGAAAAAGGATGGGTTCGACCTCGCGAACGGCGGATTCTAATATCCGCCGTCATCCTCAACGTCCTCTTTTGGCAGCGCTCTCAGAGTCGCTGCCGTTTTTTTGCAAAAAAACGTATTTTTTAAGCTTGACAATTTTTGGAAATTTTTGTACAATATTGTGGCAAAACGCTTAACGGCGTTTTTTGCTTCTTTTCCAAGCAATTTCAGAGTTTCGAGCAAGGCTCTGAAAAACTTTAAAAAGAATCAAAGGTCGCTTTTGCTCATTTTACAATTAAGTTGGCTACGCTTATGACACTATTTTTTATTGGCTTGGTGGAAATGCTGATTATTTCAGCCTGGACGAAAACAGTCACCGAAGCCAAAGTGTTAGTCAGCGGAATAGTTACCGTCATCAATGTGTTCATCTGGTACTATGTTTTGCAACAGGTAATGTCGGACATCAAAAATTGGCAGATTGTCTTGGCTTATGCCATCGGTTGCGCCATCGGCACCATGATCAGCACGTTTGTTTTTAAGATGATGGACAATAAAAGGCGGTCGAGGCTTGAAGAAAAAAAAGCCGCCGCTATTGAGAACTGATATATGTCTCAAATTTCCGTGAACTCGGACGATTATTCGTCTACGTAAAAGCCGCTTTTTTCGAAATGATTTGAAAGGGCGGCTTTTATATTTTAAAAACAGCGCGGACGCGCCTATCCACAGCGCATTATTAAAATTTGTGTTATAATTAAAACAGGCCAAAATTTAAATGGATATTTTATGGTTTTGTATAAAGTGCGTTTATCTCACATCTATCGCAAATTGATTTTCGTTTTTTTGATCGCTTGCGCCATTTTAATATTATTTGTCGTTTTAATTGTTTTCAATAAAGCGGTGATTAAAATCACGCCTGAAAAACAAACCATGAAAGTCGATTTTCCGGTCAATATCATGGCCGGAGCGGACAGCCAGTCAGCCTTGTCGATAGAAGGAAAATTAAATGACGTGATTATTGAAAAAGAAAAAGAATTCAGCCCCACCGGCAAGAGAAAAGTGGAAAACGACATTATCGGCAGTATTAAATTAATCAATGAATATTCCAAAGACCAGCCGCTCGTGGCCACCACTCGATTGAAAACATCCGACGGCATTTTGCTCAGATTAAAAAACAGCGTGACCGTGCCGGCCGGCGGCAGCGTCAATGCCAAGGTGTATGCGGACGATCCGAATTCATTTAAAGAAATAAAGCCGACCAAATTCACCATTCCCGGCCTTTGGGAAGGATTGCAGGATCAAATTTATGGGGAAAGTTCCACGACTTTTCTTAATTCGGCTCAGGAAGTGGGTTTCGTTCAGCAAAAAGACATTGATCGAGCCAAGGAAGAATTGCTTAAAGAAATAGAGGATCAGGTTTCAGCCGATTTCGTTGATGGCAAAGACGGCGCGATTTTAGTGGTTGACAAGGAAATTTTGGAAGAGGAAGTCGGCGCCAAGGTCGATGATATAACCGATAAATTCACGGTCAAAACAAAAGTTAAAGTAACGGTGGTGATGTTCGATCGCCAAGGGCTTTATCCGATCGCCGGAGAACAGCTTTTGGGTCAAGCGGCCGAGGGTTTCTCATTAAGCGGAGTTGATTTGGATAATTTTGACTATACGATTGAATCTTTTGATCTTGAAAATGAAACGGTGACCGTCATGATTCACGCAGAGGGCAGATATAAATTGGATGAAAAAAGTCAGATTTTGGATAAAGAGACTTTGATGGGTTTAACGGAAAAAGGAGCGGAATTGTATTTGAACGCTCTGCCGGAGATCGCTTCCGCGGAGGTTGCCTTGTCTCCTTTTTGGGTGAGGCATATTCCGAGTTTCGAGGATCATGTTATAATTGAAATTGTTGAATAAGCCGCGGAGACTTGCATCTTTTTTCGTGATTATATACAATATCAATGCTCGCCAAAAGCGATTGGGCCGATTACCAATAGGCCTTCCTTTCGGGGAATCGAAGATTCGAAAGACTTTGACTAAGCGGTCGGCGGCGAAATGAAGAGTCGTCCGCAATGGACGAAAATTGGGTGGAACCGCCCCTCGACTCGCTCTCTGCGAGTTCACTCGCTCGGGGTCCCAAGCATTTTTGACTTGGGTTTTTTGTTTAAATAAAATAATAAGTTGTAGGTTGAAAAATTAAAGTTAAATACTTTAATCCGGCAACTTTCAACTTTAATCCAATATGAACGATTCAAAATCGGAAGCCATGCGTCACTCTATGTCTCATATCATGGCCCAGGCCGTGCTGGCGTTATATCCGGGAACGAAATTGGCCATCGGTCCGTCGATTGACAACGGTTTTTATTATGATTTAGACGCGAAACATTCATTCACGCCGGAAGATTTGCCGAAAATCGAAGAGAAGATGAACGAAATCATTAAGGAAGATCAGAAATTCGAGCGATCGGAAAAAGACATTGACGAGGCGATTAAAGAATTCGAGCAAGCCGGAGATATTTACAAATTGGAACTGGCCAAGGAATTGAAAGAAAATGGCGAGACCAAATTGAGTTTTTACCAAAACGTCGATCGAGACGGCAATGTAAAATATGTTGATATGTGTTCCGGCCCGCATCTCAAATCAACTGGTAAATCCGGCGCGTTCAAGCTGGACAAAGTGGCGGGCGCTTATTGGCGCGGCTCGGAGAAAAACAAAATGCTGCAAAGAATTTACGGGCTGGCTTTTGAGAAGCAAAAACAGCTTGATGAATATTTGAAGATGAGAGAAGAAGCGGAAAAGCGCGATCATAAAAAATTGGGCAGAGAGCTTGATTTGATCAGCTTTCACGAAGAAGGTCCGGGTTTCGCTTTTTGGCATCCAAAGGGCATGATTTTATGGCATAATTTGCTCGATTACTGGTATGAGCTTCACCGAAAATGGGGTTATGAGGAAATAAAAACGCCGATAATTTTGAAAGAAAAACTCTGGCATCAGTCCGGCCATTGGGATCATTACAAAGAAAACATGTATTTTACGGAAATCGACGGGGAAAAATACGCCATCAAGCCCATGAATTGTCCGGGCGGAATTTTAGTTTTTAATTCGAACATGCATTCATATCGCGAATTGCCGCTTCGCTATGCCGAAGTCGGGCTGGTTCATCGCCATGAATTGTCCGGAGTTTTAAACGGACTTTTTCGCGTCAGAGCGTTTCATCAAGATGACGCGCATATTTATTGCCGGCCAAATCAAGTGAAAGATGAAATCAAAGGTGTGATGAGTTTGATCGATGAAGTTTACAAGACTTTTGGCTTCAAATATCGCGTGGAGTTCTCCACCCGGCCGGAAAAATCTACGGGCACTGACGAAATGTGGGAAAACAGCCAGCGATTGATCAAAGAAGTGCTGGAGGAAACGAAAATGGATTACACGTTAAACGAAGGCGACGGCGCTTTTTACGGTCCCAAAATCGATTATCATTTGACCGATTCGCTGGGGAGAAATTGGCAGTGCGGCACCATTCAGCTGGATTTTTCCATGCCGGAATTGTTTGATATTTCCTACATCGAAGATGATGGGCAAAAAAGACAACCAGTTATGATTCATCGCACGGCTTACGGCTCGCTCGAGCGTTTCATCGGAATTTTAATCGAGCATTACGCGGGCGCGTTCCCGCTCTGGCTGGCTCCGGTTCAAGTCAAAGTGATTGCCGTGAGCGAAAAGCATTTTGATAAAGTAAAAGAGTTGGCCTCGCAGTTTTCCGCTGAAGGCATTCGCGCGGCCGTGGATACGACCGACGAGACCGTGGGCAATAAAATCAGAAAGGCTGAAATGGAAAAAGTTCAGTATATGTTGGTTTTTGGAGATAAAGAGCTTGAAAGCGGCAAATTGAATATCAGGCAAAGAGGGGAGAAAAAGACGTTTGAAATGGCCATGGAAGATTTTATCGAGCGAGTCAAAAAAGAGGTTGCTGTGAAAAAGTGATTTGTTTTTAGATTTTATGTTTGATAAGATATTTGTACTTAATTCATAAATAAAAAATTTATGTCATTTGAAACAGCGACTCCCATGCCGGAGGAGAAAATTGATCTCAATAAGGAGCTTCAAAAAGGACAAGAAGAATTAAAAAAATTTGAGGCCATGCAAGCGCGTTTGGCCGGGGAAGCGGCTTCCGATCCTGAAATCAAGGTAGCGCTCGAAAAGTCGCAAGAAGCGTTATGGGAAACGTTTGTTAAAGGTTTTGGCTATTCTTCCCAGACTCATTTGGAAGATTTGCCTCCTGAAGATCGGGAAAAAGTCGAGTCATTCAAACAAGGTTTATGGAGCACCTTCAAAAGCGGCTTTGGTTTTAGAGATAAAGGCCCTGACATGTAATTTCCAAATTAGATTTTAAATTGAAAAAGCATCGAGCGTTGGTGTCGCTTGATGCTTTTAAATATGTCGTCGCTTTTGCCAGTAGCCACGCCAGCGAATGACGCGGCGTTGCCACCAGCGCTTCAGTCCGGCCGCGATCCGTCGCTTGAGCGGCGGAGGGTAGTTTTGCCGAAACACGGACAGCAGGACCAAAACGCCGAAGACGACGTTTTTGGAGTAGTCCGCTTCCGAAGCGCACAGGGGGTGAAAGCCCTTGATGTAGAGGTCTTTCCACGGCTGTTCTTGCTTCGGCGAAAGAGCCTGCCAGAAAGCGCGTTCTTTCGCCAGCAGGCGCTCCGTAGCCTTCTCGTCCTCGAGCGTTTTGCCAAGAAGAAGCATCCGCTCGGCGCTCATCGTAATCTTGAGGTAATACGGAGCCACGGATTCCACGATCCGTGTCACGTCCACCACCGGAAACACCGGTTCCATGGCCCAGTGTTCCAGCAACTCCCACATGTGGGGGTTGTAGCTTTGAAACGGCGGTGTTGTCGCAACTTCCCCGTCATCTCTCGGTTTGATCGGCCGAACCTTGGAGGTGACTTCCACCAGCTCGGCGCGAGTTTGTTGTCGTCGCGCTGCGATTCTTTCCGCCTCGCCGCTTTGGCGGTCGATGAGCTCGAACGTCGGCGTTGAGGTCGCGGCCGTCACTGTTTCCGTCATTCGGGAATGTCCCGGTTTCGGCTGGATCACCACCTGACCGTCGCCTTCCAGCGTGGGCGTCAGGCGCACTGCCGGCAGTTCTTGCGCAAAGGCCGCGGCCGTTGCTTGACGATGCGAGTGATCCGCCTCGCTGATCACGGGCATTTCTTGCGTGATCGGGCCGTCGATTCCGAACTCGCGTTCGGGTTGTTGAGGTTCCTTCCTGGCGCGAAACTCAGCCAGACTAATCACCGATCCCATGTTCAGACTCCTTTCCGATTTTCAGAGTTTCGTCATATTGTACATTATTTGATAGGTTTGTCAAGCTTTGTTATTTTTTCAGCTTTTTGAGCTTAAATTAAAGAAGTTGTTCACTTTGCGTTTTGGCAATTCGGTTGATTATTGTATAATTAAAACAGCAATTTAATTAGTCGCAAAAACAAAAATTATGAAAAAATTTCTGTTATTTTTTACTATTTGTCTGCTGGCGGCCGCTCCGATTACGGCATATTTGGCGGTTTATGATCCTTTGGTCGCCAAGCAGTGGTATTTGGAAAAGATAAATGCTTTCTCGGCCTGGGATATCACCAAAGGCAGTCGCGAGGTGGTGGTGGCCGTGTTGGATACGGGCGTTGATACTTCTCATCCGGATTTGGCCAGAAATATTTGGGTTAATACGGACGAAATCGGAGGGGATAATATTGACAATGATCACAACGGCTTCATTGACGACGTGAACGGTTGGGATTTTATGTATGATCAGCCGGACGTGCGGCCGGATACGAATTATGGGTATGATGAATTAATGCTTCATCACGGAACGTTCATCGCGGGCATCATTGCCGGCGTTGAGAACGGCCGCGGCATTACCGGCATTGCCAGCAACGTGAAAATCATGCCGATAAAAGTGCTCGATGAATTCGGTTTCGGAGATACCAGTATTGTGGCGGACGCCATCGATTACGCCGTGGATAACGGCGCGGATATCATTAATTTGAGTTTGTCCGGATACGATGATTCATTGGCCGCCGCCAGAGCGATCGAGAGAGCCAAAGCCAAGAACGTCATCGTGGTGGCCGCCGCGGGTAATGGCTGGTACGGCGAGGGATATGATTTGGATGAAGATCCGGTATATCCGATATGCTATGACAGCGAGGGAGAGATGTTGGTGATCGGCGTTGGTTCTTCCGATATCAGCAATGTGGCTTCCATTTTCAGCAATTACGGACATTCTTGTCTTGACGTCAGCGCGCCCGGCGAAGAAATGTTCAGCACGAAAATTCATCAATTGGCGAGAACCGAAGATGAATATTGGGGCGACGATTCTTCCGGAACATCTTTTTCCACGGCCGTGGTCAGCGGCACAGTCGCTTTGATGAGATCGATCAACAGAAGTTTGACAGTGGAAGATGTGGTCAAAGTGTTGGAAAAAGGAGCGCAGGAACTAAAGATATTGCCGGGGATGGAAACGGATGACATGGGCGCCGGCGTCATTGACGCGCATAACGCTTTGAGGCAAGTCCTGCTTCAATACGGGAAAAATTCTCAAAGAAACGGGCCGCGGCTTTTGATCAGTCCGCAAGGAGGAAAAGACGCGGTTTTGAATATTATCAATGACAATTTGGAAATCGACACCAAAGTCACTTTGTTCGACACCGAGTTCGCGGCCGGAGCGCAAGCCATAATGCTCGATATCAATGGCGATGGCAATCTCGAATACGCGGCCGCGCCCGAGGCGGGCAGTCCGGCTTTGCTTCGCATCCTTTCTTTGAATCAACGGCTTTTGGCAGGCAAGTACATGTTTGAGCAGAATTTTTTGGGTGGAGTTAATTTGGGTAAAGCGGTCATTGACGGAAAAAACATTCTTTTGGCCTGCAGCGGCGCGGGCAGAAATACCGAGCTTTTGTTCATTGACGAAACCGCGCAAAAAATAAAATCCTTTTTTCCGTTTGATGATCAATCCGGTTGCAGCGTGTCAGCCGGCGATGTGAACGGCGACGGCATTGACGAGCTGGTGATCGGTTCTTTGGGATCAAATGAAGTGAAAGTGTTTGATTCGGACGGCAAAATAATTCGATCATTTATCGCTTACGATATAAATTTTAGCGGCGTTTATGTCACGGTCGCCGATTTGAACGCGGACGGTTTGAATGAGATAATCACCAGTCCCAAAAATGGCATAGTGGAAATAAAAGTTTTCGACGGCAATAACGGACCGACGGTAACTTTTTCCGCTTATGGCGACAGTTTTACGGGCGGCGCCAAAACAGCGGTATTTGATTTTGATAAAACGGGCAATTTGGATATTGCCGTGGTGCCCGGACCCGGTGGCGGGCCTCACCTGAGAGTTTTTGATATCTTGGGTAAAGTCCTGGGTGAAAAATTTATCTATGACAAAAGCATGTCAGGCGGTTTGAATGTCAGCGCTTGGCCTCTATGATTTTGTCCGTTTGATTTATGCTGAATTCCTTTTTTTTAAAATACCCGGCCGCGCGGCAGTTTTCCAAATTCGCGCTGGTCGGCTCTATCGGCACGGCCATTGATTTTGGCATTTTAAATTTGGGTGTGGAAATTTTGGGTTTGGCCGTATATTTGGCCGCGACCGTTTCTTTTTTCGCGGCCATGACCCACAATTTTTTGCTGAATAAGTATTGGACGTTTTCCAAAAACGGCTGCCGCGCCAAATTCATCAATCAGTGTTTTAAATATTTTTCGGTCAGCATGGTCGGACTTTTTATCAATTTGGGAGTCATGTTCGTTTTGATCGAAGGCGCCGGGCTGTGGTACAATTGGGCCAAGGTCTTTGCCACCGGCCTGGTGATCATGTGGAATTTTTCCATCAACAGGCAATGGACGTTTAAAAAATGAGAAATTGAGATAATTAACATTTAAATTTATGTGCGTGTTTTGCAAAATCATCAATAATGAAATTCCGAGCAGAAAAATTTACGAGGATAATTTTACGGTGGCGTTTTTGGACATCAATCCTGTTAATCAGGGACATGCTTTAATCGCGCCGAAAAAGCACGTGGAAGATATTTTATCCGCCGGCAACGAGGATTTGTCTCATTTGATCATCGCTTCCAAAATAGTGGCCAAAGCCGTCATGAAAGCGCTTGATTATCCCGCATTCAATATTGAAGTGAATAATGGAGCCGTGGCCGGCCAGATGGTCAATCATCTGCATTTTCATGTGGTGCCCAGAAAAGAAGACGACGGCTTGAAACACTGGCCGGGCAAACAATACGGCGAAGGAGAAATGGATGACGCGGCGGATAAAATAAAGGCGGTTTTAAAAACCGAAGGCGCGATTAACGGCGTCAGTTAGAAATGACAATGATTAAACAGCCCCAAAACCAAGGGGCTTTTTTTGTTTACGCCATTTTTTAGGATTTAATCAATATTTACAACGTCTAAAAAAAATGATAAAAGACAAGTGATTAAATATAGCTTCTATTAAGCTTCCCAATATGAAATTACTTGTCACAGGAGGCGCGGGATTCATCGGTTCGAATTTTATTTTGTACATGCTGTCCAAATACCCGCATTACGAAATTATCAATTACGACAAGCTGACTTATGCCGGCAATTTGGAAAATTTGAAGTCCGTGGAGAACAATCCCAATTACAAATTCGTGCGCGGCGATGTTTTGAATTATGAATTGCTGGATCTTTGCGTCAAAGACGTGGACGCGGTCGTGCACTTTGCCGCGGAATCTCACGTGGACAAATCCATTTTGGGAGCCGAAGAATTTGTCCGCACCAATGTTTTGGGAACGTACACTTTGCTTGAAGTGTGCAAAAACAACGGCAACCTGCGATTTCATCACGTCTCAACCGATGAAGTTTTCGGCTCCTTGCCGCTCGAAAGCAGAGCAGCTTTTTCCGAAGACACTCCTTATAATCCGAGCAGTCCGTATTCATCATCAAAGGCGGCTTCAGATCATTTGGTCAGAGCGTATTATGAAACGCACAAATTGCCGATTACAATTTCGAACTGTTCCAATAATTATGGACCTTATCAGTTTCCGGAAAAAGTCATTCCGCTTTTTGTCACCAATTTGATTGAAGAAAAAAAAGTTCCGCTTTACGGCGACGGGCAAAACGTCAGGGACTGGCTGCATGTAAAAGACCACGCGGCGGCCATTGACTCGGTTTTGCATTACGGCCGAATGGGGGAGACATATTGCGTGGGCGGGAACAATGAAGTTTCAAACATTGATTTAACCAAAAAAATATTGAGCTATATGGGCTTCGGCGAGGAGATGATAGAATACGTAAAAGACAGGCCCGGCCATGATCGGCGCTACGCCATCAAGCCGTACAAAATCATGGCCGAATTGAATTGGCGGCCCAAATATAATTTCGAAGAAGGTTTGAGAGAGACCATTGATTGGTACATGGAAAATAAAGAATGGTGGAGCCGCGTCAAAAGCGGGGAGTATCAGGATTATTATAAAGAGTGGTACGGTAAGAGGGTTAATAGTTAGAATAGTTAAAGTAGTTAGAGAAGTTCTAAGTTAGAAAAGTTTTTTAAAATAAAGAAGACAGCGTTGTTGATTGCTGTCTTTGAAAGATGCGCGCGAGGCGGGTCGTCATGGTTGTTTTCGTCCTCCCAGGGTAACCGTGACCGGATCCGACAGGCTAGGATTTTCGAAGTAGAGTTTTACGGGTACGTTGCCATCGCCGCCGATGGGTTCATCGGGCAGGCCGGTTGGTGGCTCTCCGCAGTCGAAATACACGTGGTGCTCACCCTTGACGAGGCCCAGAAATTCGACTGTCAGGCCTTTCCAAATTATACGTCCGATCCGGATTGCCGTGATCATTTCCACGGCCTTCCGCCAGAGAGTTCTTTTGGTCGGCTCGAACAGAATTGTCAGCGTCCAGTCATCCGGACGCGATATTTCGTCGCCGAGCAACCATGACCGCTTTGTCCAGGATATTCGCTTTATGACCATTCCTTCAAGAGTCTTTCTTGCGAATCTGGGGTCAATGACCTCAGGCGACGAGCTCGAAGGTCTACTGGAGGGCCTTGAGCTTTCTTCGCCTTTTTCGAATATGTAGCGAATGTTGCTCATCGGCGCACCTCCGGTTCCTCAATGGAGATTAACTTTAAGAAATTATGGTTCTTTTGTCAATATTGATTTTTTATGAATATGTGTTATAATTAATTTATTATAAATAACGCGAAAATATGTTTGAAAAATTTAGAACAATGGTATTTGGAGGAGCAGAGGACAAAGCGATCCAAAAACCAAAAAGAGTTGAAATGGACGAAAAGGGTTTACCTGAAACAAAGTCCATATCTAAAGATGGGGACGGAACCAATGTAGGTTATGGAGAAATAGCTTCTCCTAAAGAAGATAAAGAGGAGAGACAAACACCCACTCCATTTCCGGAAGATGAAACAAAAGAAGCGCATGTGGCAGCTATGTCCGAGGGAGAGCTCAAGGATTTGGATAGGCAAAGTGAAGCCCGAGAAAAAAGGGAATTGGAATCCGTTGAGCAAAGAAAAGCCAAAGATGAGATAGAAAAAATATACAATCAAGCGGAAGGAGACTTATATACTATCGTGGAAGGTGTTGCCGCAGAGCTGGGTGAAGAGCAGCTGCGCATATTAAAAGAGATAGAATCTCAAAAAAAAGCTAAAGATATGGAAGTTATGGAAAGCGCTGACACTATTTCGGAAAAAGCCAATACCGAGATTGCAGAAGAGGTGCCTACCATGGTTGAGGAAACTCTCCCACGGCAAATGGAAGCGGAGAAAGCGGTTCTGCAGGAAATTGAATCCGGCGTGAATGCCGTTCAATTGCTTAAAGATTTTAAAGAAAAAATCGATGAGCGTATCAAAAAAGAGCATGAAGCCGGTAGATTGCCTATCGCAACATTTGAGGAAATGCTTAAATATCAAGAAGATGAAAAAAGGCAGAGAGAAATCGCTCGTGAAAAATTGACGGCCGATTTGCCGTTGAATATTGAAAATATTTCGGCTTTAAAAGACGAAGATATTGATAGGTTGACGGAGACCCAAGCCGGCAAAATCATTAGTGCCTTGACCTCGACATTGCAAGGCGCTGAACTGGAAAGAGTTTTGGAAATCGTCGGTGAAAAAGTGGATGGAGAATTTGAAGAAGAGGTGAGCGATACCAATCCGGTTTCTCCCGAAGTTTTGGAAAAAGCCAAGCTGTCGGTCATGCTTGATGAGAATGAACCCCAAGAAAAAACGAATTATCGTCAGTCTCTGAAAAGGATTGCCAGGTCATTTAGAAAGGCCGCATAAAGCTAAATCAAGAATAAATCCCGAGTAAAATCGGGATTTTTTTATTGGGAAAATTGAGTATTTAGCTAAAATTAGCTAAATATTTTAGTATAGTATTGACTTTTTGTAAAATATATGCTATAATGTAATGTTAAAGTGAAATGAATGATCCTGCCTGTTCGTTTCAATCAAGTCCACAACGCCTGTTTTAAGCCTTTAATGAGGGTTTAAAAGAGGCGTGGTGCCTCCCAAAAGACACTTTAGCGCGACATTGTCGCGCGCAGGAGAACTGCCATGTTGACCTGGAGCAAAGTGTTCTTTGTCGCTTCGTTGTTCGTTCTGTTCTCGTCGCTGTTCGCGCTCGTCGCCACGGCCCCGGCCATGGCGTCCCAGCCGGTTGGCGGGCTCGTCTGTGAGACGCGCGAGACCGGCAACGGCACGGAGCAGATCTGCTATCGGCTGCGCCCCGTCGCGCCGAAGCGGGTCGCCGAGGCCCCGACCCCGACCAAGCCGACCGGAGAAAAGAAGAGCGTCGAGCAGCTGCTCGACGAGCTCGCCCACCGGTAGCTATTCCGCCACCCGCCCCACCCTTCTGGCAGCAGTGCATAACTGCTGTCTTTTCTGTTTTAAAGGGGTGGACTATCGTTACAAATTACAATCACCCAATAGGCCGATTTATATATGTTACGAATTACAATCATCTATAGCTTTAAGTTTAAGAATCTTGTAATTCGTAACAAATAACCTAAAAGCTAAATGGAATCTTGTAATTAGTAACATTTGTAACCAAAGCATTAAACCAAAACCAAGCTTGTCCTAACAGATTTAATTATTTGTAACGATTGACAAAAATGCCGAATTTTCATAAATTATAAGTAAGCCTTAACGCCCGATCATATGAAAATTCTCATTATCGGCTCAAACGGAATGCTCGGCCAGGATTTGGCCAAGGTTTTTGAAAAAGAAAGCCCGATTCTTTTTGATAGAAAGGAATTGGATATTACGGACAGAGCTAAAGTCATTGAAAAAATAAGCGAACTCAATCCGGATGTCATCATCAATTCCGCCGCCTATAACGCGGTTGATGATTGCGAAACGAATTTTGGTTTGGCTCAGGCGATCAACGCGGCCGGACCGGGCAATCTGGCCGCGGCCGCAAAACGCGTCGGCGCCACCTTGGTTCATTTCAGCACGGACTATGTTTTCTCCGGAGAAAATAAAAAAGGTTATCGCGAAGACGCCGGACCTGAGCCGATCAGCGCTTACGGTTTGTCAAAATTCTTGGGAGAAGAACAAGTTAGAAAAAAATATTTTAAACATTATTTGATCAGAACTTCCAGGCTTTTCGGCAAGCAAGCGAAATCGGAAGGCGCGAAAAAAAGCTTCGTGGATGTCATGCTTTATCTGGCAGATCAAAAAGACAGCTTGGATTTGGTGGACGAGGAATTCAGCAATCCGACTTATTCCAAAGATTTGGCCGAGCGGGTGAAAATCATTTTGGAAGAAAAACCAGCGTTCGGCACTTATCACGCGACCAACAGCGGCTCTTGCACCTGGCACGGCTTCGGCAAAGAAATATTCAGTTTGGCGAATAAAAAAATAAAAATCAATCAGGTCGGCTCGGACAAATTTCCCAGACCGGCTAAACGTCCGGCGTATTCGTCTCTGATTAATACCAAATTGCCTGCGCTGAGGACTTGGCAGGAAGCGCTGAAAGATTATCTGGAAATATTGGGTTATTAAAATAATTAAAGGGGGCATATTGTATGAAAGGAGTAATTTTGGCCGGAGGGACGGGATCTCGGCTTTATCCTTGCACCAGAGTGACCAATAAGCATTTGTTGCCGATCTATGACCGGCCGATGATTTATTATCCGATTCAGACTTTGGTAGACGCCAATATCACGGACATCATGATTGTTTCCGGCAAAGGGCATGCCGGCCAATTTTTGGAGCTTTTGGGCAACGGTTCCGAATTCGGCGCTCAATTCAGCTACGCGGTTCAGGAAAAAGCGGGCGGCATCGCCGAAGCGCTTGGTTTGTGCGAGCGGTTTGTGAATAAAGACAAAGTGGCCGTAATTTTGGGCGATAACATTTTGGAAGATAACGTGAAAAACGCGGTGACCGAATTTTCCCGTCAAGAGCGGGGCGCGCGAATATTCATCAAACAAGTGGAAAATCCGCGCTCCTACGGCGTGGCCACGGTCGAAGGAGATAAAATAACGGAGATCATTGAAAAGCCGGAAATACCGAAAACGAATTTCGCCGTGGTCGGACTTTACATGTATGACAATCAAGTTTGGGATATTATCAAGAGGCTGGAACCGTCCGGCAGAGGCGAGATGGAAATTACCGATGTCAATAATTTTTACATCAAGCAGGGGACAATGAATTATGAAACTCTTCGCGGCTGGTGGGGAGACTGCGGCGAAAACTTCGATTCCTTTTTGGACGCCGCGAATTTGGTCAAAAATAAAAAGATAAATTTATAACGTTTATTAATCATTCAAGGAGGTATGCAATTAAATTACAAAGAGTTGGCTAGAAAGTCGTGGTATTCGGCGTGGCATAATAAATTGCTCTGGCTTTTCGGGCTTTTTTTGGTGATCGGAGTGGAAGGCGGAAATTATCAAGGTTTTAATTTTGATTTTTCGGAAAAATTCGCGGAAATGACCAAGTCCGGCTATCTGATTTCCGTATTCTTGGGTTTTGCGGTATTGATCGCGATTTTTTTGGTCGGAGTGGTTTGTCAGGCCGCGCTGATCAAGGGCGTTCAAAATTTATCGCTCGGCATCAAGAATAATTTCAAACAACTTTGGGCGTTCGGCAAAACAAAATTCAAAAAGATTTTGATGGCCGATCTGATTTTAGGTTTGCTCTTTCTGATTGCCATCGCGCCCATTTTTTTGAGCCGGTTGGAAAGTTTTTTGGTTATGGCATTATTGTCTTTGTGGTTTCTGGCGCTGATCGTCGGCTTTGTCTTTTTCGGCAACTATTTTTATTATTTTTTCGCGTATCTGGTTTTGGAAGACAAAAATTTAAAAACAGCCGCTCTTTTGGCTTGGCGGCTTTTTCGAGATAACGCAAAGATCTCTATCTTCACTTCGTTCATTCGCATAGGTTTCGCGATCGCCGTAGGCATCGGGATTTTCATCATCTCTTACTTGTTGGCCGTTATTTTTTCAGCTTTCGGTTATTTGCTGTTCGTTGCTTTGGGCTCGTCCGGCGTCATTATCGCCGCGTTTTTGGGCGCGCTGGTCGTTTGGGTCGCATCATTGGCCGTTTACAGCTTTATCAATACTTTTTATTACATTTTCAGTTTATACGTTTATTTTCAATTGACCGGCAGAAATGTCGCGCCGGTTGTCCCCGGTTCTCCAAAGAAAGTTGAATAAACAAAACAAAAAAATGCCCGCTTCGGCGGGTATTTTTTTATTGAATGTTATTGGATTATTTGTTCGAAAAGTTTTCCTCCGGAGATGAAACTAATTTTTTCTTTATTTTGATCAAGCGCGAAGTTGTCGATTCTCAAATCGTTTTCGTTGTTTAATTCAAAGACGTTTCTTTTGTCTCGATTATCCATTTCAATTATTTTCAACCGGCCGTCATGAAGAACCAATAAATAGTTGTCGTTGAACCAGACGATTTTTTTTATGGGGGTGCTGTAGCGCGTGACGAGATAGGTGATCGGCGTGGTTTCTTTGAAATTGGAAAAATAGATTTCGTAATCATTGTAGAGCACCATCAGTTTTTCTTTTTCCAGCCAATCGTATCGATCGATGTCGTTTAGATGCAGTTTGGTGGCTGCCAAATTGTTTTCCATGAAGTAAATGTCTGATTTCAAGCTGTCTTTTATAACAATGTATTGATCGATGAACGAGTCTATTTTGAAATTCGACGACAAAAGCTGAATGGACTGTTTGGCGTCGTTTGGATTTTTTACGTCGGTCAGGCGCAAAAAATTTCCGTCCTCACCGGAAACGACGAGGTACAGCCGGTCGGACGAAACGGCGAAGTCATTGATCGTTTCATTGTCTTTGGCTCGGTAGGTCAAAGTATAAACGGGTTCTAGACCCAAGAGATTGATTTGCCAGATTTCGGAGTTGTCTCCGCCATAAATGAAATGATCGCTCGTCTCGTCCCATTTCACAATGGCGAGGTCAATCGGCAAGTCGGCCAGCGTTTGTTTGTAAACCCCATCCGTGGATAGAATTTGAAAATCTCCGCTTTTGATCCCCGCCAAAAATTTATTTTTATCCGAACTTTGCGCTGAAATTTCCACGTCGGCATCGTCGAATTTATAAATCTTTTGTATCAAACCGCTCTTATCATTCAAACATGAAAATATTTTTTCATCGGTTGCGGAAAGCGCTTCAAGCAAAACGCAGCTCGGTGTTTTTAAAATGTCGATTATTTTATCTTCCTGCTCGATTTCTTTCGCCGGTTGATTTTTAAATAGCACCACGTTATTGGCAAAAACTGTTTCTTGCGGTTTGATTTCAATTTTCTTTTCCCAAGGCAAATAGCCTTCTTTTTCCAATCTGACGGTGTAGAAATTGGGAAAGATGTTGGTCAAATGAGCCGGAGTTTTTTGATCCATGGTTTGTCCGTCAATGAAAATGAGCGCGCCTTTGGGCTCCGTTTCCATGAAGACCGCTCCGGTTTTTTTGAATTGTCCGTTTTTGAAATTATAGCGATAGCCGGCGCTGTATAAAATCAAAATCGGCGCCAAAACCAAAAATCCGGCGATGAAAAGAAAAGCGATGATCCTCCTGGTTCTTAGAGTCATACATTGTTTTTATTATGGTCTTTTTTTGATAAAAAATCAAATTATCGCCTGATTGTGCTATACTATAAGCGGTTCTTGCTCAAAACACGAGTTTTTGTTACAATAAATTTATATTTATGTCAAAATTCATTATCAGCGGAGGTTATAAACTAAACGGCGAAATTAAAGTTAATGGAGCCAAAAATGCGGCGCTAAAGGCGATTGCCGCTTCTTTGCTTACTTCCGAAGAGGTCATAATTGAAAATTGTCCTGAGATTGAGGAAATTTCCAGACTTTTGGAATTGGTTCAAAGTATCGGCACGAAAGTCAAAAAGAACGGAACCACCATTCGTTTGCAAACCAAAAAAATTGAAAGTTATCGTTTGGATCCGGAACTGGTTAAGAAAATCAGAGTCTCGGTGCTTTTGGTCGGCCCGATGCTTATCAGATTGGGTAAAGTGAGATTGGCGCATCCGGGCGGCTGCGCGATCGGGCAGCGGCCGGTTGATCTGTTTATCGACAATTTTAAAAAATTGGGAGCGTCGCTGGAAGAAGGCAAGGATTATTATCAGTTCACGACCAAGAAGAGATTGAAAGGAGCGAAAATCGTTCTGCCGAAAATTTCCGTGACCGTGACCGAGGAAATGATCATTACCGCCGTTTTGGCCGTGGGCACGACCGTGATAAAAAACGCCGCTTGCGAACCCGAGATAGAGGCCTTGGCCGAATTCTTGAATAGTTGCGGCGCGAAAATCTGCGGCGCGGGCACGCCGACGGTGACCATTGAAGGAGTCGAATGTCTGAGCGGCGGCAGGTATAAAGTCATTCCTGACAGGGTAGAGGCCGGCAGTTTCGCCATTTTGGGCGCATTGGTCGGCGGCAAGGTGACGGTAACCAATTGTCTGCCCGAGCATTTGGAATCTTTATGGGTATTGTTTGATAAAATGGGAGTGAAATATGAAATTGGTCCGGATTACGTGACCGTTTGGGGTTGCGAGGATCCCAAAGCCGTGAATGTGCAGACGCACGAATATCCCGGCTTTGCCACGGACATACAACCTCCGTTTACCGTTCTGCTTACTCAGGCCAAAGGCATGAGCTTGGTTCATGAAACCGTGTTTGAAGGCAGATTGTTTTATACTGATTTATTGAATCAGATGGGCGCCAATATCATCATGTGCGATCCATACCGAGTGATCGTCAACGGTCCGGTTCGTCTTTTCGGCCGAAAGCTGGCCAGTCCGGATTTGCGCGCGGGTTTCGCTCTGATTTTAGCGGCCTTGGTCGCCCATGGTAAAACGGAAATCGATAATATTTATCAAATAGATCGAGGTTATTCCAAAGTGGAACAGCGTCTCAGAAAATTGGGAGCTAAAATAACTAGAACCAAAGATTAATCAAATTTATGCCAACATATCAAACAAAACCGAATAAAACTTTTTTCAGGACTTCAATCATCGTCGTTTTAATGATCGCCGTCGGGCTGGCTGGTTTTTTTATCGGTCAGGCGAGCAAGCAAAGCGTGTCGGCGGTCAGCGGAGCTATTTTAACTCAGCAGCAATTGCCGGATGAATTCAACATGTCGCTGATGCGCGAAGTTTGGAAAGTCCTGCAGCAAAATTTCGTCAATCAATCCGAGATAGACAATGAAAAAGTTTTTTACAGCGTCTTGGAGGGCATGGTGGCCGGCTTGAATGACCCGTACACGGTTTTTCTGACGCCTGATGAAACAGAAGAATTTAATGAGGACATTGACGGTAAATTCCAAGGCATTGGCGCGGAAATCGCGGTCAAGGACAGTCAATTGACGATTGTCGCTCCGATTGCCTCGTCACCCGCGGAAAGGGCCGGACTAAAAGCCGGTGACAAGATTATAGCGGTGGACGGCAAGGAAACCGCGGCCATGACTTTGTCGGAAGCGGTGAGAAATATCAGAGGCGAAAAAGGCACTGTGGTGAAATTATTGATTTCAAGAAACGATGTCGCGTCCGACGTGGAAGTGACCAGGGACATTATTTACATTCAAAGCGTGAAAACGGAAATAAAAGACGGCAATATCGGCTATATAGACATCACCGGTTTCAATACCGACACCAATTCCTTGTTCAAGGACGCGGTCGATGAGATGCTCGACAAGAAAGTGAATGGCCTTGTATTGAACTTAAGAAACAATCCGGGCGGTTTGCTCGATTCCGCGATTTTCGTGGCGTCGGCTTGGATAGAGAACGGCCAAACCGTGGTCAGCGAACAATTCGGCGACGGTCAAAAAATGGAGTATGCTTCCAAAGGTCAGCCGGCGTTCGTTCAAATGCCGACCGTGGTATTGATCAATGAAGGCAGCGCTTCGGGCTCCGAGATCGTGGCGGGCGCTTTGAAAGATTACGGCCTGGCGACTTTGGTCGGCAAAAAAACTTTCGGTAAAGGCTCGGTGCAAAATTTGCATTCTTTGTCCGACGGTTCTTCCGTCAAAGTGACCATAGCCAAGTGGTTGACTCCCAGCGGAGCTTCCATCAACGAAGAAGGTATTGAGCCTGATCAGGAAGTGGAAATCACCGATGAAGATTTTGTTCAAGAAAAAGATCCTCAGCTCGAACGGGCGCTGGAAATATTGAAAAGCAAGTAGAAATATTTTATAAGATAAGTTCTTAATTCCTAAAAATAGAATCTAAACGCTCTTTAGTTTTTCGTTTTTAGGTTTTTTTTATATGTTGAAGTTGATTTACAAAGGTTTTGTTTTTCCGTTCGCGGCTTTTAAAACTTTGCTGGCGAACAAAAAATTGTTTGTTTGGATGGCGTTTCCCATGGCGATCAATTTATTGATTTACGCCGCCGTGTTTTATCTGGCGTTCACGGGTTTGTCCGGCTCGCTCGATTTTTTATCGTCTGATATTTGGTATGAAAGTCTGTTGTATTATTTTATTGTCGGCGCGGGCTTGGCTTTGTTTTTTTTCTTTATGCTTTTTACTTTCGTGGCCTTAGCCAATATTATCGGCTCGCCGTTTTATGAAATTTTGTCGGAAAAAACCGCCGCGCTTCTCGGCACCGCGGAAAAAGCGGCTAAAAAAACAATCGGACAAAACATCAAGGTTTTTTCGATTTCATTGTTCGGCGGCGTCAAGCGAATATTCTTGTTTGTATCTTCGCAGGTTTTGCTGTTTATAATCAGTTTGTTTCCTTTGATCGGCGTCACTTTCATCACGCTTTTGAATATCTTCATCACCGCTTGGTTTTTGGCCATGGAGTTTTTGGATTTCGAGCTGGATCGGCGCGAATGGAATTTCGATAGAAAATTGGCCGCTTTTAAAAAAAACAAATGGCCCATGCTCGGCTTCGGATTGGGAATTATGGTTGGCGCCTTGATTCCGGTGTTTAATTTGTTGTTTTTACCGGTTTGCGTTATGGCCGGGAGCATGTTTTACAAGGAATTTTTGCATAAGAAATAAAATGTGCTAAGCTGATATAATAAAAAAGGGCTATAAAGCTACGAATGTTCTATTTTTTCGCCTGCATAAAAAACTAATTTAACTACTTTAACTCAGAACTACTCTAACTATTCTAACTACGAACTGATAACAATATGAAAGTGGTCTTAATCAAAAACGATTCGAAATTGGGTAAAATCGGAGACATAAAGGAAGTCTCCGAAGGGTTTGCCATGAATTATTTATTTCCCAATAATATCGCCAAGGCGGCCACGGCCGGAGAAGTGGCCAAGGCCCAAGCGTCTCGGAAAAAGCAAGAGCGCCAAAGAACACAGGGAAAAATCAATCAGCCTGGTCTGCTTGAAAAATTGGATTCGCTGAAATTGGCTATCTCGGCCAAAGCTGATGAAAACGGCACTTTTTTCGCAAAAATAACAGCGGACAAGATTGCCGCTGAATTGAAGAAGTCGGGCATTAACATTAAGTCCAAAATGATCAAACTCGATGAACCGATTAAAAAAGCGGGGGAGTATAAAATTGACGTTAAAGCCGGAGATAAAAATATTACAATAGATTTGGTAATCAAGTCGGAATAAAATAATTTCTAATATCTAAATCCTAAAACATGAATCATGGAGCATGGAGCAATTGTTATAATGTCACATGTTTCATGTTGCATGTTGCGTGAGTAAATATGGCCAAATACATTTTCGTGGTGGGAGGGGTAATGAGCGGCGTGGGCAAGGGGATTGCCACCGCTTCAATCGGCGCGGTGCTGAAAGCCAAGGGTTATGAAGTGTCCGCCATTAAAATGGATCCGTACATAAATGTGGACGCGGGCACGATGAATCCCACCGAACATGGGGAGGTTTTCGTGACCGAAGACGGCGATGAGACCGATCAGGACGTTGGAAATTACGAGAGATTTTTAAATACCAACATTTATTCTGAAAATTACATGACCACGGGCAGAGTTTACCAGTCGGTGATCAGCAAAGAAAGAAATTTGGAATACGGCGGCAAGTGCGTGGAAGTGGTTCCCCATATTCCGCAAGAAATTATCGAGCGTATTCATTCGGCCGTGAAAAAGACCGAATGTGAAATAATGATCATAGAAATCGGCGGCACAGTCGGAGAATATCAGAATTTGCTTTTTCTGGAAGCGGCTCGCATGATGAAATTGAAAAGCGCGAACGACGTGGCTTTCGTCTTGGTCAGTTACCTGCCGATTCCTAGCAAAGTGGGCGAAATGAAAACCAAACCCACCCAATACGCGGTCAGAACGCTCAATTCCGCGGGTATTCAACCGGATTTTATTTTATGCCGCTCAGAGCGACCGCTCGATGAGATCCGAAAAAGAAAAATCGCCACCAACGGCAGCGTGCCTTTTGATAACGTTATTTCCGCGCCGGATATCGAATACATTTACGAGGTGCCGGTTAATTTTGAGGCTGAGCATCTGGGCACGAAAATTCTGAAAAAATTCGGTTTGGAATCCAAGGAAACGGCAACCGATTTGGCTGATTGGGAAAACTTGGTCAAGAGAATCAAAGAAGCCCAAAAAGAATTGAGAATCGGCATTGTCGGCAAATATTTCAATATAGGGGATTTTGTTTTATCGGATTCATACATCTCGGTCATTGAAGCGATCAAACACGCCTGCTGGATGCGCGGCGTAAAACCGGTAATTGACTGGATTGACTCGGGCGTTTATGAAGAAAATCCGAGCCGGCTGGAAGAATTGAAAAAATACGCGGGCATCATCGTGCCCGGAGGGTTCGGCTCTCGCGGCGTTGAAGGCAAAATAAAAGCGATTCAGTTTGTTCGAGAAAATAAAATTCCGTATCTCGGTTTGTGCTACGGCATGCAGCTGGCGACCATCGAATTTGCCAGAAACGTTTGCGGATTGGTTAACGCCACTTCCGGAGAAATCGATGAAAAGGCGGAGAATAAAGTCATTGACATCATGCCCGAGCAGGTTAAAAACATTAAACAGCACCGCTACGGTTCAACCATGCGCCTCGGCGCCTATCCGTGCGTTTTGAATAAAAAATCGAAAAGCTATCAAGCTTACGGTCGCGAAGATATTTCCGAGAGGCATCGCCATCGCTATGAAGTCAATAATGATTTCAGGAGTTTGCTCGAGCAAAAAGGATTGCTGGTGGCCGGTGCGTCGCCAGACGGTAATTTGGTGGAAATCATTGAAGTGCCGGATCATCCGTTTTTCGTGGGCACGCAGTTTCATCCGGAATTCAAGTCGCGGCCGTTTACCGGACATCCGCTGTTTAACGCGTTTGTCACCGCGGCCGTGGAAAATCAGGATCGGGGGATGATTTGATCTACGTTACGAATTACAATATTCAATTAAGCTTTCAAGTTATCTGTTACGAATTACAATATTCAATTAAGCTTTCAGGTTATTTGTTACGAATTACAATATTCTTAAGCATTTGATCTTTTGTTGGGATTATTACGGCAATTTGTGATTGAGCGACGGGGGGGTCCGTTGCTCTTTTTTTTATAAAATGCTATCTTATTTTGAACAAACTCCCGAAAGGAGGACAGCCATGGATCGTCCGTCCAAGGACTTCCTTGTCGCCCTCCTTAGCGTATTGCTGGGAGTGGCGGCCGCGTTCGCGTGCTTGTTCTTTTTCGGCAAGTGGGGCATCTTGGTCGGCCCGATCGCCGCGATATTGATCATTAACTTGGTGACGGCGTTGTACAAGCGCGCCGCGTCCGGGAGGCAGTATCACGATTTTGAGGACTAAAAAACCCCGTTGGAAAAAATTCCAAGGGGGTTTTTGAAATTAGTTTAGGCTTCTTGGGCGAGTTCAATCAATTTATCCAAAAATTCGGGATATGAATAGCCGTCGGCGGCCGCCGCTTTTGGCGCCAGCGATTCCGAGGTCATTCCGGGAATAGTGTTTGTTTCTAAAAAGAAAATCTCATTATCTTTGGTCACGATAAAGTCTGATCTTGAAAGACCTCGGCAACCGATAACTTGGTGTGCGAGCAGAGCTTGCCTTTGCAAATCCTGAGCCAAAGCGTCGTCTATTTCCGCCGGGCAAATTTCTTCGCAAAATTGCGAGTCATATTTGGCTTGGTAGTCGAAAAATTCTTTTTTTGGACAGATCTCAATGACTGGCAGCGCTTTCATTCTTTTGTTTCCCAAAATAGCCACGGTTAATTCTCTGCCGGTAATATAATCTTGAACTAAAATAGGTTGGTTGAATGTTTTGATGTCAATCAGACCTTTTTCCAGTTCATTTCTGTCTTTAACTATGAAAGCGCCCAGACTCGAGCCTCCCATGGTCGGCTTGATCACCAGCGGATAAGAAAATGATTTTTCTATTTCTTCAGTATTGATTTCATCGATTTCAAATGTTTTACTTTCGGGCATCTTTATGTCCGTTTCGGTTTTTATTAAAATTTCGGTCAAATGTTTATCCATCGCGATTGCCTGAGCGGTTACGTCGGAGAAAGTGAATTTTAATCCGAGCGTTTTTAAAAATCCTTGAATTTGTCCGTCTTCGCCACCCACTCCGTGCAAAACCGGCATGACCACGTCTAAATTTTTATGATTCTCTAAAAATTTTTCTAAATCGTTTGGAAAATCAAAATAATATTTTTCGTATTTGGTTTCATCTAAATTTTCAAAAACTTTTTTTGATGAATTTAAACTAACTTTTCGTTCGGAAGAAGAGCCTCCGCCGATAACTGCGATTTTTAGCATATTATTGTAAATTAAATTTATTCAAATATCTTAATTTTGGCTTTCAAGACAGCTTCAGCCACCAAGGTTTCGACGTCCATTTCTTTTTCGAATTTTTCCGCCTCGGACAGCTTGCCTCTGGTCTGCGGATGCTTGGCCACCATGAATGAGCAACAATCGGACGCCGGAATTATGGAGATTTCATAAGTGCCGATCTTTTCGGCCAAGTCCACGATTTCTTGTTTATTGAAGCCGATCAGCGGCCGCAAGAGCAAAAAGTTAATGGCTTTTTCCGTGACGATCAAATTTTCCATGGTTTGCGAAGCCACTTGCGCCAAATTGTCTCCGGTGGCGATGGCCTTGGCTTTTTCCTTTCGGGCGATTTTTTCCGCCAGGCGCAGCATGAATCTTTTGTAAATAATCATGCGATACGAGCTTTCGGTATGGGCGATTATTTGTTTTTGAATTTGTTCGAAAGGAACCATATACAGTTTAATGGGTTTTTGATAATTTGACAATTTGGCCGCCAATTTTTCCAGTTTATCGCGATTTTGATCGGTCGAGAGGGTTTTGTTTTCGGCGTGAACCAAAATAATTTGAGCGCCCCGCCTGGCCAAAAGATACGCGGCCACCGGGCTGTCAATTCCTCCTGACAGTAAACAAACCGCTTTGCCCGAGGAGCCGGTGGGCAGGCCGTCCGCGCCGCGGATTTTTTCGCCCATGACATAAGCGATTCTCGGAGGGATCTCAATTGACACGACCAGTTCAGGATTTTTCATGACGACCTTCATTTTCGAGTTGTTTATCAGATGCTCGCCCAAGAGGCAATTGATTTCCATGGAGTCGTATTTGAATGTTTTGTCCGATCTGGATGTTTGAATTTTAAAAGTCTCCACTTTTTTTGTTCGGCTTATTTTGAGCGCGCTGTTTTTTAATTCGGCTAAAGTTCTGCCGCATTTGTAGCCGTACGCGGCATTGGCCACACCGGGTATTTTCGCCAGCAGATTCGGCAGATTAGTTTTTGGATCGTCTTTTTTCAGTTCAATGACGATTTTTCCTTCCTTTCTATCAATATCGGTGTATTCTTTGAGATCCAAAAAGTTTTTGATGTTTTTAATCAATATTTTGGAAAAAAACGGTTTGTTTTGTCCTTTGAGCATGATTTCGCCCAGATGGAGTATTATTACAGGAATCATAATAGAACTCTATTGTTATCTGGTAATATCTTGTACGAAAAATCTTGTAATCTTGTAACTAAAGATCGTATTTGGAAAATCTGATTTTAATCAATTCAATAAAAGTTAGAAAAATATCTTTGGTTTTAATGGAGTTTCTCGGGGAATCGATCCAAACCACAGGAGTTTCTTTAACGGGAAATTTCATCTTTCTTGCCAGATATAAAAGCTCGATGTCAAAGCCCCAGCGGTTTATTTTCTGAAGACGAAAAAGTTTTTTTGCCGAGTTTTTTGAAAATAATTTGAATCCGCATTGCGTGTCTTTGATTTTCGAACAAGCCAAAAGCCGAATCAAAAGATTGCCGGCAAATGACACGGCGCGCCGCGTCAATGGTTGTTTGATTTTAACGTCGCTGCCGCGAACATGGCGCGAGCCGATGATGATGTCAAAGTTGTCTTTATACGTCCACAGTTTTTTCAATTCTTCAATCGGAGTGGAATTGTCAGCGTCCGCGAAAAGCAAAAAGTCTCCGTCGGCCGCCAACATTCCCGCTCTAACGGCCGCGCCCTTGCCCGAGTTTTTTTCCAGCTCAATGATTTTTATCGACGGAAAAGTTTTTAAAATTTCCGTGGAACGATCGCTACTGCCGTCATTGACCGCGATGATTTCAAAATCAAGTCCGCTGTTATTTAAATAATTCAAAAAAACGGGCAAAGTTTGGCCGATTCTTTTTTCTTCGTTATAAACGGGGATGATGACTGAAAGCTGTGGCATATAAAGCCATCTTAGCAAAAATAAGCAAAAAGCCAAATAAAATTAATACGCCTCTCTTGCGAGAGGCGTATTAAGGCTTAAAAATTATTTTTTCCAGAAGGACTTGGTGAATTTCCAACCATATTTGACAATGACCAGCAGAATCAGCAAGTAAAGGGCGAATTGCAGCACAACGAACAGGAAGGCCACGAGGTTGACCGTAATATCTTGGGCGGTTTCGTTGATATCGCTCACGAAAGCCTTGATGGCCGCTTTCCATGAATCTTTCAGATTTTCTCCGTCAACGAATTTATTTTCGAGAATATTGATGTGAAAATAAGTGTATTCCAATCGATCGAGCTGAATGGCTTTTGATCTGGCGATCGAATCGAGCTGGGAATTGATATTGATTCTCGCTTGGGTCAATCTTTCGATAATGGCGATTTTGCTGTCAATGATTTTGGCCAGAGTTTCCACGTCTTGAACTTTGGTGGCCAAAGAGGTGACATCATCATACGCGTCCATGGCTTTTTGCAGAGTCTCGTCGATGGACGTCAGTTTCTTTTCGAGAATTTCAATTTCGCTGGTGTAATCTTCGATTAAATTTTTAATGGTATAGGTGCTTTCGGTCAGTTCTTTGGGATCTATTCCTTTAACGATTTCCAAAATTTCATTGACCTTATCTTTTTCTACTTTAAAAACGTAGTTGCAACCGCGGTCGTACTCGCCGGCGCTTTCAAAGACAACGTCAGGTCGCGCTTTGAGAGTCGCGATCGTCGCGCAGGTTTCATCGAGTTCGCGCGTTTCCACTGTCGCGTAATATTCGGTCACTTCAAATTCTTCAGCATCGTTGCCCGTCGTGTAACCGGGTGTCGGCGCGACATTTCTCATTGATAAACCGACCGAACCGACGCCTGCGTATTTCATGTCCGTTTCCGAATCCGCGGCGTAATCTTGAGCGGGCGCGCTTTGAGGGGAAACGCCATAGCCGATTTCATTTTTTTCGAATACCGAATTAAATGACGATCCGACCAAACGAAAGCCGATCGCGACGACGACAATGCCCAAAATCGCCAGTCCGGCGATTTTGAAAATTTTTGACACTGTTAGGTCGTGTTTTTTTAGAAAGTCCATAAATTTTTGTTTATTTTAAATATTAAATTATTGTCGAGTGTTTCATGATCATATTATGAAATTATTCGCCTATCGCGTATAGATAGCCGTCTTCGGAAGTGAAATAAAGAGTTCCGCTATTATCAAAGGCGGGCGAGGCTTCGGTGATTTTGCCGCCCGTTTGATATTTCCATAAAAGTTTTCCTTTTTTGTTAACCGCGTACATATTGTTATCTATTGATCCGAAATAAATCGTTCCGTCTTTATCAACAAGCGGAAAGTTCGGCAGACCGTAAAAGCCGGCTTGATTGGGATTGGCGTCCGTCTCGTAAGTCCATTTTATTTTTTGGGTTTTAAGATCAATGGCGGATAAAATGCCTTGCGCATTGCCCACATAGATTGTTTCATCGGCATAGATTGCCGGAGTGATAATTCCCGCTATGTCATCTTGTCCCATGGGCGGTTGCGGCATGTTTTCGTTCATGTTTCCATTTTGAGGTTGCCCCATTCCGCCGCAAGCTGGCAGCGGCGGCGCGCCGCATCCGTCCAGGTCTGAAGTTGGAATATTATTAAAATTTGTGGCCGGTCCTTTGCTCCACTTCAGATTTCCTAAAGAATCAAACGCAAGCAAGGCGGGAGCGGCCGGAACATAGATCAATCCATCGGAACCTATGGCCGGAGAGCCGACCCGCATGGCTTTCGTGTCGTATTTCCATTTCAAACTTCCGTCGGGGTTAAAGGCGTAAAGATTGCCATCCGGACCCGCATGGGCATCGCCGCCGCCCAAATAAATTATTCCGTTTTGATCGATGCTGGCCGGATAGGAGATTGCCCCCGCTGTTTTATATTTCCATTTCAGAGTCCCGTCTTTATTGATCGCATAAAAATAACCATCCCAGCTACCCTGATAGATGGTTCCGTCCGGCCCCACCGTCGGAGCGATAATCGTATTCCCATTGGTTTTAAATTGCCATTTTTCTTTTCCGTCTTTGTCCAAGGCAATGATCGCCTTTCCCGAAAGAAAATAAATAGTGCCGTCTTCCGCCAAAGCGGGACCTTGAGTATTTTGATAGCTTTTTTCCCAAATTTCGGTTCCATTTTTATCCAAAGCGAATATTTTCCCGGCTCCGGCGACATAAATGGTTCCATCGGAGGCAATTATCACGCTGTTAGGTTTGGTCCCCGTTATTTTTCCCAAATTGAACTTCCATTTTAAAATGGCCTTTTCCGGTCCTTCAATATCTGCGTATCCGGTGTGAAGATATGTCCCATGAAATTGGGGCCATTGGTGTTTGCTGATAGATTGTCCGTCTTTGGTAGTCTCGAGCGAGGTTGCGGGATGGTCAACGCCGATCTTCGATTGAGCTTGATGCCAAATAAAATAACTTGAGCCGATTAAAATAATCACGATCCCCAAGAGGATTAAATTTTTTTTCATGTTTTTGTAGTGGATTTTTAAATATTAAATATTTACGTCCGTTTGTTTTATTATATCAATTCTGAGACTTTCAAACAATTTTTTGCCAAACAAAAAAAGCCTTGCGGCTAATTGGCCCGCCTACGCTACGCTTCGGCAGGCGAACCCGACTAGTAGGCTCGGGGTTCTCATCCTTATAAAAAAAATTACGGCTTATTGGCCTGCCAGCCGAAGCTCCGAACAGAGTGAGAAGCGAAGGCTGGCTCGGAGGCAGGGATTCGAACCCCGATAGCCAGGACCAAAACCTGGAGTCCTACCATTAGACGACCCCCGAACGTGAAATTACAAACAACAAATTTCAAATAACAAACATTAAAGTTCTTTAAAAACTAAAAATATTATACGGAATTGAGGAAAATTTGTCAAACTGCGGATGGTTTACATTGCGGCGTTTTTTCAATACTGTTATAATTGAAAAAGATAACTCATAATTTTTAAATCTATGAAAGGATTTTTCGCCAACATTGAAAAAGACACTTTGGAAAACGGTAATTTTCGTAAAGTCTTGTATACTGCCAAACACAGCCAGCTGGTTTTAATGTCGCTTCGACCCAATGAAGACATTGGCATGGAAATTCACGCTGACAATGATCAATTTTTCCGTTTTGAAAAAGGCATGGGCAAAGTCATTATTGACGGCAATGAATACGAAGTCACTGACGGTTCGGCCATCGTGGTGCCGGCCGGAGCCGAGCATAATGTCATCAATGTTTCAGATGCCGAGGATTTGAAACTTTACACCATTTATTCGCCCGCTCATCACAAAGACGGTGTGGTGAGAGCGACCAAGGAAGAGGCCATGGCCAACGAAGCTGAATTTGACGGACAAACGACGGAATAATTTTTTGATAAAATTCATAATAAATAAGAACGGTCAAGCTTGCCTTGTTTGATGCAAATATTTGTAACGTATTCGTAACGTGAACTAAACCATCGGCTAAAAACAAAGGCTGCTAATTAGAATTAATATTCGTAACGTATGCAGAACATCCAAGAAGTCTTCAACCGCGTTCAAGAAGCCAGGAATAAACAAAAAGAATTGAGAAAAATTTACAAAGACACGCTGGGACAAACTCCGGGATACAAGGACATGGTTGATGAGTTCAACGAAACAAGAGACAAGAAAAAGAATTTGGAAGCGCAGGTGAGGCAGGATTTCGCCAAAGAATTCGAAGAACTCGATAGCTTAAAAGCCGATATTCAAACGGACGAAGAACTTTTGTCCGATATCGCTTTGAATAAATTCGTCAAAGGCGAGACCGTGGAAGTGACCGATAAAGGGGATAATAATTATGAGCCGGTCTTTCATGTTAAGTTTAAGAAGGTCTATTGAGCAATAGTTACGAATTACATTCCGCGAATTGGCTATTTCATAGCGCCTATTGTCCGAGAAGATTGTCCCAATGGGATTTTTTGGGGATAATTTGTAATTATTCGTAATGATTGATTAAAAAAAAATTAGATAGTCCTATTTGAAGCAGTTATTTGTAATATGATAAAAACCAAAAACAAAGCCTGGGTCGTCGCCGTCACCATGGGATATGGTCATCAGCGCGCCGCATTTCCGCTAAAAGACATAGCGTATGAAGGAATCATCACGGCCAACGATTATTCGGGCATCCCCGATAAAGACGCGCGGATTTGGCGGCGCAGCCGCAAGTTTTATGAATTCGTTTCCAGATTAAAACACGTGCCTTTTTTGGGTAATGAAGTTTTTAAATTTTACGATAAATATTTTCAAAACATAGATCCTTTTTATCCGAGACGCGATTTGTCCGCCGCCACATTCCAGATTAAGCAAATGTACCGTTACATGGAAAAGGGCTGGGGCCGCCACTTGATCGAGTATTTGAATCATGAAAACATTCCGCTGATCACCACTTTTTTCGTGCCCGCATTTTTCGCGGAATTTCATAATTTCAAAAATGACATTTATGTGGTAATTACGGACACGGATGTTTCCCGCACTTGGGCGCCGCTCGAGCCCAAAAAGAGCAGATTGAAATATTTCGCGCCGACCAAAAGGGCGGTCGATCGGTTGATTGAATACGGCATCAGAAAAGAAAATATTTTTTTAACCGGGTTTCCTTTGCCGAAAGAAAATATCGACGGTCATAATCTGGAAATCTTGAAAAAACACATGGGCGAGCGCATTTGTAATTTGGATCCTAAAAATATTTATCGAGGCAAATACGAAAAGACCATTGAAGAAAATTTGCCGGCCGGCTGCGTGCCGGACAAAGTCGAGCGCCCTTTGACCATCACCTTCGCGGTCGGCGGCGCGGGCGCGCAAAGAGAGATAGGCGATCAGATTATCGGCAGTTTGAAAAAGAAAATCAATGAAGGCCAAGTGAAAATAAATCTGGTCGCGGGCGTCAGAAATGAAATTTATAAATATTTCGAGCGAGTGGCGGCGAAGCACGGATTTGGAAAAGACAAAAGTAAAGTCGATATAATTTATTCGCTCAGTTTTCACGAATACATGGACAGGTTCAATCAAGCTTTGCTGACCACCGATATTTTATGGACCAAGCCGAGTGAGCTGTCCTTTTATTGCGCACTCGGCATTCCGATCATCATTGCTCCGCCCATTGGGTCTCAAGAACTGTTCAATCAAATGTGGCTCGAATCAATCGGCGCGGGCATGGATCAATTGGATCCCAGATACGCGGATCAATGGCTTTTTGACTGGCTTGATTCTGGCTGGCTGGCCGAGGCGGCCATGGAAGGCTATCTGGACGCTCATAAATTGGGCACCAAAAACATTGAATCAATCATTGCCGGCAAGATAAAAAAGGCGGAAAGTCTGCCGCAGATATTGTAGTTGGTAATTATATAAAGCCGTAAAATGGGAGGGTATCCCATTTTTTGGTTGACAAATTATTGATTTTGTGTAAATGTATGAGGTCGGAAAGACTGGGTTTAACGCATTGAAATACGGAGGAGGGACAAATGAGCGGACATCGGGTAGCGAGAATATTCTTGGAGTACACAGAGGATTGCCGCCGCAAAAAGCTGATCGCCGAACGGCAGAGCAAGAACTTCAAGTCCTTGCTCAGACATTGCCGCAATGCCTTGGCGGTCATCTGGGCGCTGTTCATTGGCGCGGTCATCGCGCTGCCGCTGGTGGTCGAGGCTCGGATTGCCTTGGCCGTGATTGAAGCTCTTGTCGGAGCGGTCATGGTGGTCGGCACCGGCCGGATTCACGCCACCTATTTTAGGTGGCCATTGCCTCCGAAAAATAAGTATCGTCTGATTCGAGTCAGCTCAAAAGGGATGTCGACGGACAGAATGTACTTGGTGGACGAAGCGGGTCGTTCCGCGCTCTGTCCCCAAGATACGAATCCCATGGAAAAGTTCCCTGATCTAGGGCCGGCCGTGCCCGAGGTGTGGGGGGGAGAGATACGTGTTGTCTGCGACGTCCATGTTCATGAGACGGCATATCGAAAATCATACCGAGTTGAGCTCGGGTTCAGCGTGCAGGACAGGTATCTGCCGAAAATGGTGGAAGAGTTTGTCCTGTTTCAAAAGTTCGTTGATTCCGTTAAGCAGGAGGTGGGCGCGGTGTTGGCGAAGAAGTTGTCGCTGAATGTTTCAGATGGCCACAGAGAGATCGAGGAAAAAATCCATCTGGCGGTCGCGGCGACGGAAAAAATCTTCGGCGTGCAGCTAGACCGTATTAAATTGACAATGTCTTCATAAGGCATTGCGCCATGAAATGAAAGGAGTAAAGACTTCCCACGCGAAGTCTTTTTTTAATTGAAAAAATTAAGGTCGCGGTTGTTTTTTCAGCGGTGATCGATTATAATGTTTTTATATGAAATATGAAGAATATAAGTTAAAAAACGGGGCGAAATTGATTTTGGTGCCGAGTAATGAAACCAAAGCCGTATCCGTCATGGCCATTTTCGGCGTCGGTTCAAGGTATGAATCCGAAAAAATCAACGGCGCCTCTCATTTTATCGAACATTTGATGTTCAAGGGCACGGAGAAAAGACCGAACACTTTGGCCATTTCCAAAGAACTGGACAGCGTAGGCGCGGAGTTTAACGCCATGACCGCCAAAGACTGGACCGCTTATTACATTAAAATAGATTCGGAAAAAATAGATTTGGCCGTGGATGTTTTGTCCGATATGTTGCTTAATTCGAAGTTCGATGAAAATGAAATCAATCGTGAACGCGGGGTGATCGTTGAAGAAATCAATATGTACGAGGATAATCCGTTGATGTATATCGAGGATCTTCTCGAGCAATGTATTTTCGACGGCAATCCTTTGGGCTGGCAAATCAGCGGGCCGCGCGAGGTGATTAAAACCGTTTCAAGGCAAGAGTTGCTAGATTATAAAAATGCGTTTTATCAACCGAACAATCTGGTGATTGCCGTATCCGGCAAGTTTCCGGACGATATAAAAGAAAAAATAGAAAAGGCTTTTTCTTTCGAGGCAACGAGTCAAGAGCCTCCCGAATTTTCAAAATTCGTTTTCGATCAAACCGAACCGAAGTTGATGATAAAAAAGCAAGCCACCGAGCAAGTTCAGCTGGCTTTCGGTTTTCCCGGTTTTCCATACGGCGATGATCGTGTTTTCGCGCTGTATTTGCTGGCCATTATTTTGGGAGGCAACATGAGCTCCAGACTTTTTATCAATATTCGAGAACGGAAAGGTTTGTGTTATTTTATCAGAAGCTACATCAATATTTATAAGGACACGGGCAATTTGATCGTCCAGGCCGGGTTGGATAAAAACAGGATTAAAGAAGCCATTTCATTGATTTTGGACGAATTAAAGAAGATCAGAGACGGCCGCGTGACCGAAGACGAATTAAAAGACGCCAAACAATTTTTGCGGGGCAAAGTTATTTTGCATCTCGAGGATTCGTCCGAAGCGGCCGAGTGGTTTGCCAAACAAGCGGCCTTAACCGGCGAGATTTTAACGCCCGAACAAAAATTCGCCTTGTTTGATAAAGTGACCGTTGAAGATGTTGAAAAAGTCGCTAAGGAAGTTCTCCTGAAAAGATTTCTTAATCTCGCTTTGATCGGACCGTTTGACGAAGGCGGTGAAGATTTTAAAAAATTATTGGAATTGTAAGGTTACGACACCATATAACACGTAACATGGAACAAAGAAGCCGGACTTAAGCCACCTACCAGCTAAAAAGCTAATAAGCTAATAAGCTACAAGCTTGATTTGTAATGAATATAAAGCCAAGGCTAGCTAATCAGTCGCAATAATTCGTAACGTATGAAGTATTTTATCGCCAATTGGAAAATGAATCTCGGCTTTCGTGAGACATTGAATCTGATCGATAAGGTTAAAAATTTGCCGACGGATAAATTCCGTTTGATTTTGGCGCCGAGCGCGCCGATGCTCAAAGCGGCCGGAAATGAGAGCGGACTTGATTTGGCCGCTCAAGATTGTTCGCCGTTTCCAAAAGGCGCTTTTACCGGAGAAGTGTCCGCCGCCACGCTTAAAGAAGTCGGCTGTTCATTCGCCATCATCGGACATTCCGAGCGCAGATATATGCTGGACGAAAGCGAGCAATTGATCAATCAAAAAGTCAAACAGGCTTGGCGAGTTGATTTGACGCCGATTTTGTGTTTTGGCGAGCGAGAATCCGAAAAAGACAACCGCGATCAAGTGATAATCAATCAACTGAAGAGCGCGTTGGCGAAATTGAAACCCAAAGAAAAAAGCGAATTGTTTTTGGCTTATGAGCCGGTCTGGGCGATCGGCACCGGCAAGAATTGTTCGCCGGACGATGTCGTCAATGTCGCCCGCGCCACCAAACGTTTGATCGCCAATATGTACGGCAGCGATTTTTTCGATGAAAAAGTGAAGTTCTTGTATGGCGGCAGCGTTGATTCCAAAAACATCAAAGAATATTTGAAGAAAAAAGAAATCAGAGGATTTTTAGTCGGGAAGACCAGTCTTGATGTGGCTGAACTTGAAAAAATATTCAAGAAATCCGGCCGCTGATTTCTTTGACATAATTCGTTGAAAATGATAGTTTGTATAAAGAAAATAAGTATATTAAATCGGCGTTAAATAAGGTATATATTATCTTTTTTTATTTGTTCGTATGCTGTTAACTTGGATATTGGTCGGCGTGATCGGGGTCTGTTTGGGCTTGATCGTTTACATCCTGATCAAAAAATTGCCTCAGGTGAAGACTTTGGATATTTCGACTATTTCGAGAGAAAAAGAAAACGAAACCAGAGACAAGATTTTAAGCGATCGACTGAAACGAAAAACGCAAAGAACAAAGGATCTGTTCACCAAAGGACTGGCGCCGGCCTGGGCCAAATTTTCCGATTGGCTGAAAGCCTTTCGCGCGAAAGTGCAGGATTTGGAAAAAAAATATAAGCGTGAAGAAGTCAAGCAAACGGCTTCAGACGCGGTTGAATTCAAAAAAAGAATCAATCAGTTGCTGGCTGAAGCTCAAGAGGCCGTGAAGAAAGAGGATATGGCGGACGCGGAGAAAAAATATATTGAAATTATCAGTTTATCGCCCCAGGAAAAGGGAGCTTTCAAGGGTTTGGGCGATCTTTACTATAAAAAGAAAGAATTCAAATCCGCTCTGGAAACTTATAAATTCGTGTTGAAATTGGATTTGAAAATATCGCAGGAAGTGACGAAACAAGAAGACAATCGGGAGGTCAGAACGTTTTCCAACAGCATTGAATTGGCCGATGATTATGTTGATTTGGGTGAAGTGGCCTTGGCCATGGGCAGTTACAAAATGAGCGTGGATTATTTCAAGCGAGCGGTTTCGCTCGAGCCGAACAATCCCAGGAATCTTGATCTGTTGATTGAAGCCAGCATCGCGGCCAATAATAAACTTTTGGCCATGGAAGCCCTTAATGGTTTGAAAAGGATTAATCCGGACAACCAGAAGTTGCGAGATTACGCGGAAAAAATAAAGGCAATGGAGTTGACAAAAGATTCCAAAGGCCTTAATTTTTTATGGTAGGCTTTATTTTCTTTTTTTGATCGTATATAATGATTTTATAAAATTTTCGCCTTTCGCCCGGGTAGCTTCCGCCTACGCTCTTCGAGCTTCGGCGGACAGGTCCGCCTTCGTTAAAACTTCGGCGCCTGCCTGCCGGAGTCGTACGAAGGCAGGGACAGGCAGTTGCTGTGGCTGTGGACTCATAAAATATATTAATTTTCGCCCGGGTAGCTCAGTTGGTAGAGCAACTCCATGGTAAGGAGTAGGTCAGCGGTTCAAATCCGCTCTCGGGCTCCAGCCTTCGCTCTCGACTCGCGAAGGCTCGTCTTGAGCTTCGGCTGGCAGGCCAGTCATAGCTAATCGCCAATCGGCGGTTTTTTTATGTTCGAAAAGTTTTTCACAGTTTCGTTTGATGATTTCCTCTAAAAATGGTTTAATAATATATGGAGGATTCTTTTTTTGTAATATAAATTATGCTTGCGGATCGAATGGTAAATAAAAATAAAATAAAAGAAAATTTTAAATTCATTGTTTTTTTGATAATGGCTTTGGTTTCCTCTGGAATTTTCGCGCCGAGCTCTGAGGCGTCTATTTCTCCTTGGACTCAGATTGATTGGAGCGGCGGTGCAGGCCAGACGGATTGGTCCGATTCCAGCATGTATAGCGCGGCGTCAAGCGTTTTTGACGCTACTGCCAATCAATTGACATTAACAAATACCGAACAATTTTCCAACACGGATTTTGAGTACGATTTGACCGGCTGGAGTTCGGTCGCGGCGTCGCTTGATGGCAATCTGGCGGCGTATTGGACTTTTGATGAAAATACCGGCACGAACGTGGCGGATTCTGTCAATTCAAGCGATGGCACTTGGCAGGGCTCTTTGGGCAGTCAATGGACAACAGGCGTTATCAACAGCGGCGGTAATTTCATTGCCGCCAATACTAATTATGTAAATATTCCCGATACCGTCAATTTGCATCAGACAACCGACTTGACTTTTTCGGGTTGGTTCAAGTGGACCGATGCGAATACGAAGTGGTTGCATGGAAAAATAAACACATTGGACAATGGTTGGTATTTTTATACTGATGGAGTCCCCACAAATGCCTACAAATTGGTTTTTGTGATTTATAATGGATCGTTAAGATATAATTTGTTTTCTCCTTTCAAACCAACCAATAATACTTGGTATAATATTGTTATTACATTTTCTACTGGGACGGCCACATTATACGTTAATGGATCTCCCGTATCTTGGGCGTCAGCCCCTCCAGTCCTTCCAGCGACGCTTGGCGTAAACGCGGCCACGTCGCTGACAATCGGCGGATATATAGGCGGCGGATATTATTTCGGCGGTCAGGCCGATGAAGTCGGAATCTGGTCCAGAGCCATTTCCGGAGATGAAGCTTCATTACTCTACAATAGCGGCTCAGGACTTCAATACCCTTTTTATTCGGCGACGCGAGACGCCGGCGTCGCGTTTAACGGCAGTACTGCTTCAGCGAAGGTGGTGGCCGGAGACGCGACGAATTTCACGCAATCAATCAATGTCGGCGATACGAATAATTACAATTTAACGGCCTATGCGTATACCGACGGCTCGGCCGTGGCTTCAAGCGATGCCGAGCTTTATTACAACGGCTCCACGGTGACTACATCTTACACTGACATGGGCGGCGGCTGGTATGAATTATCAGGCACGGTCACGGGCGCCAATGCGGCTCGCGATTACGGCGTTCAAGTGAAAGCCGGCCAGACCGTTTATTTGGATGATTTTAGTTTGAATAATTACGCCTCGAGCGGCGCCTTGACCTCTTCGATTTTCGATTCCGAGCAGGGGTCTAATTGGGGATCGTTAACTTATTCTGCCACCGCGCCTGCCAATGCTTCATACGAAGTCAGAGTCAGAACATCAAATGATTCGAACATGCCCGGAGATTTTTCCGGGTGCGAATCCATTTCATCCGGAACGACTCTCGGCAGCACTTCCTGCGTCACTGACACTGAAAGATACGCTCAATACGAAATAACTTTGACCAATACGGATACTACGGTCACACCGACTTTCACCAGCATCAGCATCGTGTATTTGGTTAGCGATGCCACGCCCCCGGTTATTTCGTTTGATGCTCTTTCGCCTGATCCATCGAATGACAATACGCCGACTTTTACGGGCAATGCCCTTGACGCGGTGGGCACGGTCGCTTCGGTCGAATATCAGCTTGACGGAGTAGGAGGGGCTTGGACTGATTGCTCGGCCGATGACGGCACTTTTAATTCAGCCAGCGAAGATTTTACTTGCTCTGTTTCAACTCCGATAGCAGATGGCGCTCACACCATGAATGTGAGAGCAACCGATTCCAACGGCAACACCACGGCCGATATTGATGTTTCAACGGATTCATTCACCATTGACGCCACGGCTCCGACCGTTTCAATTGACGCGGTCGCGCCCGATCCCACCAATGACAATACTCCGACAATCACCGGCGCGGCCACTGACGCCACCACCGTGTTGACCGCGATTGAAATAGAATTCGGTTCTGATCCAGGCAATTGGGTGGCTTGCGCGGCCGATGATGGAACAATAGACGAAGTATCGGAAGATTTTTCTTGCGAATATGGATCGGCCTTGGCTGACGGCGCTGAAACAATCAGCGTGAGGGCGACCGATTCGGCGTCCAATACGACCGCGGCCATAAATTACGGCACGGATTCATTCACCATTGACGCCTCCGCGCCGATTATTTCCCTGGACGCTCTTTCGCCGGATCCGGGGTCGGAGACGAAACCGACTTTTACGGGTTCTGTGACGGATGCGGGCAACACCATCAGCTATGTTCAATTTCAAATGGATTCAACATCAGGCAGTTGGCGAAGTTGCACGGCCGATGACGGGACATTTGATTCATTATCGGAAGATTTTTCTTGCGAAGTGACCATTGATTTGTCCGTGGGCAATCACACGGTGTATGTTCGAGCCAGAGATTCTTTAAGCAATTGGAGCGCTGATTCCGCTTATAGCGATTCTTTTGAAATAACGTCTCCGACCACGCCGACTCCTTCCGGCGGCGGCGGCTCTCCCAGCTCGTCGACGGATTCGACGCCGCCCAGTTTGGCGATTGACGCCATTTTTCCGGATCCTGGAATTGATATTTCTCCCGAGCTGACAGGTTCGGCCATTGACTCGACCAGCCCTATTTCACTTGTTGTTTTTAGGCTCGATTCGCTTGAAGGCAGCGAATTCAATTGCCAAGCGCAGGACGGCAGTTTCGGCGATTTGTCCGAAAAATTTTTCTGTCAGGTTCCTTCGGCTTTGTCGCCGGGCGAACACACAATATATATTTGGGCCAAAGACAGCTTGGGTAATACCTCTGCGGTGGCGTCCGATTCCTTTGTTATATACGATATTACCGATCCGGCGCTGTCGATAAAATTGATTTCCGATCACATTTACACCAATGCGACGCGGCCTTATTTCAGCTGGCTGGTGCCGGCCGCGGCGGTCGAGCTTTATTCCAAATATTCAATCAGCGCCGATAACGGCGACAGCGGAGATTTTAACCTTGAAAACATCGCCGGTTTGTCAGCCGATTATTCGGCAGGCAAATATTTCGTGAATTATAAGAATTTCAATGATTTTGATTCGACCAATAATTCAATTTCAGTTCAGACTAGAACTTCCGCCGACTGGCTTTCGTCGGAGAATGACGGTGAATTAAAAGAGGGCGAAAGAAATTGGACTTTGACGTCCACGGATATTTCCGGCAACAAAAAGAATTCAACCGGAACAATTTTCGTGGATAAAAGCGCCCCGACTGTTTTGGTCACTTATATAAACGGTGTTTATTTTTCAAGCGATAGTTTTATGACCAGCGATCAGACTCCGAGCATTTTCGGTAAAATTTTGGATTATTTGGCCGGAGATTCAATGTCCAATAAAGTCGCGTCAGGACCTGATAAAATTTCCATTAAAATAGAAAAAAAGAACGGCGTGGGCGTGTATGGTTTGCATACGCTGGCGACCGTTAATATTCCGAGCCTTAATTGGTTGTCTGACAAAACCGAAATTTCAGACAATACTCAAAATAAATCGGACAAGTACGCCAATTTCGAATTCACTCCAACGCAGGCTTTGGATTTCGGTGAATACAGAATTTCAATGAACGGTTATGATCGCGCGGGCAATGTCGGCGCTTCGGACGTGATTTATTTGAAAATAGAACCGAAAGAAAAGATAGTGGTGGCGCCGAAAGAAGAAATCCCCGCGAAAGAAGAGCCGTTGATTGAGCCGACGGAAATTCCAATTGAAGAAATTTCGGAAGAGCCGACTGAAATCACTGTTCCGATCGAGCCGTCCGGTCCATCATTTATTGAAAGAACAAAGGCCGGCTTGGATCAATTGACCGAGGCCATTATCAATGTATCTAGAAATGTGAACGACTCGTTTGATCAGTTCGCGACAGAGGTGACCGGACAGATCGGCGGAGTGGCGAAAGGATCGTTTGACGCGACTCAGCGGGCTTTGTCGTTTTTGGGAACTAATATAATGGAAATGCTCGGCGACGGCTTGGCTGTATTATCATCCGGAGCGCCCGGCACGGCCAATTCATTGTTTGCCGGGCTCAGATCTGGAGTGTCATCGACCATTTTAGCCATTTCCGGAGCGACTGAAAACGCGATTCAGAGAAATAATGCCATGGTTAATAACGTTAACGAAGGCGTTAAGGTCGCGAGCGGCATAACCAATAAGATTTTTTCCGCCGCTCAAAATGCCAGTTCCGTTTTTTTGACTATGGCCAGAAACGTCGTTCAAAAAACAACCCTGGCTATGATAAATTCATATGCCGGAGCGATTGAAAACGCGACTCAGAGAAACAACATCATGGTTAAAAACGTTAACGAAGGCGTTAAGGTCGCGAGCGGCATAACCAATAAGATTTTTTCCGTCGCCAAGGATGCCAGCGCCGCTTCTTTTGACTATGGCCAGAAATGCCGCTCAAAAAACAACCTTGGCCATGATAAACTCATATAAAGAGGTTGGAGGCGGCATGATTTCAGCGGTCAATTTCGCCAGAAGAACGGATTCGAAGTTGTTTGGAGCCAGACAAGAGGCGATTGTGGCGGTTAAAGAAAAAATCGCCAATTTGGCGTTTGACGCCGGAGAAAAAATGCAGGATGTTTCCGATCAAGTCGGGTTTACATTGGTTAAATTTGGGTACTTATTCGTGAATGAGCCGACAATCATAGAAAACACCAAAATTTCCCGTTTGTCGGCCACGGAGGTCACGATTACTTGGACGACCAATCATCCGGCCACGGGCAAGGTTAACTTCGGCGAGTCGCTTGATTACGGTCAAGATATTCAATCCGACAAAAGAGTGACATATCATGAATTCACAATTGCCGATTTGGAGCCGAACACCACATATTATTACGAAGTGATGTCTCAAAACAAAAATTACGTTTACGACGCGAATCATACTTTTGTCACGCCGGCCGAATAAATATTAGAATCGATTTATGATTTCAATCGAATTAGGAGAATCAAAAACGCAAAAGAAACAATCAGCGGCCGCTTGGAAAAAGCTGTCCGCGTATGCCAAAGAGTTATCGAAAATCTCAAGCCGTCGCGATTATGCGGCGCCGGAAGCGTCAGCGCAATTGCCCGGCGATAAAAATTTGATCTCAGCCGTAAAAAGTTTCGCCAAACCGTTCAAAACGAAGCAACTGAAACAAATCGTATTGATCGGCATTGGCGGCTCGAGCTTGGGAACCAGAGCCGTTTATGAAGCGTTGCTTGGCGCGAACGATTGTTTGAATGAAAAAAGATTTCCCAAAATGATTTTTTTGGATACGCTTGACGTTGAGAAATTGAATTTGATCGCGGCAAAATTAAAAAGTTTAAAAAGCGAAAAAGAATTCGTCATTATCGCGGCGAGCAAATCCGGCTCGACGCTCGAAACCGTGGTCAATCTGGAAACTTTAATTTCCAGGATATCTTTAAAATTTAAAAAAGTTTTGTCCAGACTGATTGTCGTGTCGGATCGCGATTCGGCTTTATGGAAAAATGCTTTGGCCAAGAAAATCGCGTTGATGGAAATCCCCAAGGTCGTGGGAGGCCGATATTCTATTTTTTCGCCGGCGGGACTTTTACCTTTGCATCTGGCCGGAGTCAATATCGATTTGTTGCGGCAAGGCGCCGCTTTAGCGGTCAAAGACTGCACTAAAGCCGATTTGAAAAAAAATATCGCGGCCAAAAGCGCGATTTCGATTTATTTGAACAATAAAAAGGGCATGAATATTTACAACGCTTTTTATTTCAATCCGGAGCTGGAGTCTTGTGGCAGATGGCAGCAGCAATTGATGGCCGAGTCACTCGGCAAGAAAAAAAATCTGGCCGGCAAAGTTGTCCGAGCGGGATTTACGCCGATCGTCTCGATCGGCACCAATGATCTGCATTCGACGGCCCAGCTTTTTTTCGGCGGACCGGCTGATAAATTCACTGATATCATTTACGCCCGCGATGATTCAACGTTGGCCGCGCCAAACAATCTTTTGTTCCCCGGCTTGATTGATTCCATCAAGGGTAAAAAGTTTTCTGCCATCATGTCCGCGTTCGTTCGCGGAGTCGCGGCCGCCTACAAAAAAAACGCTTTGCCGCTCGCGGTCTGGACTTTGCCCGCGATCTCGGAAAAAGCGTTGGGATTTTACATGCAGGTTAGAATGTTGGAGACGATGTATCTCGCCAAGCTGATGAATGTCAACTCTTTCGATCAACCGGCGGTGGAAGATTATAAAAAAGAGATAAAGAAAATTATTAAATAACAGTTTAACTTTTTTTCGGAGCGGAGATTTTGAAGAAATCGCGCAAGATATTTTCCGACAAATTCCGTTGTTTGCCGCGATGAACATTGTAATGAATGCGTAAATCCGGTCCGCCATTTACTTCGATTATTTTGCCGTTCGTTGAAATAATAGGGTTTTTAAGAGAGGGCGCGATGACGTCTATGCCGACAATATTCAATCTTATCAATTTGGCGGTTTTTTCCATCAACGCGATATTGGCTTTGCCAACAGTGTCGGTCGCGTCAATCAAAATTCCTCCGTTAGAGATCGGAGCGGCGCGATGCAGCACGACCTCTATGCCTTTTTCGGGAACGCTGGACAAGGCCAATCCCTCGGACTGTAGATTGATCTTGAGAGCCTTGTTCACTTTTATCTGATGCAGCCAGCCTTTTTTTCTCAAGGGAGAAGCATTTTCATTCGCGATGAGAGTTTTAATGGAAGAGACGCCATCACCCAAAACAATCGGCGGTTGATAATAGATGGCCGCGGCGAATTTGCCGTTGATCACCACCACTCGATATTCATTGCCTGATATTTGCTCTTCGGCGATAACCTGCATTCGCGGCATCGCCTTTTTAATTATTTTAAAAGCGGTATTGGCTTGGCGTTGATTCGTTACATTGCCGAAAACGCCTTTGCCCGCTCGTGAGGCGACGGGTTTAATTATAATGGCGCTGTGTTTTTTGAAAATTTTTTCAAAATCTTTCGGGTTTTTTATTTGTATTTGAAAAGGCACCGGCAGCCCATGTTTTTTCAAGTATTGAGTTGTTATTTGTTTATTGACGGCGAGCTTCATGCCCAAATAGCTGGTGTCTTGCGAAGTCGCGCCGACCATCAGCAAGTTTTTTCCTTGGCGAGATATTTCAAAAAAAGGTGTGTCCGCGTATTCTTCGTCTCTGCCCGATGTTTGCAAATAACCGATTGTGTTCACGGCACAATGCAATTTTTTGGCAGCTAACAAAATAAGAGTATTTTGTTTTTGGGTGGGGTTTTTTGAAAGAAGATGTTCAAGATCCTTGGCTTGAAGATTTTTCATATTTGTTTTTTTAAAAAAAAAGGTTATTTACCTCTTTGTTTTATGGCCGCGCTGCGAACGACATGGTGAGCTATGATATTGTCCTTCGACGCCGCTTATGGTATTCGCCTCGCTTCGCATATTCAGGTGGTGGAACACCATGAGCGAGCGGAGCGAGTCGAATGGTGGGCCGGGGCGGATTCGAACCACCGAAGGCGCAAGGCCAGCAGATTTACAGTCTGCCCCAGTTGACCGCTTTGGTACCGACCCATGTTGATACGCTAATGATTATATAATATTTTGATTAAAAAGGCAATAAGTATGAAGAAAATACTATTATTCGTTATCCTGATCGTTTCGGCCGGAGCTCTGTTTGCGTGGTTTTATTTCGAAAAAAACGCTTTCGTCGGTTTTCAAGAAAAAGATCGAATCGCCGAGACAATAGACAACATGACTCTCGAAGAAAAAGTCGGCCAGATGTTTGTGGTCGGTTTTTGGGGCGAGGCGCCCGATGCCAACGTCGTATCTTTGATTCAAGAAAAAAACATCGGCGGCGTGATATTATTGAAATACAACGCGGACAACAAAGAGCAATTGAGTTCATTGATCGATGATTTGCAGAGCCGCTCCGAATATCCTTTGCTGATTTCAACGGATCAGGAAGGGGGCACGGTGACGAAAATAAAAGTGGCCGGCGTTAAAGAATTTACCGCGCAATCTTCAATCAGCGATGTTGAGCAAGCTTACAAAGTCGCTTTTGACCGAGGCAAGGAACTGAGCGCGCTGGGCTTCAATGTTAATTTCTCGCCCGTGCTTGATTTTATCACCGATAAAAATTCCTTTTTGTGGTCGCGGGTTTTTCGGGGCTCGATTGATGACTTTGGCGAATTCGGACGTGCCATGGTTGGCGGCTATCAAGCCGCCGGCATCAGCGCGTGCATCAAACATTTTCCGGGACATTCAAACGGCTCAATTGATTCGCACGGGAATTTGCCAACGGTTGAGTGGTCAAAAGAAGAGTTTGACGAAAATATTTCGCAATTCAAAAAAGCGCTGGAAGCCGATCCGGGTTTTGTCATGGTCGGCCATATCAAATATCCGAACATTGATCCTGAGAATCCTTCAAGCTTATCCAAAATCATTGTTCAAGATATTTTGCGCGGGCAATTGAATTATCAAGGCGTGATTATTACCGACGACATGGAAATGGGAGCTTTGCAAAATAATTTTTCAAATCAAGCGATTGCAATCAAAGCCGTGCTGGCCGGTAATGATATTTTGCTTTATGTCAGTTCTTTTGACAAGCAAGTCGAAGCTTATGAGGCCGTGCTTGAAGCCGTTAAAAGCGGCGTTATTTCGGAAAGCAGGATTGATGAGAGCGTTTATAGGATATTGGAGTTGAAAATGGGTAGCTTGTAGCTTATTAGCTTTTTAGGTTGTAGGTGGCTGCCTAACCAGCTACCAGCTCGGCTTCATGATACAGAATTTTGACTAAATTATAACAATATGATATATTTTTGCTACATGAAACATGATTATTGATCCCCGCCTTCGCCCCTCGACAAGCTCGGGGCTATGGCGGGCAGGCATGCTCTATGTTCCATGACTAAATAATTAAATCCCACATACTTTTCCGGCTAATTTAAGCCATTCTTTGCTCCGACTGTCGTCGGAGCTACGACTGGCAGGGCCAAAAAATCAACATTCCTCCCACCATGCGGGCCGTTGATTTGGGAAAGTAGAGGTAAAAAGGAAAAATATGGAAATCCCAAGTCTTTTGGACATGCTTAAGGCCGGTGTTCACTTCGGACACCAAAAAGGAAAATGGCACCCGAAAATGAAGCCGTATATTTATGGCGTTCGAAATGGCGTGCACATCATCAATTTGGAAACAACTCAAAAGAAGCTTGAAGAAGCTTTGAATTTCATCAAGGAAACTGTAGCCAAGGGCGGCACAGTTCTTTTTTTGGGAACGAAAACTCAAGCGAAAGATTCCGTCCGCGAAGCCGCGATTTCTTGCGGCATGCCTTTCATCGTTGAAAGATGGCTGGGCGGCACATTCACGAATTTATCGACCATATTGAAATTGATCAAAAAATATCAGCGCATGAAAATGGAATCCGAAAAAGGAGAGTGGGACAAATTCACCAAAAAAGAAAAATTGGTGAATGAGAGAGCTTTGAAGAAATTGGACAAAATCATCGGCGGTTTGGCTACTCTCGAAAAATTACCGAGCGTCATTTACATCGTTGACATGAAAGAAGAAAAAACCGCGGTGATAGAATCCAACCGCGTTGGCGTGCCGGTCGTGGCCATTTGCGACACCAATGTCAATCAGACAAAGGCTGCTTACCCTATTCCGGCCAATGACGACGCCACTCGCTCCATTGAAATGATTACCGGCTTGGTCGCCGAGGCGGTCAAAGAAGGCAAAAAGGAAGCGGAGAAAAGAGGAGATAACATAAAAATTGAAAGTTCGAAATCCTAAATTCGAAATACTAAACAATATTTAAATTCAAATTTTCCAAACATTTGGAATTTGGGAATTGGATCATTGTAATTTGTCCCTGAAAGGGACCCCCTCGGGGTTTCGAATTTAGATATTAGAGTTTAGTATTTAATAAACAAATATGGATTTACAACAAGTGGCGAAATTAAGACAGCGAACCGGTTGCGGCATCAATGACTGCAAGCTGGCGCTGGAAGAAGCCAATGGCGATGAAAATTTGGCAATCGATATTTTAAGAAAAAAAGGCGAAATCAAAGCCGCCAAAAAATCGGCGGAAAGAGAAACCAAGGAAGGTCTGGTGTTCGCTTATATTCATCCCAATAAAAGAATAGGGGCTATGATCGAGCTTGATTGCGAGACCGATTTCGTGGCTCGAAACGAAGAATTTCAGGAATTGGCCAAAGACCTGGCTATGCAGGTGGCGGCGACCAATCCGCTGTATTTAAGTTCGGTCGAGGTGCCCGAGGAAGTCTTGAACAAAGAAAAAGAAATTTATCGAGATCAGCTTTTGAACGAATCCAAGCCGGACAATATTGTTGAAAAAATCGTCGAAGGCAAATTGGCCAAATACTATGAAGAGGTTTGTCTCTTGAATCAACCTTTCATCAAAGACGAAGATGTCACCATCGAGCAATTGATCACGGAGAAAATCGCCAAAATCGGAGAAAAAATCGCCATCGCTCATTTTGTCAGATTCGAGGTTTAAATTACGAGATTTACAAGATTAAAGTACAAGATATTACCAGATTACGAGATTTTGACAATTTTTTATCTTGTACTATCTCGTATGCGGATCTTGTACATCTTGTAACTCAAGATATGAAGAAAGTAGTCAGCATACAATTTAATTCCTGGGATAAAACATATTTTTTCGATCCCAATAACATCGAACTCAAAATCGATGATTATGTGGTGGTCGAAACTCAGCATGGTCTTGATATGGGCAAGGTTGTCGAATTCAAAGAGCTTGGCCGGGAAGAGCAAGACGCGCTCGGAGAAATCAAATCCGTATTGCGCAAGGCTGATAAACGCGACTTGGACAAATTGATCGAAAATAAAGAAAAAGTGAAGGAAGCTATCAAAGTTTGCAAGGAGTTGATCAAAAAGCACGGGTTGCCCATTAAATTGGTTGACGTTCATTTGAATCTTGACGGCGGCAGAATCACTTTCGCTTTTATCGCGGACAGCCGCGTTGATTTTAGAGCGTTGCTCAAGGATTTAAATCGTCTTTATAAAATGAATATTCGTCTTCAGCAGCTTGGCATTCGCGATGAAGCTCAAATCGCGGCCGATGTCGGCTGTTGCGGACAACCGGTGTGCTGCAAGACATTTTTGAAAGAATTGGGCAATGTCAGTTCGGAATACGCGGATTTGCAGCAGGTTTCCCATCGCGGTTCCGAGCGCCTGTCAGGTTTGTGCGGTCGGTTAAAGTGTTGCTTGGCTTACGAAAAAGACACTTACGAAGAAATGGCTCGAGATTTCCCGGCTTTGGGAGCCAAAGTGAAGGTCAAGCAGGGCACGGGAGAGGTGGTCGGTTATCATGTTTTGAGAAGATCGGTTGACGTGCGCCTCGACGGAGACGGCGCCAATGTCTACGTCGAAGCCCCGATTTCCGAAATCAGCCAGTCAATTCCAGAAAAAACAAAACAAATTATTAAAAAATAATATATTCGACTTCACATTTCCATATGATGGAGAAATTAAAAGGCTTAAAAAAACAAATAAAAACGGAATTGGATAAAATCTCGGATATCGACTCGTTGCTAGCGCTTGAAAAAAAATATTTCGGTAGAAAAGACGGAATTGTAAATCAGGTGTTGAAAAATTTAAAAAATTTGTCGGACGCCGAGAGAATTAAAGTCGGACAATTGGCCAATGAAATAAAAACCGATATTTTGACCATTTTGGAAAAGAAACGTATTGAGTTGGAAAGATCTAAAATAGAAGCTCAGCTCGAAAATGAGTGGATCGACACTTCCTTGCCTCTTCAGGCCGCGGCCGCCCACCGTCCGGCTGGACATTTGCATCCCATTTTTCAAGTTCAATACGAACTCGAAGATGTTTTCAAAAATTTAAATTTTAGAATTTTGGACGGACCCGAATTGGAATCCGATTTTTATAATTTTCAAGCGGTCAATATTCCTCCGGATCATCCGTCTCGGGAAATGCAAGACACTTTTTACGTGAAAAGCGATAAAGAAAAAATGGTGCTGAGGACGCAAACTTCATCGGTTCAGGTGAGGGCGATGAGAGAATTCGGCGCGCCGCTTCGAGCGGTCATTCCCGGAAAAGTTTTTCGCTATGAAGCCACGGACGCTTCCCATGACAATACTTTCGACCAGTTTGAAGGCTTGGTCGTGGATAAAGATATTTCCATCGCCAATTTGATCGCCACCATGAAAATTTTACTTAGAGCCATTTTTAAAAAAGACGTCACAGTGCGGCTGCGTCCCGGGTTTTTCCCGTTTGTCGAGCCGGCGTTTGAACTGGACATGAAATGCTTGGTTTGCGGCGGGGCAGGCTGCAGCGTTTGCAAAAGAAGCGGCTGGGTGGAAGTCTTGCCTTGCGGCTTGGTGCATCCCAATGTGCTCAAGGCCGGCGGTCTGGATCCGAAAGAATGGTCGGGTTTTGCTTTTGGCGTCGGATTTTCGCGTTTGGTGATGATGAGATACGGCATTGAAGACATCAGGCATTTCAATGGCGCGGACTTGCGGTTTTTAAAACAGTTTTAAATATTGTTACGAATTACAATATTCTATTAAGCTTTCAGTCGGTTGTTACAAATTACAATCTTCCATAGCATAAAGCTATAAGTGAATGTAATTAGTAACAAATCTAAAAAAGAGTTTTTTTAGTGAATGTAATTTGTAACGATAAAAATATGAATGTATCAATCAACTGGCTCAATAAATACGTTGATTTAAAGGGCATTGATCCCAAAGAAATTGCCAATAAATTAACCATGTCCACGGTGGAGGTGGATGCCGTTTATCCGTTGGCTGAAAATTTGGAGAATATTTTCGTTGCCAAAATTATAAATGTCTTGCCGCATCCGAATGCGGATAAATTGAAATTGGTTGATGTTGATTTGGGCTCGGAAAGGATTCGCGTGGTCTGCGGCGGCTCCAATTTGAAACCGGACATGTTGGTGGCGCTGGCCAGACCCGGAGCCATGATCAAGTGGCACGGCGTGGGCGAGCCCGTAAAATTGGAAGAAACGACAATCAGAGGCGAAGAAAGCAAAGGCATGATTTGCGCCGGCGATGAAATCGGTTTGGGGGACTTGTATCCGCATAAGCAAGGAGAAATTTTGGAATTGGAAAGCCAGACCGCGAAGGCCGGACAAGCCTTGAGCGAAGCGCTCGAATTAAACGATTATATTTTGGACATTGACAACAAGTCTTTGACCAACAGACCCGATTTGTGGGGGCATTACGGCATTGCCAGAGAATTGGCCGCCATTTTCGGCAAAGAGCTCAAAGAGATAAAATCGGAAAAGATAAAAGAAGGCAAAGATTTTCAGCTTAAAGTGAAAACGCAGGCTCCGGAATTATGCCCCGCTTATTATGCCGCGGCCATGGGAAATATCAAAGTGGCCGAGTCGCCAAAGTGGCTGGCGCGCGCTCTGGCGTCAGTGGGGCAAAAATCAATCAATAATATCGTTGATATCACCAATTACGTCATGTTTGATTTGGGTCAGCCCATTCACGCTTTTGACGCGTCCAAGATAAGCGGTCAACAAATAATCGTCAGACAGGCCACTCCCGGAGAAAAATTGATCAGCCTTGACAATGAGAGCCGCCAGCTCGGCGAAAACATGTTGGTGATCGCGGACAAAAAGAATCCGATCGCTTTGGCCGGCATTATGGGCGGAAAAAATTCGGAGATCTCGGATAAAACGGTTGCCATTGTTATTGAAGCCGCTAATTTCGATCCTTCCAATATCAGAAAAACGTCGCTGAAGCTCGGCTTGCGCACGGAAGCCTCGATCAGGTTTGAAAAAGGTTTGGATCCCGTCGCCGCGAAAGTCGCGCTAGAGCGGGTGGTCGGCTTGATTCTCGAAAATCAGCCGGACGCGAAAGTGGAAAGCGGCGTTGAAAGTTTTGAAAAATACAAATTGAATTTGGGGCCGATTGAATTGTCCAAGGATTTCATTTCAAAGAAAATGGGCATTGAAATCGAAGATAAAAAAACGGTCGGCATTCTCGAGAGTTTGGGTTTTGAAGTCAAGGAGAAGAAGAATTCTTTTGAAGTGAAAGTGCCGTCGTTTCGAGCCACGGGCGATGTTTCCATCCCCGAAGATTTGATCGAAGAAATTTCCAGAATATACGGCTATGATTCTTTTACGCCGATCATGCCGGAGGTAAAAAACGAATATCAGCCGGAGAACAAAGAAAGGAAATTGGAGAGGCGAGTGAAAGAATTTTTAACTTTGTCTTCCGGGTTGACCGAAGTCAGGAATTATTCTTTCACGAAAAAAGATTTGTTGGATATCGTCGGTTTGGATTATTCAGGATATTTTCAATTGGAAAATCCTTGGGATGAAAACGAGAATCTGCTCAGGCAAAATTTATGGCCGCAGCTGTTGTTGAATGTCAAAAACAATTCCAGGTTTTTTGACTGTTTCGGCATTTTCGAACTGGGTCGAGTTTTTTTGGCCAAAGACGGACCGTTTGAAGTCTCGCCGGACAACAAAGCCAAATTGCCGGCTCAGCCTAATTATTTGGCCGGCGCGTATTTTGACAAATCGGACGATGCGCCTTTTTTCAAGGCCAAAGACGTGATTGAAAAATTGTTGGCCTCGCTGTCGCTGGAAGCGAGTTTTTCATTGCCCGCGGAAAGCAAAGCGTTTTATCATCCTTTCCGCAGCGTGATCGTGAGCCTTGCCGGTCAGGAAATCGGCTGGGTGGCGGAACTCAATCCGCTGGTCGCGAGCAAATTGGAACTTGATGATCGAGCGGCCGTTTGGCAGCTTGATTTCGATAAAATAGTGGAAATTTTCGAACCGAAATACGAATATCATCCGATTCTCAAATTTCCTTCATCGGTTCATGATTTGTCGATTGTCGTCGCCGAGAAAACCATGTATAAAGACATTGATCAAATAATAAAATCAATCGCTCCGCAAATTATCAAGGACGTTGAATTGCTTGATGTATTTAAAAATGGTAAAATAAAAACGGGACAAAAGAGCGTGACCGTGAGAATCGTCTATCAAGCGGATGATCGAACTTTGGAGAAAGAAGAAATCGATAAACTCCAGCGAAAAGTCATTGTCCAACTTGAAAAAGGCATCGGCGCCAAGTTGAGAACATAAAAATAAAAATTTAAAATAAAAACAATATGCTTGAAACCAGTAAAGATGTTTTGTACATCGTTCTTTCGTTTTGTCTGATTTGGTTAACCGCCTTTTTATGCTGGGCGCTTTTTTATTTAACCAGGCTTTTGAAACAATCGAACGAAGTCGTCTCCGAAGTCCGCGATAAGCTGGAAGATTTTTTCGACGCGCTCGAGCGAGTGAAGGAAAAAATCGAGTCCGGCTTGCAGATTGCCGGCGTCGTTTCGGACGGCGTCAAAAATTTGGTGAAATATTTGGCGGACAAGCGGAAAAGTAAATAAAAAAAATGTCGATTGAATTGCCATTTGAATTCGCCTCCGTGGATTTTGGGGGAGTTTTTTCAAGTCCGATCGCTATATTGGCCTTGATTTTATCGATGCTGATCATCATAACGATCGGTTTGATTTATATTGTCCGAATTTATTTCAGACGTCACGGCAAAATGAAAGGAGCTTTTGAAAAAAAGGTGCTTTTGATTTCTTTGCCTAAATTTGAATCGCAAGACAGCAGGGGAGGGGCGCAAAACAGTATAGCTTCCATTCAGGAAAAAATCGCGGTGGCCGAGACCGTGTTTTCGGCCATCGGCGGTTTGAAGCCCCAAAAAGGACTGGGCGTTTGGTTTTTTGGACGAGCCGATCATTTGTCTTTTGAATTGGTGGCCGATCAAGGCAAGATTTTATTTTACATGGCCGTGCCAGAGTATTTGAAAAATTTTTTGGAAGAACAAATACAGGCGCAGTATCCGGACTCGCATATCGAAGAAGCCCAGGATTACAATATTTTCACTCCTAAAAGCGCGGTGTTCGGCAAGATTTTGAAATTTAAAAGGCAGAATTTTTTTCCGATAAAAACTTACAAAAAAATGGAGAGCGACCCGCTCAACGCCATGGCCAACGCCTTGAGCAAAGTTGATAAAAAAGACGGGGCTGTCATTCAATTCACTCTCAGGTCCGCCAAGCCGGGCTGGCGCGATTCGGGCGCGGCCGTGGCTTCGCGCATGATGCAGGGCAAAAAATTCGAAGAGGCGCTCAAAGGCAAAAGCGTGCTCAAGCAAATGCTGATGCCCGAGAAAAAACCGTCGGAACCCGGGCAGGCGCCGCCGGCGACGTATCAATTGTCGCCAATGGAGCAGGAGATCGTGAAAAATTTGGAAGAAAAAGTCAGCAAAGCGGCCATGGAGGTCAATATCAGAATCTTGGCCGCGTCGGATCAGTCGCAAAAAAGCGAAATGTATCTCAATGATATTTTAAGCTCTTTTTCGCAATTTAACATTTATCAATACGGCAACAGTTTTGATGTCTCGAGCCGAAAGTTGTCGCGTTTGATAGACGATTACATTTATCGAAATTTCGACGAGAAAGCGGCGATTATCTTAAATACCGAGGAGATGGCCAGCCTGTATCATTTCCCGATTCCTTCGGTGACCGAAACGCCGAACATCGCGTGGCTGGAGGCCAGAAAAGCGCCGGCGCCGCTTAATATTCCGGACGAAGGGGCGATTCTCGGTGACAATTTTTATCGCGGCATCAGGCGCACGGTGCGCATAAAGAGAAAAGACCGCCGAAGGCACACGTATATTATCGGTCAGACCGGCACTGGTAAATCTTATTTTCAACAAAATTTGGCCATTCAAGATATTCAAAACGGCGAGGGCGTGGGCATTATTGATCCGCACGGAGATTCCATTGAGGAAATATTGAAATACATTCCCAAAGAGCGCGCGGATGACGTGGTGCTTTTCGACCCATCCGACACCGATCGGCCCATGGGCTTGAACATGCTCGAGTTTGAAACCTCCGAGCAAAAAACTTTCGTTATCAACGAGATAATAAATATTTTTGATAAATTGTATGATTTGCGCCAAACCGGCGGCCCGATCTTCGAGCAGTACATGAGGAATTCCATTTTATTGATGATGGAAGACACGGATTCGGGCTCGACTTTGATGGAAATTCCGAAAGTATTGTCCGACGAAAATTTCAGAGCATATAAATTGTCCAAAACGAAAAATGTCACGGTCAAAGATTTTTGGGAAAAAGAAGCTCAAAAAGCGGGCGGCGAAGCGTCATTGCAGAACATGGTGCCTTACATCACCAGCAAATTAACGCAGTTTATTTCCAATGACATCATGCGCCCGATTATCGCTCAACAGAAAAGCTCTTTTAATTTCAGGGAAGTCATGGACAATAAAAAAATATTGCTGATCAATTTATCCAAAGGCAAAATTGGAGATTTAAATAGCAATTTACTCGGCATGATTATCGTGGGCAAGCTTTTGATGGCTTCATTGTCTCGAGTGGACACGCCCGAGGATCAGCGACATGATTTTTATTTATACATCGATGAATTCCAAAACTTTTTGACCGAAAGCATTTCAATAATTTTATCGGAAGCCAGAAAATACAAACTCAATTTGATCATCGCTCATCAATTCATCGGACAATTGGTAAAAAACAACGATACCAGCATCAAAGACGCGATTTTCGGCAATGTGGGCACCACCGTGTCGTTTAGGATCGGCATTGAGGACGCCGAGTTATTAGCCAAACAATTCGCGCCGGTTTTCAGCGAGTATGACGTGGTTAATATTCCGAGCAAAACGGCTTATATCAAACTGTTGATTGATAATGCCAATCCGCCGGCTTTCAATATCAATGTGCCGGGCAGGGAAAATCCGAAGCATCCGGAGATAGCCGAGACCATTAGAAAGTTGTCCAGACTCAAATATGGCCGAGACAGAGACATTGTGGAAAACGAAATACTTGAAAGAACTCGAATAGAGTATTAGAATATAAATAAGCGATGCGAATGATGCAAATTCCACGCGAATGACACTAATGTTATTACGGTATTGTTAATTCGAATTTTCGTGTGATTCGCATTTAATTCGCGGCATTCGCATCGGTAAAAATAAAAACAAAAAAATATGTTCTGGAAAAAGAAGTCACAAAAGCCTTCGAGAGAAGAGCTGATGAAGGTAATTTCGGATTTGCAAAAACAAATCGATAGATTAAAGCTGGTGATCACCAAAGACGGCTCGGCCAACGTTATCGGAGACGCTTCGGCCGGAGTCAAAAAAGAATTGATAAGCAGGCCGGCTCCGGAAAAAAATTCGCTCGAGCAGGTGCTCGAAGGGGTTTTTGACGGACAAAACATGATCGGAGCGGATGGCAAAGAATACGACGTGCCCGCCAATTACGCTTCAAAATCCAAATTGGTGGAAGGGGATATTTTGAAATTGACGATCAGCCCCACAGGCGCTTTCATTTATAAGCAAATCAAACCGATTGAGAGAGAGAGATTGGTGGGAGAACTGGAACTCGACGATCAATCCAAACAATTTTATGCCGTGGCCGAAGGCAAGAAATGGCGTCTTTTGACGGCCAGCGTCACTTATTTCAAAGGCGAGGATGGCGATGAAGTCGTTTTCTTGATTCCGACCGAAGGAGGCTCCAGGTGGGCGGCCGTGGAAAACATTATCAATAAATAAAATTTAAAAAGATAAGGCCCCGAAAAACGGGGCTTTTAAAATTGGATAAAATCAGTTTAAACCGGTTTGGTTTGTTTCGGCTCGCCCATTTGGGGCGCCGCATGCGGCCGCGCCATTTATTTGATTATTTGTGGATATTTTGCTAAAATATAAGCGATTTTATGAAAAAAATTATGCATTTAATCACCGGACTGGAGCCTCACGGCGGAGCGGAGCAAATGCTTTTGAAGACTTTGCCCGGCTTGAAAAAAACGGAAAATATGGTTTGTTGCCTCAAAGGGCGCGGTGATATCGGCCGACAATTGGAGCAAAAGGGCGTCTCCGTGCGTTATTTGGAAGCTCAGAGTAAATTTGACCTTTGCGCCATTTGGCGTTATAGAAAAGTCATTAAAGATTTTAAGCCGGATGTCCAAGTCAATTATTTGATTCATGCGGATATTTTCAGCAGAATTTTCGGCAAATTGTTCGGCGTGAAAAAAATCATCGCATTTATTCGAAACAAACATCTTGATTTGCCGTTTTTGATGAAGCTCGATCGATTGACCAAAAATAAAGTTAATTTTTTCTTGTTCAATTCAAACGCCGTGAGAAATTTTTACCATGAAAAGATGGGCGTTCCAGAGAATAAAACAAAAGTTATTCCAAACGGTGTGAATCTGGAAAAATTTCAAACGAGCGCAAATGTTTCGGAAAAATGTCGCGAGCTCGGACTCGATGAAAACGATTTCGTGATCATTAACGTGGCCAGACTTTATCCCAGCAAAAGACAGATTGACATTTTGCGAGCCATTAAGAAATTGAATGATCCAAAAATAAAGTATTTGCAAATCAGCGTGGGAGAAGAAGAAAATGCTTTGAAAAATTTCGTCGAGGCAAACGGTTTGTCGGAACAAGTGAAATTTTTGGGCTATCGAAGCGACGTGGTTGAATTATTGAAATGCTCCGACCTCTATATTTCAGCGGCCGCGCACGAAGGCATGAGCAATTCATTGCTGGAAGCCATGGCCGCCGGAGTGCCGTGCGTTGTTTCGGACATTGAAGAAAATAAAGAGTTGATAGAAAACAAGGCGACCGGTTTGACTTTTAAGGTCAAAGACGCGGCTGATTTGGCGGAGAAAATGAATTGGGCGATAAGAAATGGAGAGTCGATGAGAAGTTTCAGCGATCACGCCAAAAAGATGGTTGAGTGTAAGTATGATATAAAAAAGGTGATTGAGATGTTGGATGAGTTTTTGTTTGAATTCTAAGACGGTTTCCACCGGGCATTAGCCCAGGGTTTCCCTATGGCAGAAGTTGAATCCATGAGCAAAAGACGGATTCCACCGGGCTTTAGCCCAGGGTTTCCATAAAGATGAATTTGAGCTTATGAATAAAAACCAACTGCCATTTTGGCCCAATAACGAATATTATTTCATCACGACATCGACATTTCTGCATTTTCCGTATTTCAACACTTTTGAAAAAAAGAAGCTGGTGCTGGATAAGTTTGAGGAAATAGAAGAAAGATTGAACATCAAATTAATAGCTTACAGCATTGCGATCAATCATTTTCACTATTTTGCTTTTTTGAATGATGGCTTGTTATATTCAAAGACGAAACAACTATTGAATGGCGGCGTCAGTCATCAATATAAGAAAACGTTTCAATGCAAATATCAAGAAATGTGGCAGAGCACCAAAGCTTTTGTTATAAAAGACGAAGACAGTTTTTGGCGGGTAATTGGTTACATCAATGGAAATTTGTTGAAACATAAGGAAGTAAGCACATTTAATGAATTGCGCGAATGCCAATTTTTCAGCCACATTAAGTTTGTCAAAGAATACGGGGAGGAAGCCGCTAAGGATCTTGTTTATCGAGTCATTGATGTAAATGAAGATGGCGAAGGAAACGTGGATTTCAATAAGTTAAATCAAATAGGAGTAAAAGATGTTTTTAGGAAGATAAAAGGGGACTAAAGTCCCGAAACCCTCCACTCCTGCCTGCCGGCAGGAAAGTGGGGTGGAAGCTAAAGGGACTAAAGTCCCAAGACTCTTCAACCCCAACTAAATTTGGGTGGAAGAAGAGGAAATATGAAATATTTAATCATCGCTCCGCGATATCACATAAATTTGCATGATCGAATCTTGGCCTTGAAGAACGCCGGGCATTTTGTCGATTTGATCGTTCAATACAAAGGCAAGTCGGAAAAATACGATTTGATCGATCCCGAGATCATCGGCTATTCAAGAGTTTATTTGTTTTTTGAAAAAATATTTTCCAAGTTCAAAAAAACTTATTTGAAAAATTCTTGGGAATTGAAATTGTCATTGCCTCCGCTGAGGAAATTCAAAAAAAGAATCAAAGAGATCAATCCGGATGTTATCATGGTCAAGGGCTTAAAAAGTTTGTTTTCTTTGTGCGCGTTAAAATACGCCAAAAGATTCAAAATAAAATCAATTGTTTTTATTCAAAGAGATCGTTTCCGTTGCCAAAGATTGAAAGAAAAATTCGTTTGTTGGTTTTTATTCAAACATTATCAAGTGAAAGCGGTCGCCTCGCCGATTTGTCGAAAGAGCGGCAGAGATGAAAAAAGCCACGAAAAATTTCATTATATTCCATTCGTTTACGACATTGTCGATTTTGAAAAATCGTATTTTAAAAACGTGAAAATGAATATTTTAAACATCGGAAAATTTGAGCCGATCAAAGACCAATTGACGCTTTTAAAAGCTGTGGAAAAACTGAAAAGTTTTTATCCGATGAAAATAGTTTTGGTCGGAGAAAAAGCCGATCCGAATTACATATTGAAATTGATGGATTTCGTCAAAGAAAACAAGATGGAAGATATCGTCGAGTTCAAATTCGACGCGCCTCATGCCGAGGTCATTGAACTTTATCGGCAAAGTGATTTATTTGTTCTGACAAGCTTAAGCGATCCGGCGTCGTTTCAGATACTCGAAGCCATGGCCAATAAAGTGCCGGTGATATCGAGCGACAAAAACGGCACCAAATGCTACATTAAAGAAGGGGAGACCGGTTATATTTTTAAGGCAGGCGACGCGGATGATTTGGCGAGAAAAATCGAGAGCGTCATCGATGACAAAGATGATGTGATCAACTTCGGTCGAGCTGGGTTTGAGCAAGCGAAAAAGAATCATTCTCTTGAAAAATTTTCCCAAAAAATAAAGGCAATACTTTCATGAAAGAAATCTGCGGGGACAATTTTAGCGGCAACAAATTGACTGTTAAAGACAGAATCATTTATTTGTTTTATAATCTTTTTAGGGGCATTTGGGGGTATAGAAAAAGATTGAAAATGACATATTGGCGGCCGATCGATTTGATTCCCAATTCCGCTTCTCCCGGCCGGCAATTTTTGGACAATTTTTTAGAACATAAATTGCCGGAACTGATTTTAAAAAAAGAAATCAAAGTCTTGGACATCGGCTGCGGCTCGGGTTATGTCAGGAAAATTTTGGCTGACGCGGGTTATGTTGTCGATTACACGGGCATAGATGTTTTTAAAAATGATGCTTTTGACCAGTACTCCAAATATTGCCAATCGAAGTTTTTTCAAACCGCAATCGAGTCCTTTGAAACCGATGACAAATTCGATTTGATAATTTCCATCAGCGCCTTGGAGCATATTAAAAACGATTCGCTGGCCGTTGAAAAGTCCGGAAAGGCGCTGAACCAAGGAGGCGTTCAAATTCATATCGTGCCGTCATTTTGGGTATTGCCGCTTTATTTGTGGCACGGCTATCGCCAATACACTCCTATCCGGATCAAAAAGTTGTTTAATGAAAAATTTGAAGTTTTCAAATTCGGCGGTTTTTTTCTTTCGGACTTCATTTTAGTTTGATCAGCGTGCCCGAATTAATTTTTGGAAAATGTCTCAGGAAAACAGCATTTTATAAAAGAGCGGTTGATTTTTCAAGCCGGTGGGACAATATTGTCAATTTTCCGTCGGCGATGTACGCCATAATAGGAAAAAAATCCATATGAAATATTATAATGCCGAATCCGGAATGTTATTGAGGTTTTGGAAAAAATCCGACAGTAAATTTTGGGACAATTTATGGGATGTCGAAAATTTTAAAAAGCAAGTCGAAGCAGGAAAAAAATCCAGGTTGGTGAATGGTATAACGAAAAAATTTTTGCCATTAGGAGCCAAAGTGCTTGAAGGCGGATGCGGAAAGGGGCAATATGTTTATGGATTGCGTTGCCATGGCTATGATTCGTATGGCGTCGATTACGCGGAAAAAACGGTAGAGAGGTTAAATCAGCTTTTCCCCGAGCTGAAGATTGTCACCGGGGACGTGCAGCAGCTGCCTTTTGATGATCAATTTTTTGACGGATATTGGTCACTGGGAGTAATCGAGCATTTTTACGATGGTTATGAACTTTCGGCCAAAGAAATGCATAGAGTGTTAAAACCCAATGGTTTTTTATTTTTGACTTTCCCTCATTTGTCGTGGCTGCGTCGATATAAGATCAAAAAAAACAAATATGATATTTTCCAAGAGGAGCGCGCAGAGATGAATGACTTTTATCATTTTTTTCTGCGGAGCGAATCGGTAATAGATTATTTTGAAAAATTGGGATTTGAGTTGATGTATAAAAAACCTTTTGACGGAGTTAAAGGATTAAAAGATGAAGTGAAATTTTTAAATTCAACAATGAATAGATTATACGGTTCCAAAAATTTTGGCGTGAAAGTATTAAAATATTATTTATCGAAAATCCTGGCGCCTTTGACCGGCCATCAAATTTTATTGGTTTTAAGAAAAAAATCATCAATATGAAAAGAAATAAAAAATTTTCCAAATATCCTTATCATAATCGTGATGAGCGAAATCGATTTATCGTTCAAGAATTGGGCGAATATTTGGGTGAAAATATATTAAATATCGGCGGTGGAGGAGAAAATCATTTGAAAAAATATTTGCCGTCCGCGCGCGGATATTTCGAGGTTGATCTTGCCGGTTCTCCGGATTTGAGAATCAATTTGGAAAAAGATTTGCCCTTGCCTTTCGAGGATAATAAATTCGACTCGGTAGTTTGCACCGATGTTTTGGAGCATTTGGACAATTTACATGAGGTTTTTGGAGAGTTGGCGAGAGTCTCAAAAAAATATATCATTATTTCCTTGCCCAACGCGGTCGCTGACGTGTTGTCATATTTTAAGAAAATAAAGGCTAAAAATGTTTCTGATTTGGATAAAAGAAAACAATTCGGTTCCCGGGCAAAATATTACGGTTTGCCTTTCGAAAAACCGCTTGATCGACACAAATGGTTTTTTAGCTACACGGATGTGGAAGAATTTCTGGATTATCAGGCAAAAAAGCATAATTTAAATATTGTTGAGCTTTTTCCCATTAAGCGCGAGGTCTCGAGTTTGGCCGCGATGTTGTTGACGCTCGGCTCTTTTTTAGGAAGCGAGACATTGAGAAAAAATTTAAATAATAAAATATTGTGGTGCGTTTTGGAAAAGAAAAAATAAGATTATGTTAAAAATCGCGGAAAAATTTTTCATTTGGCTGCATAACTTTTCATATAAAGCGATTTCCAAAATCGCCATCAAGAAAAACGGCGGCATTCACCCCAAGCATGAAATCTTGAATTATCATGAATTTTTCGTCGCCAAGGTCGACGAAAACGACGCGGTTTTGGATTTGGGCTGCGGCAACGGTCTTTTGGCTTATGACTTGGCCGGAAAGGCGAGAAAGGTTATCGGCATGGATATTCTTTCGGCCAATATAGACAAAGCGAAAAAACACAACAAACAAGGCAATCTTGAATTCATGGTCGGCGACGCCACCGTTTATCCTTTTAATGAAAAATTTGATAAAATAGTTTTATCGAACGTTTTGGAACATATTGAAAATAGAATCGATTTTTTGAAAAAATTGCGCGACTTGTCGGATGAGATATTGATTCGGGTGCCGTTGATCGATCGGGATTGGCTGGCGGTTTATAAAAAGAAAAACGGTTACGAATATCGTTTGGACAAAACGCATTTCGTCGAGTACACCGTCGAGAATCTAAGAAAAGAATTAATCGAAGCCGGCTGGAATTTGGATGATTATTCGATTCGGTTCGGAGAAATGTGGGGGACGGTTGGTAAATAAAATTAATGTCTTTACGCAATTCACTCATTAAATATGGATCAGACAAATTACGACGACTGGGTAATTGAAACTATGCTGTGCCCCTCATGCGGCTGCGGTCTTGAATCCAAAGAGGGAGTATAGTATCTTTTGCGCCTCTTGTGGAAAAAATTATTTAAATTAAATTTTCCACTTTATTCGTATGCAAAAAGAAAGAAGTATAAAATAACAGAGTTCAGTGATATTAAAATATGGGAAAAATAAAGGAAAAATTAAAACAAATTTTACGATGGACGCAAAAGTGGACAAAAATAGACATGATTTATTTGGCCAAAGGCGGTTTTTGGCTGACATTCGGGCAGATAGTCATGGCCGCTTCTGATTTTGCCTTAATGATTCTCCTGGCCAATTTTCTGCCGCCCGAGATATATGGAGCTTACAGATATATCCTTTCGATCGTAGCCATACTGATTCTTTTCTCATTATCGGGCATGAATACGGCTATAATACAAGCTGTTTCCCGGGGTTTTGAAGGCTCAGTATCAAAAGGCTTAAAAGAAAGAATAAAGTGGGGAGCGATAGGCAGTATTGCCAGTATCGGCTTTGCCATTTATTATTGGTATCTTGGCAATTGGGAATATGCGTCAATTTTCTTTTCGGTCGCGGCCTTTATTCCATTTATTGATTCATTTAATCTATATAAGGGAGTTTTAGTCGGTAGAAAAGAATTTAAAAGTTTGAGCCTGTATAATATCGTTTTTTTGATCGGCTTTACTATTGTCCTAGGCTTGACTATTTTTTTTACGGATAAGATATTATTTATTTTTTTGGTTTATTTTATTTATAATGCTCTTTTACCTTTATTATTCTATCTACATCTCCGTAAACAAAAACCATTTAATGACGCCGCTGATCCCAAAACCGTCAGTTATGGCAAACACTTGAGCTTAATGGGCGTTTTAGGAAATATTGCCAATCAATTGGATAAAGTATTGATTTTTCAATTTTTGGGACCGGTTGAAGTTGCCATCTATAGCATTGCCATTTCTCCCATTCAGCAATTAAAAACGAGATATTTAGTCAATTTGAATAATTTAGTATTGCCAAAGATAACGAACCGCAATATTTCGGAATTGAAAAAATCAATACCCATGAAATTGCTTATGTTTTTTATTATTCTGGCGGTTATCACGGCGCTCTATATTTTGCTGGTGCCTTATATTTATAAAATTATTTTTCCTCAATATCCGGAATCTGTAATATATTCCCAAATTTTCGGCCTCTCCCTTCTTGTTTATCCGACAATGCTAATAACCAATGTCCTGGTAGCCAAATCCAGAAACAAAGAACTTTATATAACGCGCTTCATTAATCCTATTATAAAAATAATCCTTTTGATAATTTTAGTTCCATTGTACAGGATTTGGGGAGCGATAATCGCCGTGATATTTACGGAATTTTTATCTTCTTTGATTTTACTTTTTTTCTTCATGAAATTAGAGCCAGAAAATAAAGAATGTGACATAATATAATTTTATGACAAAAATCTGGGAACAGCCCATTCCTGATGAATATGAAAAAAAAATAATGGAAAAGATTTCATGCCATGCCGGCTCGATTTTATTGGATTTCGGAGCGGGCTATGGCCGATATCTGGATGTTTTTTCCAAATATTTCGAGAAAAAAAATTTATATGGAATGGAAATTGATAAAGATGCGTTGAAAGAGTTAGAAAGAAAGGGGTATAATTGTTACGAGGCGGATCCGAATCGTCCCGAGATTCCCTTTGAAAATGATTTTTTTGATTATATTTTTACTTCAAATGTCATTGAACACATTCCGAAAGCCCAGTATCACGGATATTTACGGGAATTTCACCGGGTGTTAAAAGGCGGCGGAACATTGATAATCGGCACACCAAATTATCCCGCAAAAAGATTTTATGACATTGCAAAAGCCTTTAAGACAGGACAGTTTAAATATTATTTTTTTGATGACCCGACGCATGTCAATAAATTATATTATAATAGGCTGGAGAACGACTTGAAAAAGATTTTCCCGACGGTTGAACTGAATCCGACATATATTCTTTTGGAAAACAAGATTAAATGGATTAACAATCATAGAAATCAATTGATTTGCTTTGCGGATAAAGTAATCGGAATATGTAAAAAATAATTATTTATGAGATTATTAAGTAGAATTAAAAATTCTAAAAATTATTTAAAGTATAAGAAAGAATTTTATAAAAAAGCGGTTGTATCATACCCGCCGCGGCATGTCTCGATCGGCGTCATGGGCGGCGCTTGCTCTTTTCAATGCGCTTTTTGCGCTTATCATTGCCCGGACGCGGCGCAAATAAGCAATGTTTATAAATTGCCGTTCACTTTGTCCATGGAAGATTTTAAAAAAATGGTGGACATGTGCTATCAAAGCAATGTGCCGCATGTTCATCTGACCGCCGGTGGCGAGCCTTTTTTGTGCAATGATATTTTGAAAATGATTGATTACGTGATTTATGTTTACGGCGAAGTTTCATTGCAAACCGATTTTTTCAAGGAAATATTTGAAATGAAAAATTATCTCGATGAAATTTTAAAACGCAAAAAATACATTTCCTACATCACCACCGATATTTTGTCAGGCGATCCGGCCCAGCATGAGCAATTGAAGAAAGGCAGCGACTTTAAATATTTAATGGACTCCATGGAGTATTTGAGCAAGAATTCAAAGATTAAATTCAAATCTCATTTGATTATCACCAAGCATAATTATCTTAAGCTAAACGACTTAATTGATGAATTCGCCAAGCGAAAAATAAACACCATGCTTGAAATCGTCAATTTGCATCCGCACGGCTTCAATGAGTTAACGTCCAAAGATTCCGTGTATTTGAGCGGCGATGTTGAAATAACCGAGGCTTTGAGCGCCGCCAAAGCTTACGGCAAAGAAAAGGGCGTCAAAGTCTTGATTCCTTTGCCTTTTGATAAAAAGGAAGGTCGCTGCGGCTCGTTTTGGACGCGTTTTCAGACCTGGCCGGTCAAAGGCAATGATCCGAAAAGATACGGTGAAAACGTGATTATCGGCGGTTGCAATGCCGTGGTTTTGGGCGATTTGTCCAGTCTCGGCTACATGTTTGATTACGACAATATCATGGATTTATGGAATAATGAGCGTTTCGTGAAAATAAGAAAAGATTTGATGAACGGAATTTATCCGGACAAAGAATGCGCTAATTGTCAGAGTTATAAAAAAACAAATTAAAATTTATGCGTCAAGAATTGTTGAAATATTTACAATGCCGTCATTGCGGATCAGATTTTACGCCGATTGTTTTCAAGCAAGAAAATGATGAAATAATCGCCGGGCTGATTAAGTGCGACCGATGCAACGACACGCATTTGATCGTGGCCGGCTTGCCCAGGTTCGTGGAACCGTCTTTGCTTCGCTTTGACGAAGATTATCGCGAGTTTTTGAAAAAATATTTTGATCGAGATAAATATTTGGCTGAATTGAGCGCTGCTGAAAATAAAAAATCAGCCGGAGAAAACGACTTGGCCGAGCTTCAGGAAAATACTTCCAAATATTTCGGCCACGAATGGGATTATTTCAAAGACTGGGGCTGGATTCCTGATGAGAGCGTCAGCGACGCGGACAAGAATTTGGATTTTTTGGGCGGCTTGGTATCCAATACCGGTCGGGCTTTTGCCAACAAATGCTTATTGACTAAAAATGATTTATCAGACGGAAAAGTGATTTTGGACGCGGGTTGCGGCAACGGCAGGTTCTCCAATGAAGCGGCGCGGGGCGGGGTGACCGTGATTGGAGTCGATTTGGGCTATGGCGTAAAATCGGCTTATAAGCATTTGAAAAACAATCGAAACGTTTATTTGATCCAGGGCGATTTGTTCAAATTGCCATTTAAAAAAGAAATTTTCGATACGGCTTTTTCAAACGGAGTTCTAATGCATACGGGCGATGCCAAAAAAGCTTTTTTTTCCATTTGTAAACATGTCAAAAAAGATGGAGTATTTGTCGCTCATCTTTATCACAAGAGAAATATTGTTTTTGAAGCAGTTGATCACTCTATTAGATTTTTCACAACCAGAATGTCAATTGAAAAAAATATGAAGTTTGCAAAAAGGATGGCCAATTGGGGGAAAAGGCTTAAAAATAAAGGTACTTGGAAATATTGGTTTCATTTTATTGAGGTTTTACCGACTACAATCCATATGTTTGACTGGTATTCAGCTCAGATTGCCACTCATCACACTTTTTATGAAGTAGAGGGGTGGTATGAGGAGCAAGGTTTTGAGGTTGTTCAAACTGATAAAAGGGGCAAGAAGTGGCATTCCTTTATTACAAAGCCAGAGGCTTTAACGGTTAAAGGCAAAAAAATAAATTGACAATATGTGCGGCATTGCCGGCTACATTTCAAAAAATAATTCGGTCAATGAAGGCGTCTTGATTAAAATGAGAGACGCTCTTTCGCATCGCGGGCCCGATGACGCCGGCGTTTTTATTGACGACGAAAAAAAAGTCGGGCTGGCGCATCGGCGATTGTCCATTTTGGATTTGTCATCAGCCGGCCATCAGCCCATGAGCTCCGCTGACAAAAAGGTTTGGATCACTTTTAACGGCGAGATTTACAATTTTAAGGAAATAAGAGACGAGCTGAAAAAATCCGGCCAAGATTTTCAAAGCGATACGGACACTGAAGTGATTTTGGCGGCGTATCGAAAATACGGCGAAAGCTGTTTGGAAAAATTCATCGGCATGTTCGCTTTTACAATATTTGATTCGGAAAAAAATCTGCTGTTTTTCGCGCGCGACAGATTCGGCATCAAGCCTTTTCATTACGGCTTTTTGTCCAATGGAGATTTTGTGTTCGCTTCGGAATTAAAGGCTCTGATGGAGCATCCGGCGTTCAAAAAGGAGATTGACTTTGGAGCGCTGGGCGATTATTTCAAATATAGATACATTCCGGCGCCAAGAACGATTTGGAAAGGCATTTTCAAACTTTTGCCCGGGCATTTTGGGCTTTTAAATTTGAATGATTTTAGTTTGAAAACGAAAAGGTATTACGATTTGGCGGACAGGATTTCTAGTTTTCCAAAGTCGAATTTGGAGCAAATAGAATCATTGATGAAGGATGCGGTGGACAAACGCTTGATCAGCGACGTGGAAGTCGGAGCTTTTTTGAGCGGCGGCATTGATTCGAGCTCGATCGCGTATTTCGCGTCCAAACGGCACAATAAAATCAAATCTTTTTCCATCGGTTTTGTTCCCGAAGAATACAGCGAATTAGCGGATTCAAAGATCGCGGCCGAGTTTTTGGGCACGGAGCATATCACTAAAATCATTGACAATGTCGACGATGATTTGGGCGACAAGCTCGCCTTCTTTTTCGATGAGCCTCACGCGGATAGCTCGGATATTCCGACTTTTTTGCTGTCGCAAATGACGGCCGAGCATGTCAAAGTGGCGCTCTCCGGAGACGGCGGGGACGAAGTTTTCTCCGGCTACCGTTGGTACGATCGATATTTGCGGGATTTGAAAATTGAGAAAATAAAATCTATTTTCGGATTCAAAAAAACAATTGATGGAAATTTCGAGAATTATTACAATAAACTGTTGCTCAATCGCTTTGACGAAGATAAATTTGAAAAATTTTTCTCACCGCAAATTTATCAAAAGGTAAAATCCGCGGATCAAAGTTTGTTTGAAAAATATTTCAATCAAGGTTTTAAAAACGTTCGGCGCTTGCAATATTTGGATATCAACACATTTTTAGTCGACGATATTTTAACCAAAGTCGATCGCGCCAGCATGGCTCATTCGCTCGAGGTTCGCGTGCCGCTTCTCGATCATCGCTTGGTTGAAGCGGTCTTGAGCCTGCCCGAGGATGTTTTTCCGCAAAACAGCTCCGGCAAACCGGTGTTGAAAAAAATAATGAAAGACAAGTTACCAATCTCAATTTTGAAAAAAAAGAAAAAAGGCTTTTCCGCGCCGATTACCAGCTGGCCGTTTTACGCTCGAGTCGGCCGGACCGTTTTGGACGGGCAAGCGGTTAAAAGCGGCTTGATTCAAAAAGATTTTATTAAAGATTTGATCGATAATAAATACGAAAACAGCGCCGGCATGCTCTGGATGGCTTATATCTTTGAAAAATGGCATCAAAAATGGTTCATATGATAATCACTACCGACGGCAACATTCCATCGAAATTCGCGCACAGCTTTAACGTGACCAAAATGGCTCAGGGATTTTTTCGCGCGGGCGAAAAGGTGGAATTGGTGAGTTTTTCAAGTTTTAGAAATTGGCTTTATAAAATCAAAGTCGGCGACTTCAGAAGATATTACGGGTTGTCGCCGAAAATCAAATTGAAATTTTTGATGACTTTTGGTTTTGATTTTTTAGCGAAAACGATTGGCAACGAAAAGTTTAGTCAAAAAGCGGCCAAATACATAAAATCGCAAAATCCTGATTTCGTTTATTGCCGCAGTTATTTGACTCCTTATTATTGCGTTAAAGAAGGCTTGCCTACCATCATGGAGACGCACACTAAAGAGGTCGGGGATGATTTGAAAAAAGTATTTTCAGTCGCTAATGACAAAAATTTTTTGGGCATAGTGACCATTCACAAAAATTTGAAAAAATTGTACGAAAATGCGGGCGTGCCCGAAGAGAAAATTTTAGTGGCTGAAGACGGTGTGGATCTGGATCTTTTCAATATAAATGACGACCGTTTTTTTTGGCGAAAAGAATTGAATTTGCCGGCTGATAAAAAACTGGCGGTGTATGTCGGCGGACTTTACAAAGAAAAAGGCATTGAGCAAATATTATTGGCCGCGCAAAAGCTTCATGACAAAAATATTGATTTTGTTTTGGTCGGCGGCAATAAAAATCAGATTGGGGAATGGAAAAAATATTGCGCCAAAGAAAATATCGGCAATGTTGTTTTCGCCGGCTTCGCGCCGCAAACAGACGTGCCGAAATATTTGAAAGCGGCTGATGTTTTAATCATGCCGTATGACACGCGAGTTGATTTTAAGGTAATGGACATCAATTCGACTTCGCCCTTAAAGCTGTTTGAATTCATGGCCTCAAGGCGGCCGATCGTGTCCACGGCTTTGCCGGTGATTGAAAAGGTGGTTAAGCATGGAGAAAGCGCGTTTTTGGCCTCGCCGAATAATATTGAACAATTAAGCGGATTTATCCTTGAAGCGGCCAATAACGCTCAAAAATCGGCTCTGATGGCCTCCAAAGCCTTTGAGCTGGCCAAGCAATATGATTGGAAAGTCAGATGCCGAAAAATTATTGATAAATTCGTGAAAAATCGTTGATTTGCTATTTCCGTTTGGTTTGATAAAATGCACGTAGCATGAAGAGTTGTTACGAATTACAATATTCTATTAATTTTTCAGGTTATCTGTTACGCCTGCCTGCTCCTCGAGTCTGAGCTCGCCACTCGGCCGTGAGCTCGTGGCCGAACGGGAGTCGAAGACCGGCAGGCAGGAATTACAAGAGTCCATTTAGCTTTTAGGAAATTTGTTACGTATTACGAGATTCTTAGGCATAAAGCTATGGATGAATGTAATTTGTAACATCCGTCCGTAGGCCAAATGGAATCTTGTACTTCGTAACATATATTAATAGGCCTATCAGATGATTGTAATTCGTAACAAATCTACTATGTCAGTAGCCTTATACAGAAAATACCGGCCGCAGAATTTTTCTCAAATCTCCGGCCAAAATCACATTAAAACGACATTGCAAAATGAAATAGAAAGCGGCCGAATCGGGCACGCTTATCTTTTTTGCGGGCCTCGCGGCACGGGCAAAACCACTTTGGCCAGATTGTTGGCCAAGGCGGCCAATTGTTTGGATTTAAAAGATCGCGGCGAGCCCTGCAATCAATGCGATTCTTGTTTGGAAATATTGGAAAATAAATCGCTCGACGTTATTGAAATCGACGCGGCGTCTCATACGGGCGTGGATAATGTCAGAGAAAATATCATCAACAACGCGCGCTTTACGCCGACCAAAAGGAAATTTAAAATATTCATCATTGACGAGGTGCACATGCTTTCGATCAGCGCCTTCAACGCATTGTTGAAAATTTTGGAAGAGCCGCCCGCTCACGTCATTTTCATTTTGGCCACCACCGAAGCGCACAAAGTGCCGGTGACCATAATTTCCCGCTGTCAGCGATTCGATTACAAAAAAATTAAAATGGATGATCTGCTGGTCAGGCTCAAATGGATAGTCGATCAGGAAGGTGTGGCTGTTGACGAGGAAGTTTTGAAAAGAATTTCCAGATTTTCTTACGGTTGCGTGCGCGACGCGGAAAGTTTGCTTGAGCAGGTGATTTCTTTGGGCGAAAAGAAAATCACGCTGGAGCTCGCTGAATTGATTTTGCCGCGGTCGAATTTTCAAGCCATGTTTGAATTCCTTTCCCATTTGGCCACAAAAAACACCAAAGCCGCCATTGAATTGATTAATGATTTGGCTGACTCCGGCGTTGATATCAGTCAATTTACGGGAGATTTTGTGGAATTTTTGAGAAAGTGCATGCTTTATAAAATAAAGTCCGATTTGGCCGAACTCAGCCAGGAATCCGAAGAAAAATCCTTGGCGGAATTGGTTGAAATATTGAAAAACGTGTCAGCCTCTTCTTTGGCTAAAATGATCGACGTTTTTATGAAAACAAAGGAAGAATATCGGCAAAGCTACATTTTACAGTTGCCGCTCGAATTGGCCGCGGTCTCGTTGTGCGAAGGTGGCGCCGGAGCGGAGGCAAAGCCGCCGCTCGGAAAGAATTTTCGTCCGGACGCGTCTTCCGGCACGGCGCCGTTGCCTCAGCGGGTTATTGAGCCGGCAAGTCCCGCACCAAAGCCGGTATCGGAGCCTGAGTTCGAACCGGAATCTACTTCGACAGCGCCCGTCGTGGATTTGGCGGCCACCGAAGCGGATGACAAACAATCAAACAATGAACCCAAAGAATCATCGAATTATGAGCCCAGCCTGACCTTCGCGCAAGTGAAAGCGCGCTGGCAGGAAATTATCAAATTGGTGCGAAAAGATAATTACGGCTTAAGCATGTCTCTCGGCATGGGTCAGCCGTGCAAGCTGGACGGCAACAGGGTGACTTTGGCTTTTCCATTTCGGCTCCAGCAGGAAAAAGTTGAAGAGCCTGCCAATAAAGAAAAGGTTTGTTTGGCGTTTAAAGAATCTTTTGGCAAAAAATTCATAATCGAAACCAAGTTGGATGCTGAAATGAAAACAATGATTTCCGACAATGAACCCGCGGCTTTGGCGCCTCAAATAGGCGATAATGATTTAAAAGACGCGCTGGATATGTTCGGAGGCAGTGTTGTGTCTTGATTCCTAGAACATGTATCATGAATCATGAAACACGAAACACGTATCACGTAACAATGAAACAATATTTTCTCCACCCCAATTTCCAGTTTCTTAATAAAAAAAGACCGCCCGTTAAGGCGGCTTTTTTATTCTTGACGGATGCTTTTACAGTACCGCGTCTTTGGCTGACTTTGAAACTCTGAATTTAAGAACGGTCTTTGCCAAGATCTTAATTGATTCTCCTGTAGCCGGGTTTCGTCCCATTCGTTCTTTTCGGTGTTTCTTTACCAATTTGCCAATGCCCGGGATGGTGAACTCTCCATTCTTCTTAACTTCGTCGTAAGCCATCATGGTCATGGCTTCGCTCAAAGAAGCGACATCTTTTTTCGACATGCCCGTCTTTTCAGCTAAGGCAGTCAACATTTGAGACTTTGTCATTTTTGCCATAAATATTTTAGTTAATTATCTCGTTGAATCATTATAGCGTATTTATTGAGAAAAGTCCATTTTTGGGGATAATTTTTATTAGCTTGTCAGCCCGCCTACGTTGAAACTACGGCGGACAAGCCGCAGCCCGAAAGGCGATTGGCTGGCCTGCCAGCCGAAGCTTTAGCGAAGGCTGGCTCGGAGACTAGGAATCGAACCTAGATTGCCAGGGCCAGAACCTGGTGTCCTACCATTAGACGATCTCCGAATGATTTGCCGCAAGACTTGTCAAAATATCCATTTTAGTCTTAAATACCCTACTATGATATCAGATGTTATTAATAAATCAATATTTGGAAGGGTTGCAAACATTGATATTTTCATAATTACTGGTAAAATATAAACATATGAGAAAAGTGGTGATAGTGCCGAATATTTGGGGCACAAATCAAAAATTCGTCAAATTGGGCAATGATCTTAAAGAAAAAGGCCTGAATGTTTTTGTTTTTGATAATCTCTCGTCTAAGATGGCTGCGGGCGGTTGGTCGGAACTGATTGAGGCTTTCAATGATTATCACCGTCAACAAACCGAGAAAAACAAAGAATTGTATTATATCACCGAAGGTTGGAGTTTGGTGCCGGTTTTGGAAGCGGCGGAAAGCGCTCGGTTGTCCGGCATATTTTCTTTGCAGCCGATAATTTTCAAAAATAAACAAAACAAAAGAACGCTTTGGCCGGAAAATACTCCGGAACCGGGACATTTATTAGAAAGAACGGAAGCTCCCATTGATTTTTTCATGGCTGAAAAATACTTTGATAATGATCATCGCAAAACCATTAAGCATCTGTCCGCGATGGCCAGACCAAACATTTCAGTCAAAGTTTATGAAACATCTTCGGTTTATGATGATGTTTGCTTGGAGGATATTAAAAATTTGATTTTGTATCGCATGGGCATAAGATAATTCCACAATACGGCAATGCTCCGCTAAAGCGGAGTTTTTTTTATTACATCTTTATGGATTATGTTACGAATTACAATCATCTGGTAGGCCGATTAATATATGTTACGAAGTACAAGACTCCATTTGGCCTACGGACGGATGTTACAAATCACATTCACTTACAGCTTTAAGCCTGAGAATCTTGTAATTCCTGCCTGCCGGTCTTCGACTCCCGTTCGGCCACGAGCTCACGGCCGAGTGGCGAGCTCAGACTCGAGGAGCAGGCAGGCGTAACAGATAACCTGAAAGCTAAATAGAATCTTGTAATTCGTAACAGATAACCTAGAAGCTAAATGGAGTCTTGTAATTCGTAACAATTTGTGGATAAGTCTTTGAATGATTCTCAAATAGGAATATACTATATTTAGTAATGATAACAAATCTCAAATAGGAGTAATTATCTGATAAAATATGATAATTAAGCATAAAGGACGACTGACAAATCAAAGAAAAATGATATTGAATTATCTTTTAAATACGGATTCTCACCCGGCGGCTGAGGAAGTTTTTATGGCCGTTAAGGCTCTTTTGCCTCAAATCAGTTTTGCCACGGTATATAGAAATTTAAAAAGTCTGGTTGAAAGCGGCTTGATCAGGGCTTTGGATTTTGAAAAAGGACCGACGCGCTATGACGCGAAAAGAAACGACGTTCATTTCGTTTGCGAAAAATGCAAGTCCATCTTCGATGTCAGAGACGTTGAAATTAAAAAAATTTATAAGCGTATCAATCGTGAATTGAATGCCCAGGTGCATTCGAACACCATTTTTTTCTTTGGCAAATGCGAACAATGTCTGTTGGAAGAAAAAAACGTAAAAATCGGTTAAATAAGCCATTTAATTGACATTTTTTTAAAAATGTGCTATTGTAAATTCATGAAAATAGCTTTTATAGGGCAAAAGGGTTTGCCCGCCAAATACGGCGGCGTGGAGAATCATGTCGAAAAATTGGCCATGGGATTGGCTGAGAGGGGACATGATGTTTTTGTTTACACCAGACCTTGGTATACGGACAAGAATTTGAAGGAATATAAGGACGTGAGTTTAATTTCGCTGCCTTCTTTGAAGACGAAACATTTTGACGCTATAAGCCATACTTTTTTATGCACGATGCACTCGCTTTTTAAGAAATACGATGTAATCCATTATCATGGTATCGGGCCGGCGTTGATGTCTTTTTTGCCGAGAATATTTTTAAGAAGGACAAAAGTTGTGGTGACTTTTCACAGTATCGACAGTTTGCATGAGAAGTGGGGCGCGGTCGCCAGGTTTTTTTTGAAACTCGGAGAAAGGTTCGCGGTGACGGCTCCGCATGAAACCATCGCGGTTTCGAAAAGTCTTCAAAAGTATTGCCATGATAAATTCAATGTTGAAGTCGTTTACATTCCAAATGGAGCGTCTTTGCCCGAGTCATTCGGGGACAATATTGTAAAAGAAAAATTTAATTTGCGCAGCAAGGGCTATTTGTTGGTCGCCGTGCGATTAATAAAGGTTAAGCGAATAGATTTATTGATCGAGGCTTTTAAAGATCTGAAAACAGAGAAGAGATTGGTTATTGCGGGAGGTTCCGTTTTTACCGATGACTATGTGAATGATCTGAAAAAAATGGCGGCCGGAGACAGAAGGATTATGTTCACCGGGTTTCAATCCGGAGAAGCCTTGCAGCAGCTTTTCGAGAACGCTTTACTTTTCGTTCATCCATCAGATTCAGAAGGATTGCCGATTTCCGTTTTGGAGTCCATGTCTTTTGGCGTGCCGACCGTGGTTTCGAACATTCCGGCGCATTTGGAATTGATGCCGGAAAATTTGCGCTCCGCGTTGGTGTTTGAAAAAGGCGATGCCGGTGATTTAAAAAAGAAACTTTCATCGCTTTTGGCGAATGTCAACACTTTGCCGAACATGGGGCAACAATTAAAAAGGGAAGTGATTGATGAATTTGATTGGCAAAAGGTGATCGAGCGTACGGAAAAATTATATAAGGAAATCATTTATCAACCGAGATTGAAAAAAGTGGGAATATTGGAACTTTAAATTTCGAAAAAAAACGGCCGCTCGGCCGTTTTTTTTTCGTGATTCATGTTCCATGATCCATGCTCCCCGGATTGGGCGAATAAAGTTTGTTTTTTATTTTCCACTTGGCCACGTATTGACCGATGCCATCTTTATTCATTTTGTTTTTTATCCTGATTTTTTGCTGAGACCATTTAACCAAGCTCTCGAAATTTATTTTGTATCTGCCTTGAACCACGGCATAGGTAACTTCCTCTGTTTTAATCGCCCGTCTGATGGTATGCGAGTCTATGCCGAGCAACCTGGCCGCTTCCGAGACGGAGACTCTAATGATTTTATGGTTTTTTTCCGTTGGCATATTGGTATTGTTCCTTGCTGATAATTTAACAAAAAATTCGTTGAAAGTATAGAGTGGTGTAGACATTTACTTATTTATAATGCAATTTTATCCCTGAAAGTCAAGTGACGAAAAATGGCGTCTTAATCATTGATTTTTTGCGCTAAATGTATTAAGATATAATCTTTACAATTTGTTCGAAATATTTTATTATAAAGACTGTAACACTTTTAACAAATATACGACTTCAAAGATGCGGAACAATAACATTAAAATCAAATATCTCGTTTTCCAGGCCAAAAATCAGAACAATCCCGAGGCTTTCGGAAAACTTTATGATTTGTATGTGGATAAGATATTTAGATTCGTCAGATTCAAGGTGAATACAGATGAAGAAACTCAAGATATCACTTCGAATATTTTTTTAAAAACTTGGCAATACTTGCGGGAAGGAAAAAGGAAAATAGACAATTTCAACGCCTTGATATATCGCATCGCCCGAAATTGCATAATTGATCATTACCGAGAGAGAAATAAAAATTCGGTCGTTTCAAACACCGAACAATTTGAAGAAATTATCGCGGACAGAAAAGACGCGGTCAAGGAATTGGATCAAAAACTGGACTTGGAACAAATCGAAAGCAAATTGAAACTGCTTAAGGAGGAATATCGCGAAGTGATCATCCTTAAATACATCAACGGATTGACCACCTCGGAAATCGCTAAAATTTTAGACAAAAGCAAAAGCAACATCAGAGTGCTATTGCACCGAGCTCTGAAAACATTAAAGGAAATTTTTCATGACTGACAAAGATATAATCAAACAGTTAAAGTCCTTGAGGATTTTGGGAGCCAACGCCGAATGGAAGAAATCAAATCGGAATCTTTTGATTTCCCAAATTAAGGGACAGACGGCAAACACCAAAGAAAGCGCTTTCAAAAATTTTTGGTACGGCATCAAGGCGATTATGCCGGGCAGCGTTAAAACTTTTGTGTATAAGCCGATTGGCGCAATAACTTTGATCGTCACATTCATCTTCGGAGCTTCAGTCTTCGGAGTCAGCGCTTCCAAAGGCACGGTGCCCGGAGACACTTTATATAAAGTTAAATTGACTTCGGAAAAAATTTACGCCGGTTTGACTGTCGGTGCGGATAAAAAAACGGATCTTTACATGGGCTACGCGGACGAGAGAATGAATGAAATGGACAAATTGCAATTGCATCCGGAAGTCGAGGGCAATCAAGAAAACATGAAGGTGGCCATTCACGGTTTAACGGAGCAAATGACCAACGTGAAAGAGCAATTGGAAAAAGTTAAGTTAACGCCGAAACCGGCGCAGGAAATAGTGGATGTGGCCAAAAAAGTGGATGATAAAGTCGATAGTTTGTCTGAAAAAATAAAACAGAAGAAAAAAGAGATAAAAGCCATTGATGATAAATCGACGATGATTTCGGAACTTGACGCCGCGCAGAATGTTGTTGAGGAAACGTCCGAGGCGGCCATCGGCGTGATCATTGAAAAACACGTTTCCGGAGAGGTTGAATCCTCGGTGGAAGAGATAGCGCAAAATTTGGAAGGTAAAATACGATCCGCGGAAGAAAAGATAGAAGAGGTTAAGAACGTCAGTCAGCCCGAGGAAACTTGCGCGAGCTGCGACGCCATGGAGGATGCTTCTTCGCATGATTTGGCAACCGAGGACGTTTTGAGCGATAACGATCAATTGATTCTTGATCAAACCGCGATTATCGGCGAAGCGCCTGAAGAAGTGCAAAAATTGGTTGAAGAAGCGAGACTTCTTTTACAGCAAGGCGACATTACGCGAGCTTTTGAAAAAATAAAGGAAAGTAATTTGATAACCAGAGACATTCAAACCAAGCTCGGCGCGATGAGTGAATCGACCGGTGAAGTCAGTCCCGACACGACCGGCGAGCCGGAAACGCCGGAGCAAAGCTCGGCCACCACGGACGCCGCGGCCGATGCGGTTGTTGAATAATAAAAAATAATTATTTATATATTAACGAATTAATCAACTCTTTAGGTTGTCATGTCCAGCAAGGTCGATCCCAAAAGGGAGGCCGTGACATAATTAAAATATATTGACCTCAATATATTTTTCCATTCGATCGAATGAAAAAATATTATTGGAGGCAAAGGAGATTTAAATTAATCTATGGGTAACCTAAAAAAAGTATTTACTTTCGGGGTTGTACTCGCCACCATTGTTTGGTCAATGGGAGTTGCCGCTTTCGTCCCTGTGGCCAGCGCCGCGGTGCTGGAACCGGGAGATGTTATCAAGGGCAGCTTTGACGCCGTATATTTTTACGCGTCTGACGGCAAAAGGTACGTCTATCCGCAGGATAAGTACTATTTTACTTGGCAATATGATTTTTCTGTTGTCAGGAATATAACCGATAGCGAGCTTGCCGATATTTCATTGGCGTCAAACGTTGTCACTCGCTACGGCACGGAGTTAGTTAAGATTCAGTCGATTCCGAGCGTTTACGCGGTCAGCCGAGAAGGCGATTTGTATAAAGTCGCCGATCAGACAGCCGCTGAAGATTTGTTCGGATCAACCTGGAGTTCGAGAATACTTGATGTCCAGGATTCATTCTGGAACAATTACAACGATACGAGCACAGAGTTGGATGGCACTTGGTATCCGGACGGTTTCTTATTGAAGACCGCTGCGGCGTCCGACGTCTGGCTTATCTGGGATGACATGAAACATTTAGTACCGTCTGAAGACGTGTTCGTCGCGAACCGCTTCAAGTGGGAATATGTGACTGTCACCACTCAGGCAGTATTGGATTCTTATACCGAAGGAGATGTGGTTTCCGGCGCTGATGCTACTTACTTGGATGATTCCCAAGGCGGTGGCACTGCTGCTCCGGTAGCCGCTGACGGCACATTGACCGTTTCTTTGGCCTCTGACACCCCGGCGACACAAACAGCTCCGTTCGGAGCCACCGGCGTCGAAGTAGCCAAATACACTTTCACTGCCGGCAGCGATGCGGCGATTACCGTTAATACCCTCGCTATAAAGAGAGTCGGTTTGGGTTCTCCTTCAGAGCTTTCAAAGATTTATCTTTATGACGGCTCATTGAAGTTGACCTCGGGCAAGACCATATCCACTTCAACGAACTTAGCCTACTTTAATAATTTAAACCTTTCTGTAGGCGCCGGTCAGAGCAAGACTTTGACTTTGTTCGCGGATATCGCTTATTCGCCGGCAACCAATGGCTCTCATCAATTTGAAATGACCAACGCCACTTCGATCAGCAGCACTGCTGAGTCGGTCGTTGGCAGTTTCCCCGTCCGATCAAACACCTTGAACATTTCAACCGTTCAAGTGGGTAAAGTCGATGTCGAATCAAACGGCCAGGCTTATACTCGAAAGATCGGCGAAGTTGGAGTTGAGGTTTCTAATTTCTCGGTACATGTGAATACCGTTGAAGACGCTCATTTCTCGGGCTTGACAATTTACAACAGCGCGAGAGACATCTTTAACAACATGAAGATTTATCGAGGATCCGACTTGGTTTCAACTTGCACGGAGAGCGGCGATTACTTCGTTTGCGATTTGGACACCGCTTGGCCGATCGAAAGAGGCGATTCAGTTTCTTTCACGGCTAAGGCCGACGTTACCGGCAGAGACGCTGACACCGGCACCTTGTATGTAAGATACAACACCGATGTTCGCGCCACCGGCGACACTTACGGCTATAACATGTACGTTGACGCCGCAGTGGGCGGCAGCGCGAATTCATACGTTGAAGAGGCTGATTCTTCTCCTCTGTCAAATACCACCACGGCTGAAGCCAGCCAATTGTCAGTAGCTTTCAACGGTCCTTCTTCGACTGATGTGTCGAAGAATACCAACAAAGTGGTTTTGATGAATTTCACCATGACCGCTCAGGGTTCGATAGATGTTGAAAGAGCCACAGTTACCATGTCCGGCACCGGTTTGGCTGCCGCTGACATGGAAAATCTGGAATTGATCTGCGGCGGCATTGTCGTCGCTGACACCGCCAGTCCGGCGGCTACCGATAACGCCTTTACCGATACTTGGTCATTGGCGGCAGGAGCCACCGAATGCCAAGTGAGAGTTGATGTTTCAAATACCGCGTCTGATGGCGATAAGATTCTCGCCACTTTGAAAGATTTGACTTCAACTTCGAACTGGGTGTTCAAGGATTCAGACACAGGCGATGCCATTACCGACATTGTCCCTTCGGGCAATATCGCGGGTAATGAAATGACCATCACCGAAACCAGCTTGTCAATTGATTTGGCTGGCACTCCGGCCGGTGGCAACACCTATGTTAAAGGCTCCAATGGAGTCTCGACCGTAGGCTTCGTCTTCACCGCGGGCAATGCCGCTGACGTCAAAGTAAACACGATCAAATTGACCGCTTACTTGGATGCCAACGCTACAACTTTTGCCGCGGGTGATAAGAATCAGGCTTCAAACGCCGAGGATGTGATTTCCAAGGTGGCCATTTACGATGATGGCGCGACTTCTCCGTTGGCGACTGCCAAAGGATTGACTGTCGGCACCAGCGCGATCACCGTTCAATTCGATACTTTGAATTGGATGATTCCGGCGGGCACTTCCAAGCAATTGGTGGTGAAGGTTGATTTGTCAACCACCGCTCCTTATGATGGCACTAGCGATCGATTCGCCATGGCTCTCGCGGCCGCGGCCGATGTTTCAGCTGAATACGGATTCGGCACATCGATCACCCCGAATTTGATTAATGGCAATACCGATCCTGATACAGCTCCGGGTCGTTATCAGACCGTCACCTCCACCGGCACTTTGACCGTAAACATCGGTTCAGCCACTCCGTTGGTAAATTTGGTGGTCGCCGGCAGACAGGGTGTTGACTTTACCAAAGTCAAATTCGCAGCTTCCAATGAAGCTTTCGTTATCGAAAAGTTGAGAATCAAGAACCAAGAGTTTTCAACCATGTACGATGACGAATTTACTTCAGTTGTCTTGTCCTACACCAACAGCGTTGGCGCGACTGTCACCAAGTCAGCTTTCTTGAGTGGTGGCATCGCGGATTTCAACGGACTTGACATCTACGTGCCGAAAGACGGAGATACGACCATCACTGTCAAAGGCAACATGAACACCACCAGCGGCGGCGCGGATAACGCGGCTGCCATGTCTCTCGCCTTCACGACTCCGAATAATTTCAGAGCCGTCGGACAAGGCGCCGGCACGGTTGTTTTGACAACCACTGTCGTAGCCGGAGACAGCGATATTACCGCGACTGATCTAAATCTAGCCACCAACTTGTTCATTTCCGGCGGCAACGCCACTTGGGCGGCCGGTGAGTGCATCTATCGCGATGTGGCTTCCGGCGGCACGGTTGATGCCACTGATGTGCGCGTGACAGATTGCGGCACTTACAAAATCGGTTCAACTGTCGGCGCTTCAGATACTGATGTTGCTACCGTGATCACGGCCGCCACCAACTTACAAATCTCTGGTGGTAATGCCGCTTGGGCAGCCGGTGAAAACGCTTATATCGGCACTACCGCTACTGCAGACGTCGTGGCTGGTACCGTTCGCGTGATTTACACGGTTGATGGCAATAATCAGACTGTTTATGAGAGCGTTCCCTCAGTCGCTTTCGCGGTTGATACGCCTTCAGGCAATCTGATCCCGAGCGCCAACACTTTGTTGGCTAAATTAGCGGTCACCGCTGACGGCCCGAAGGACATCACGTTCGACGCGGCTACCGGCGATATTACTTTCAAGATCAGCTCTTCTTGCACCAGCGTGGCGACAGGAGACGTTTACTTGAAAGATTCAGATGGAGTCACTTTGGCTACACCTGCCGCTATCGCTCCGTGTTCCGCCACCAGCGTTAAGTTCCTTTTCGAAGATGTTTCCACCGACTGGAGAGTTCCGGCCGGCGAGACCAAGTACTTGTATGTTTGGGGTGATACGTCAATGATGACGTCTCAAGGCGATTCCATCCAGTTATGGTTGGATGACGCTTCAGCCTCAAACTTCACTTGGAGCATCAACGGAATCGGCACTTACCAACATGCTAATATCCTCTTTAGAGGCGATAAGTATGCGGGTCTGTTGCTCAAACCGTAAGATAGAGTCTCATATAGTTTAAGGTTTTTCGGTAGCGCAAACCGAAACAAAAATCCCTTCGACGAAAGTCGGGGGGATTTTGTTTTTTTAAGAAGGCTTTATGGGGCTTGAGATGTTTACGAATTATAAGATTCTATTTAGCTTTCAGGTTATTTGTTACGAATTACAATCTACTATTTAGCTTTCAGGTTATTTGTTACGAATTACAATCTACTATTTAGCTTTCAGGTTATCTGTTACGAATTACAATAATCTCAGGCTTAAGGCTTATAGGTGAATGTAATTTGTAACACCCGTCTGTAGGCCAAATGGAATCTTGTACTTCGTAACATATATTAATCGGCCTATCAGATGATTGTAATTCGTAACAAGACCCCTGACCCACAACCCGGCATCCGAGCCATTGGGTTGGATTTTGAATTGTGAGTTATTTTTTGTTTTCATATTTGAAATGTGTTATTATATGAACATCGACAACTAATTTATTTTTATGAAAAAAATATTTTTTTGCTTTGCTTTAATTTGTTTGTTGGGGGGCGGCGGCGCGATGGCGGCAGAAGTGGATGATTACGTTAATTTCGAAGCCCCGTTCAGTTATTATTATCAATCGGACTTCGATATTTTAACCATGGATTTTGTTGTCCCTGACAACGGCGGAGCGAAGGATGTTTTGTCCGCAATCACCGTGAAGAATAAAGGCACGGCTCAGGTTGATTATCAAATAGACAAAGTGAGAATTTACGCTGATGACGGATCGCAAGGATTTCAAGGCATTGGCGTAGATAAAGATTTGGGAGAAGCCGTATGGTACCCGAATGAAGCTTATTGGTATCTTGAAAATATCAATGAAGAAATTCCCGTTGGCGGTTTAAGAATATTTATCAGCGTGGAAACGACTTATGTTTTGACCACCAGCTATTCTCTCGATTTTTATATTCCCGCCTTAAGCGACTTAAATGCCGACGGCCGGTTCGATCTGGGAGAGAAGGGTGTTTTCGTTGAATCGGAAAACGACGGACCCGTTGGCGATAATTTATTGAATTCCACCTCGCAGATCATTTCCAGACTTGCTCTGGATAATATTCCGCCGGTCGTGGTGATAGATAATATTAAAAACGGAGAAACGGTTGTTATTTCCGGCAGCGGAGATATTTTAATCACCGGGCTGGCCAGGGATCGCGCGGGCTCATTTCCCTCATGGGTAAAAGTATCCATTGATGGAGAATGGTTTGACGCCGAATCCACCGGCACTTATTTTGACACTTGGCAATATTTATGGTCGGAGGTTGCGCTCGGCAGCCATGTCATAGCGGTCAAGTCAGCCGATTTTATCGGCAATGAATACACATCCCCTTCGATTTCAATGGAAGCGGATGGTCGCGCAATATCGTTGGCTTTGGTTGAGACCGAGGACGAGAAGATTTCGGTCGGCGAGAAGGCGACGATTGACGTGTGGTTGCAAGACGACCTGGGCGAAGCCATCGCCGGGAAAAAAGTTATTTTGCATTCATCAAAAAAAGATTATGATACGATTGAAGCGATCACTGACATTACCGATGAAAACGGTTTGGCGAAATTTTCGGTAAGTTCAAACGTTTTCGGTTCTTCTCTTTATTTCGCCGAAGTTGATGAAAAATTATTGACTTGGAATATTTTTAACGCCGAGATTCCGGTTTCGGCCGTGGTCGAGTTTGTTTCCGACAAGTCGTTGTCCGGGCGACTGATCAAATCGCCGGAAGATTCCACTGTTTATTTGCTCGGCGTGAATAATCAACGATATGTTTTTCCCAATGAAAAAATATTTTTTTCTTGGTATGACGATTTTTCAAATGTTGAATTGATATCGTCCGATGGATTGTCGCAATATCCGCTGGTCGGAAACATCAAATACAAACCGGGCAGTCTGATAAAGATGCCTTCCGTGCCCAAAGTGTATTTGGTGGATGATGACCAAAATTTGCGTTGGATAGAAACGGAAACCGTGGCCAAAATACTTTTTTCGTTGGTTTGGTCGGGAAGGATAGATGATATGTCCGAGGCTTTCTTTTCTGATTACACGGAAAGCGATTCCATTTCCGAAAATAAGCTTAATATTTCGCCTTTTCAAAGCTTGTTGAATCAATGAATTCTTTTATGAAAACAGAGTTAATGGGGCGATGTGGATAACTGTAAATATTTTTTATTTTTGTTGTATAATATACTCAAAGGTTGAAATTTAGCTTTTAATATATATAGGGATTTTAATATCCTGCGATTAATTAACTTTTGGATTGAATCATAATTGATTCAGTCGAAAGAAATAAGAAATATGGAAAAAAATAAAAGTCTTTTTCATGAACTTCTTCCGTTGAGCCTGAAAGTTTTCATGGTCGCCGTTTTGGCGATAGCATTTTGGGCGGTTATGGATATGAATCACGTGGATGTCGCCAGAGCTGACGCGGGCGGAGTTACCATTAATGCGATAGATGAATTCGGCGCCGCGATTACTTTGGCCGCTACCGGCGATTGGCAAGTGACCATACAGTGCAATGGCGCTGTGCAGACTTGCGTGGACGGCGACGCTTGCGACAGCAGCGCGACGGCTGATGTTATCGATGTGGCTGTAGCCGATATTCTAGGAGGTTGCAATGACGACGGAGAAGCCATAACGGTTACCTCGGAAGCTCTTGGCGATGATGGATATTTAAAATGGACTTCAACCGCGTTGACTTACGCGATCGGATCTCAGAACACTATTAATTCGGCAAATCAATTTTCGGTCATGGTGACTTTAACGGATGAATTGGCCGCGGCCATTACCGGCGATGGCGATGAGGTTTGCACCTTTGATGCTGACGGCACGCCGATTACCGGCACCGCGAGCAGCGATAATACGGCTTTCGGAGTTCCCGTTCCGGTCGGCACGGCAGTGGACACTATCACGACCGAAACGCTGGAAGATCAAGGCTATGCTGATAATGAAGTCAGCAGTGTCTTGCCCCCGGCTACCGAATCGGGCACTCAAACGGCCGTTAATTCGCTTAATGACTTCACGGTCAAGGTTACTTTTTTAAGTGAGCAATCAGTTTCCATGGTAGGAGCTACGGTGGTTGTCGCCACCGCGGACGCGGTAACGGATGGAGGAGTGGGCGATGGGGACGGCACATCTGATGGTGTTATATACATCGCTATAGATACCACCATTTTGGCGGCCGGGCCGCATACGGTTACGGTTTCTCTTGACGGTATGGTGGATTATGTCGATGCCACCCAGACAATAGCCGCCGCCGCGCAAACGGCATATACCACGTCAAATGACTATGCCTATAAATTGTCTTCAATATTGACCGAACAGATAGGCACTGACGTGGTCGGCACAGCCTCTGCCGTTTATACGGGAGATGCTCAAGCCGTTAACTGTCTTTATTCCGCTCTCGAGTGGTATTGTCAAGTCCCTGTCGCTCATACGGCCTTGGCCATTCAAGTGACTAAGGACGGTTATGTGCAAGATATCACTTCCATAGCGTTTGATACCGATCGAACGGCCAATGCCGACGCTCAGGAGACGGCCTCGACCGGCACCTTGAAATACGCTTATAAGATAGCTTCAATTCCAACGGAAAATTTAGCGACTGAATTAAAGACTACGGTGTTGGCCTTGGCCGCCGGCGACTCGCAGGCTGTCGATTGCGCCCAAGGCGGTGATACTAATTGGTATTGCGCCATTCCATTGGAAGATACCACCGCGGCTTTGAAAGTGACTAAAGACGGGTATGTTCAGGATATTACTTCTTTTGGCATACTAAATGATAGAACCGCCACTACGGATGCTCAGCAAACCACCACCACGGGTTCGGTGAAATACGCTTATAAAATAACTTCAATACCTACGGAGGCTGTAGGAACCAATGTAAAAGCGACAGCGACGGCGGTGGCGGTCGGAGACGCCCAAGCGGTTAGTTGCGCCAAGGGTTCGGACAGCAATTGGTATTGCGCGACGCCATTGGTTTATTCGACACTGGCCATTCAGGTGACGTTGGACGGATATGTTCAGAATACCAACGACTTGGCTTTCGGTACTGATAGAACTGCGACAGCTGACGCTCAACAAACGACTACCAGCGGCGCGCTTTTATACTCACATAAAGTGGTCGGTCAGGACGGATATGCTAGTTCTTTGACGGACGCCACGGTTACGGTTGGCGGCACCAGTTGCACGGAAGTAACGGGATCTTATTATTGCGCGACTCCGGTGGCTTCCGATGGCGGCACGGACGACGTGAGTGTTGCTAAAACCGGCTTTATCACTTGGACGACCGATTCGACCAATCGAGCGGCCAATACCACTGCGCAGGCCACTTATACTTCCGCCAACGTTAGAGCCAGCGGCGGTGGCGGTGGAGGCGGCGGCACGGGCACGATTCCTTCGAGCAGCGTGTCAGCCGTGATTAATGATGGAGATGAAGAAACGTTGAGCAGAGTGGTGACCTTGACATTAACGGCTGACAACGCGGCCACCATGCTGATTTCAAACGATATTAATTTCTTGGGTTCCGAATGGGAACCGTACGCGAGCGAAAAGACCTGGACATTGACGGAAGGCTTCGGAGAAAAGACCGTTTATGTCAAATTCAAAACTTCCACCAATAATCAAAGCGCCACTTATACCGACACCATCAATTACGTGGAAAGTGTAGAAACCGCCGAACAGCCGGCAGAAGAAGATACTTCCGAGCCGGTGACCGTCGAAACTCCTTCGGGTTTGTTTCCGGGCAGTTTGGCAATTGGCGATTTGGTGAAAAATTCCACGAGGACAACCGTATATTACTTGAGCGCTGACGGTTACAGACACGTTTTTCCGAATGATAAAGTATATTTCTCTTGGTACGAGAATTTCAACAACGTGAAGGTGATTTCCGATAACGATTTGGCGCAGATTCCTCTGGGCAGCAATGTGACCATGAGACAAGGCACTTGGCTGATCAAGATTCAATCGGTGCCGAAGGTTTACGCCGTGGAACAGGGCGGCAATATCAGATGGGTGGAAACCGAAGGCGTCGCGTCGGCGTTGTACGGTTCGGAATGGAACAAACGCGTCGTCGATATCGCGGCCAGCTTCTTCTCCAACTACACGGAAGTGGATTCGATCTCGGACAATGTTCATCCGAGCGGCAGCGTTATCAGATATAACGGTTCGACCAATAAGTATTATATCGAAGATGGAGTTAAATATTTAATTTCCACGTCGGCGTTCACCAGCAATGGTTTTATGGATAAATTCTTGATTGAGAACGTTTCTACCGGCATAACATACGGCACCGGCGCGGATATGTCGGCGAGATCGTATGATTCAATGATGGATTTGAGATAAATACTTCGAGAAAAGCCCCGGACTTTCGGGGCTTTTTTTATTCCTTGAAATATGATTAAATGTATAGTAACGGCGTCATTTTTTGAAAGGTTTTCGGCGGGAAATTGTAGTAATAATAGGGGCAAAATTACATGGATTATTCTTTACTCGACGACAATGAGCTCGTCGAGCTGACAATAAAAGAAGATAAAGAGAAATATAGGTATATTGTAGGTAGGTACCAAAATAAGCTTTTTGCCTATATTTTCAGATTGATCAATCACCGCGAGGAAGCGGCGGAAATAGCGCAGGAAGTTTTTTTGAAAGCGTACAAGAATTTGAAGGGATTCAATCGAAAAAAAAAGTTTTCCAGCTGGATTTACCGCATCGCTCATAATGAGGCGGTCAATTGGTTGAAAAAAAATTCTCGTTATAAAAAGCGGTATTTGGACGATGAGAACAATCCGCTTGATATCGCGGATGACGCCGATTTGGAAGAAATGGCGGATCAGGACGATGAGGCGAAAAAATTGAAAGAATGCCTGAATAGATTGCCGGACAAATACAAAAATGTGTTGATTCTGAAATATTTTGAAGAAAAGTCGTATGAGGAGATGTCGTTGATCCTGAGAAAAAGCAAGAACGCGGTGGGAATTTTGGTGAATCGAGCCAAGAAAAAATTATCGGATATATATGAAGAATAATTTTAAAAATCATTTTCAAAAATTAAAAGAAGAAAGTCCGACTATGGACGCGCGCGATCGGGTAATGGACCGAATCTCATTGATTAAAATGAGATCGTCCTATTATTTCAAGTCGAAAAAGGTTTTGCTGCTGTCGCTGTTCAGCGCGTCTTTGCTTGTTTCGGTTTTTATCGTCAATTTGTCGATATACGATATTTCCGCGGGCAACAGCTTGGAATACGCTGGTTTCGGCGCCGGAGGCATTGCCGTTATTTTGAAAAATTTGCCATATGTGCTTTTCTTTTGCGTTTTGGCGCTGACCGGATTCGCTTCTTGGCTGATGTCTCGGCTGGAAATTTCCTATAATCGATCTTTCGCCGCTTTGCTGATTATTTTACTGGCCGGTTCAGGTCTCGGCGGCGGCGCCATTTTCGCTTCGGACATCAATGAAACGATTCAAGAAAAAGTGGATAATGAAAATTTGACCGCGCCGGTTTTTTCTCCGATCGCCAAAAAATTATATGAAAAACACGGACCGAGAATGTTGAATAGCAATGGAATTGTCGGATTGGTGGCGGAAATGCCCGCTCAAGGAACCAGAGAATTTTTGGTAAAAACTCCGCAAGGCCAGGAAATCAAGGTTCGACTATTGCCCGGTTGCAAAGTTTTGCCTCAAAAAGCGATCTTGGCTTCCGGGGACGTGATTGTCATTTTGGGAGAGCCGGTCGTTGATTTTCAGGCTCGAGGCATCAAAGTGATTGGGGATGAGGCGCGAGCCCGACAAATGTTGGAACAATTGAAAGATAGGAGTTTCAACATTCAATTTAAGAGGTCTCCAGAGCCGATGATGATGGAAGATTTTAAGGATTTTCAGAATAATTTGGAAATGCATCGGGAATTTTTGGAAGGCATGGGAGGCATGTTGCAGGCCATGCCAAAGGTCAAAAACGCCAATATTTATTTCGAGCCGAGGTAAGCACATGTCATGTATCATGGATCACATATCACATAACACATAACATGTAGCATGTAGCATGAAACAGAGAAGCTGGGGGGTGGGTCAGGGGTGTAGAAGCTGGATCGTTACGAAGTAGAAATTCCATTTGACTCACGGACGGATGTTACAAATTACATTCACCTATAGCTTTATGCCTAAGAATCTTGTAATTTGTAACAAATAACCTAAAAGCCAAATAGAAGATTGTCCCAACGGGATCCCCTCGGGATAATTCGTAACATAAACGTAAACGTATTTGTAACGAAAATAACGCCAAGGCTAGTTAATTAGCGATGATTATTCGTAACGTGTTATCCACAGTTGTCAGCGTTCGCTGACATCGTAAAATTGATTTGATTATATCACATAAAAAATCGCTCTTTTTGAGCGTTTTTTTTGTTGACTGAAGCTGACAAAAATCCCTATTTTATTTAACGCTCGCGGGTGATAATGGAAGTGGAGGGGTTCCCCGCGCAGAAGGTGAAAGTCTCGCCTGAAAAAACTTCGCGGGGGACCGCTATAAAATATTTTTGCTCTTTAACATAAATTTGCGATCGCATAAATAATAAATTCATAAAAAAATTATGTCAAAATTCATTGAAAGACAAGCCGGAGGAACTTATTTGTATTCAAGTTCGATCGCCGGCAGAAAAAATCTCTTTGTTAACAAAGCTTATCTTGACTTGATGACCAAAAACATCAAGTCCGTGGCCAAGGATTTGAAAGTCGCCAACTTGGCGTATCTGATCATGCCCAATCATTTTTACTGGATGTTCAAATTACCGGCTGACCTGGACAATCCGGTGGCGGTTTACGGTGAATTCAAAAAAAGGGTCTCCAAAGAAATTATGGATAATTTGTATCAGGAAGCGAAAGAAGGGGATTACCCGCTGGCCGAATTGTTTGCGGGCAACGATAAGGTTAAACGCTCCAACGCCAAAAGAATCATTTGGTTTTTCAGGGAAGAAGCCAAGAAAAGGCAAGACGGAAAAAAATTGAAAATGTGGGCCGATGATTCGTTCGTCAATTTGGTCAAAGATCAAAACAGCTTGCAAAAGAAATTGGAAATTCTCAAAAACGGGCCGGTTAAGGAAAGATGGCAGCTGGTGGCCAAAGCAGAGGATTATCCGTATCTTTATTTATCGCCAAAGCCTTGCATGTGAGCGGGCTTGAGCGCAACCTGCTCGTCGGTTACGACTGGCGGAGAAGATCGCTCAAGACTCGATGGGCATTGCTATATGTTTCAGCGGGTCGGCCAAAATACGGCCGACCCGCTTGGACCCTGAAGATTTAATAATCAATTGAAAAAATATGTTTTATTTGCCAGTCCAAAAATTGTTGATATTCACCGTTATTTGCTTAACGATCATATTCAGCACATTTTTGTTCGCGTTCAGCGCGCGAGCCGTTGAGAACTCGGTGATTATCAATGAATTGTCCTGGGCGGGATCAAGTTATTCGAGCTCCGACGAAATCATTGAATTGAAAAATTCAACTTCCGAAAATATCGAAATGGGCGGCTGGTATCTGACCAAATTGTCAAACGGCCAAGAAACCTTGATGCTGGAAATTCCCGAAGACCATTTTATTCGAGCCAATGATTTTTATATCATCGCCAATTTTCCCGAGGCCGAATCGGTCATTGATTTCGAACCGGATTTGCAAGATCGGGCGGTAAGTTTAAGCAATTCCACTTTGTTGATCAGACTTTACGATCAAGATGGGATTTTAATCGACCAAGCCGGAGACGGGGGAGCGCCGCTTGACGGGGACGCGGAGTTTTTCGCTTCCATGGTCAGAAATATTCCAATAAAAGACGGTAATTTGGCCGATTCCTGGTCGGCCGGTTTATTGGCGAAAAATTTGGACGCTGACGCGATTGATTTCGCCTCTTTTGGCGCGGAGAATTTTTTAAGCTCTGAAAATGACGACGGTTGCGGCGGAAATCCCGCCACCGATGACGCCATGATTATCGAGATTGAAGACGATTTGCCAATCGAAGAAAACGAGATAATCGCTTCCGCGGATTTGATCATCGACGAAGATTCCATACTTGCCACGGCGGATGTTGAGATAATCGAAACTTTCGCGTCAGATGATGTTGTTTTGACGGAAACGAATCAAACGGCGTCCTCTGACACTTGCTTGGAAGAAATGGAAAATGTCGCGTCCGGCGACGCGATTGAAACGGACAATGGCGAGCAAGAGGAAGACGAGGCTATCATTGATGAAGAACCGGACAATCAAGACGTTGCTGAAAATTTGTCGTCCATTGAGGATGAGCCCATTTCAAATCAAGCCGAAGTCTTGATCAATGAAGTCGCTTTTAAAGAAACCATTGATTGGGTGGAGCTTCGCGTTTTGGAATCGGGGATCATTGAAAATTTGAAATTGTTTCAAGGCGAGACTTTGATCGCGGAAGTGAAAGATTTGGGCGCCGTAAAAAAAGATCAATATATTTTGATTGATTTGGAAAAAAATTTAACGGCCACTGACAATATTTTGGTTTTGCGCGATGAAAAATATCAAGTTTTGGACGTCTTGATTTACGCCAATAATGACGGTAAATTCACCAAAAGCCAAAGCCAAGCGAACTTTTTGGTTGAAGCCGGACAATGGCTGTCGGCGCAAAATTTCCAAACAACCGACGCGGGCGCTTGGACATCGAGCGTTGATCTGGCCGCCGGCATGAGTTTGTCGCGCGTTTCCGGAATCGACACTGATTCGCGAAACGATTGGATGATTTCAGAAATATCCACGCCGGGCCTGGAGAATTCTTTCGAATCCGAGGAAATCGTTGAGGAGGTTAATGAATCGTCTTTGACCGATGAAGAAACCGAGCCGGAAGATATTTCAGAGTCCAGAGAAGATGTTGTCGATGAAAAGCGGGTTGATTTGGTCGGTAAATTATCCATCAATGAAATAATGTCCCAGCCGTTTTCCGGACAAACGGAATGGGTTGAAATATTCAATTCTTCCGATGTCGACATTGACGCGTCAGATTTTTATTTGCAGGAGGGCGGCAATTCCAAGTTTTATTTAAAAGGGATTATTCCCGCCAAGTTTTATATGATAGTTAAAACGAAAAATTTAAACAACGCCGGCGACCAAATTCGATTGTTTTCCAAAAACGGACAATTGCTCGACGAGATTATTTATGGAGATTTGCCGGGCTCCGCGCTGGAATTCGACCAGAAAAAAGTGGTTTTGCCGTACGCTTTGGTCAAAGACGACTCAGGATTTTGGACATTGACCAGCCTGCCCACGCCGGCTTCAAAGAACATCATTGAAGAGCGGCCGGACGCAGAAGCCGAGGAAGCTTTGCCCGCGGAGGAGAAAAAAACGGTAACAGCGTCCGCGAAAACCGTTGTGGCCAAACAAGAGAAAGCGGAGAGCATTGTCGAGCTGACTTTGGATTCGGCTGAAAATTTAAAAGACGATGCTTTGGTTTTTTTCGAAGGACAGGTGACGGTGGCGCCGGGACTGTTTTACAAACAAAAAATGTATGTTCAAAATGAAGAGCTGGCCGCGGAAATCTATTTTTATAAAGCCGAGTGGCCGGATCTTGAAATCGGACAGCGGGTCAAAGTTAGCGGCAGGTTCTCGAAAAAAGAAATTTATCAGATAAAAATAGACGCGGCGGAAAGCATTGTTTTTTTGGAAGATGACGAAATCATCGGACAGACCTCTTTGGATTTGGATCGCTTGCCCGAGTTGAAAGGATTTTTAATCGAAGCCGAAGGCGAGGTGTCGGAAAAACTTGCCGGAGGTTTTAATTTGGTGACAACGGACGGCGATTTGAAAGTATGCGTGAAGAAAAATACCGGTTTGAGCCTGAAGGATTTGGAAAACGGCCGGCGGGTTTTTTTGAGCGGCGTTTTAATGCCGGAGAAAGATGGTTATTGCCTGACCCCGAGAATAGAGGCGGATATTACGATTTTACCGGATGAAGCGCCGACAGTAGTATCCGCTATCGTGGAAAAATCAACGCCTCAAAGGAATTTGCCGGTCAAAATTATTTTGGGTATTGCGGCCGGTGTTTTAACCGGGGTTTTGGGCGCTTTGAGTTTGTCGAAAAAATTGAAAATAAAAGCCCTTGGCGCGGCTAAAAGCGGTTAAAGCCCAGCAGAGCGGAAAGGCGAGCTTTCCGCTGGTGAGGATATATATTATTTTTTTGATCAACCTCAGCGGAGCGGAGAGACCTGCCTGCCGGCAGGCAGGTCTCTCCGCTGGTGAGGGTGGGTGCTTATTTCCAATCCAAGCGGAGAGCTTGACTCTCCGCTCTGATTGAAAATTGAAAATATGACGCAAAAAAGAATATACGTAGATGTTCCTTATTTATTAACGACAAATACAAAAGATAGGCGTCAATATTTTAAAAATATTCATATTGCGAACGCATTGGCGAACGTGATAGTTGAAAAGGGGAAAGAATTGAAATGCAACATATTTTGTTTTCAAATTATGCCAAACCATTTGCATATTGTAATGCAAACAAGATTATCAAACGTATCGACGTTTATGCAACGGGTAAAAGCCTGTTTTTATAAAAGGATTCGTGAGCAATGTAATTGGAATATAAAATTTTGGCAAAAAGGATTCTATCACGGATTATTGGAAGATGAAGATGCTATTTATCGAAGCGTTAGATATTTGGGTAATAACCCGGGCGTGGCGGGGTTGTCAGATAAATATTTTGCGTGGCCGTATGCGTTTTTGGATGAGCAATCGATTAATCAGTATATTTCATGATCGCGCAAATTAGCTCAGCAGAGCGGAAAGGCCTGCCTGCCGGCAAGCAAGCAAGCAAGCAAGCAAGCAAGCAAGCTTTCCGCTGGTGGGGGTGGGTGCTTATTTCCAATCCCAGCGGAGAGCTCGCCTCTCCGCTCTTATATTGTTTATCAGTTTTTTTAACCGTGTTGATAACTCCAAAAAACCACTTGGGAGCGAGCAGTTTTTATGTTATAATTTAAATAACTAGCGTGGCGCCTAGATTTTATTAAGATTTAAAAAAAATCTGGCAATAATGGCAAAAATAAAATTATCGCTGTCAACGATATATCGGCTGTTGAAGCTGAAAAGAACTCGCGTCTTGAGCGTGCTGGTTATTTTATTTTTGATTTTAGGACTGGGGTATTTCCAGGTCGCCAGAGCCGGAGCCATCGGAGATTTATTTTCATATATTTTAGCCTATATTTTTCTTGGTTTGTCATTTCTTTTCGGTAAAATAGCCATGATGATTTTTTCATTGGTGGTGGATATCAGCACATACAACGCGTTTTTGGATAATCCGGCCGTCACCAACGGTTGGGTGATTATTCGAGACATTTGCAACATGTTTTTCGTGATTATTTTACTGATTATCGCTTTTGCAACGATTTTAAAAGTGGAAAAATATTCGATCAAAGCCTTATTGCCCAAAGTGATCATTGCCGCGGTTTTGATCAATTTCAGCAAAATGATTTGCGGCCTGCTCATTGATATGGGCCAGGTGGTCATGCTCACTTTCGTTAACGGTTACAAAGCTTCAGCCGGAGCCAATCTCATCAATGGTTTGAAATTGGATTCCTGGATGTCGATTGACCCATCCGGCGTGCCGGAAGGAGGTACTCTGGATATGTGGGATATTGTTTTGGCTTTGGCCTTGGCGACCATATTGTTGTTTGTCACTATGATTGTCAGCCTTATGATTTTGGTGACCTTGGTGGCTCGTATCGTGACTTTATGGATTTTGGTGGTATTATCGCCGTTCGCTTTTGTGGGTTCTCTTTTGCCGTTTACGGCCGGCATGGCCAAGCAATGGTGGTCGACTTTCGGCAAATGGGTGGCCATGGGACCTATACTGGCTTTCTTTTTATGGTTATCGCTTTTGATGATGCAGACGGGTTTTGAAGAACCCGGCACTCCCAATGGCATTGAGGATATCGGAAAATCAGCTCAGAGTAAATCTCCGACCGGAGATACATTGGGACCGAATACTGTTTCCAAGGGCGGCAAAATAGATAACTTGGCGCAATTCGCCGTGGCCGCGGCCATGCTTTACGGCTCGATTATGGCCACGCAAAAAATGGGCGGTTCGGTCGGCGGGTTCGTGGCCGGTAAAGCCGGCAGAGCTTTGAAAGGCGCTATATCCAAACGCACTTATGTTTCAGCGGGCAGAACCGTGGGCAGGACCGTGGGCGGAGCCGGCAAGCTGATTGGCAAAACCGAAACCGGAGCGGCGGTCGGCCGAGCGCTCAGCCGCGGAGCCAAGGTGGCCGGCGCCGGAGCTTGGTCTATGGCGAAAACTCCATTTAGAGTTCTCAGAGGCAGTGTGGAGGGCGCCAGAAAAATGTCGCAGAGAATGCATGAAGTCAAAGCTGGCGGCGGAGGCATCCTTAAAGCCACTGCGGCCGGAGGCCTGGCCGGCATGGGAGCTTTGCTTGGAGGATCCAAATTCATGTCCGATGTCAGGAGAGCTGACAATAAGGCCATGGCCGCCAATATTGAGGTCAGAAAAAAGAAAGTCAATGAGATGGTTTCCGGCTTAAAAGCCAAAGGCAAGCCGGAGCAGTCGGCCAATCAAATCGGCAATACGGCCTTGAATCTGGAAGACCGAGTGGCTCATGCCGCTTATGCGCTTGAAAAAGGAGAGGTAAAAACCGATCAGCAGAAAGAAGCATTGCGCGCCCTGCAAAAAGCCTTGGACGGTTCCAAGATCGCCAGCCGCAGAGCTTTCGGAGGTATTTTGGGCGAGCAGACTAAAAAGAAATTCGCCAATTTCAAATATGACTTTTCCACTCCCAAGGGCCAAGAGGATGTGCTTAAGGCTGCGGGCAAAGGCGAGGTTAATTTACTCGATCAGGACAGCTCTTTTTATGAAGACGGAGAAAATATTAAACTTTTAAGACAGTATTATAAGGACGACGCGGATAAAGGGTTGAAGAAAGTTTACGAAAAAGGCGGCCTGCATCGATCGTCATTGATGAAAGGCATGTCAGCGGTGACCAATTCCGCCGGAATGACTTTGTCGCCGGAGACGGAGGCCATTAAAAATAAACCGGAAACACAGAGAACATCTCAAGAGGAAGCGACTTTGTGGAGAGATGGAACCAAAGCCGATTGGCAAAATGTGACGGCCAAGATGACCGGCAAACCTCAAGAGGTTTATACGGATCCGAAAGCTTACGCGGAGTTTATGGGCAAGAGACCGGCAAGCGAGCTTAAAAAACAAACCATGGGCGATATCAATCGCATGGCGACATTGTCAGCGGGACCTGGTGGAGATGTCGAGGGCCAAAAGCAAAAGATTTTAGAAGAATTATCTAAGACGGTGGATCATGGAAAAATTAAAAATATCATGGATGAAAATAAACCTTTGGCCGTTGAATTGGTTAAAGGCAAATTAAATGTCGCCAACAAGAGTACCGGAGCGGAGCAAGAGGCGGCTCAAAAAGATATATCGACGATCGCCGGCATCAGCGATATTATGGATTTGTTGGATAAAGCCGATAAAGAAGCGATTAAAACGGCGGTGGGCAACTGGTCGCCTAAAGCGGCACCCGAACCCGAACAGATTGATTTGAATTCTTTTTCTTCCAACGTTCAAAACATCATCAATCAATACAAATCCGCTGGCGTGAAAAAAGTCGGCCAACAGCTGGAGGCGGAATTGTCCGGAGCCGAAAGCAGGCTGGCCAAGGCCATGATCGGCGAGCGGCAAAAGATACAAAACGAAGTCGATGAATTGAAGCGAGCCATGAATGAAGTTAAGACTCAAAAATTATAATTATGGCGGATATAAAAGACAATTTGGCGAATAAAATTTTTCATTCGGCGTATTTGGCGGAGAGCACCGTTGATATCGCTTATGATTTTAATTTGAACGGCCGTCAAATTTTGGATTTGTCGCAAACGGTCAAGGATGTTTTGTCAAAAACCATTCAATTGATCGATTTGGACAAAGAGCTGAAAAAAAGATTGAAAATCGATTTAAAGAAGGCCGAACAATTGGCTTTGGAAATAACGGGCAGAAATTTTTTAGTCTTGGATAAATATTTTCAAGCGCAGGCGTCAAAGTACATTGCCACGCTCGGCGGCAACACGGCCGATTACCAAGCGGCCATGGCCAGATTCAAATCGGAATTGGAACTCGAAGACGCCGGAGCCAAGGAAGCGAAAGAAAAAGCTTTTGTCGCCCCGCCGCTGGCCGAACCCGTGGTTGCCGCCTCGGCTAAAAGCGCTGAACTGGTCATGAAAGATCCTGAAACCGAAATGAGAAACATGGGCAAGATTTTCGACGAGCAAGTGGTTGATATTCTCAAATACGGAGATTTTCGCGTTAAATCCGATTTGAACATGGTCATTGTTTTGCTTTTTGCGGGCAACCCGGATTTTCAACATGATATTTTGCAAAAATTGATCAATAACACTGAAATTTTAACCAAAGAACAAATCGAGGTGTCCGGCCAGCAGATCGCCCCCAGCGTGGGCAATTGGTTGAAGGATTTCATTTCATCAGCAGGCGTCGAAGGGCCGGTTTCGACCATCAGAAAAGCCGAATATATATCGAACAGCAAGAACGCCGTCAAATTGGATAGGGAAGAAGCTTCTTTGCTGGATCGATTGCTGGACACGTATGTTTCGATCAGGAATTTTTTGACTGACGCGCAAAAAATGAATTTGGGAGATATTTCCATTTTTCCGTTCACCGAAGAAGATTTTGTTGAAATGAGAAAAATATTGAAAGAATCGGAGAAAAATGAAGAGCCGCAGGCTCCCCCAAGAGACATTTTCGATTTGTATCTGGGCAGTCGCGAGGAGCAGGCCAGAGCGGAAGCGGCCAAAGAAGCTCTCAGTAAAAGAGTTGGCAATGACGTGAAAAAAATAGCGGACGAACTGGAAGTGGGATTTTTGAAAAAGGACAAGGAAAAAACGATCGCGGCCTTGATGCTGTTGGTGGAAAAACAAGGTTTTTTGGATCTGTTAAAACAAGACATCAGGTATCGTGATTATTTGACCAGTTATTTGAATAGAATCGGCAAAGCCAATCTGACCGGCGGGTTCGCAATCAATCCGACCGAGCCGCAATTTGTCGTTTATTTGTTGAAATATATTTTACAGGAGCGGTTGGAATTGACCGTTGAGGAGTCCGCCCGTGTCGCTTCGCATTTGAATTCCATTTATATGAAGCGTGGCATGGAAAAATACAGTCAGCTGGCTTTTTACGATTTGAAGGAGAAAAAATTCAAATGGTCAATGTGAAAAAAAATATAAACGGCGGGCAGCCAAACGCGGAGGATTTTGTTTTGGTTAAAGACGAAAAGGGCAAGTTTCTCTATTATTACAGCGGCAGATATTACTCATATGATGAGGCCAAGCGGTTTTTAAGCCCGGCTGAAGCTGAGAAATTGGTGAAATTGCCGCAAAAAAAAGAAGCGCCGAAAAAGCCGGAGCCGGAGGCGGCGCCGGAAAAACTGGAGGAATTGCCGCCGGAGAAACGCTCGATTGAGGAAAAAGTTTTGACGCAATCAGCCGAAAAAATTATTGGGAATTCCGGCTTGGAGGTGGCAGTCTCGGACAAAGATAAATTGATTAAATTAATCATTACGCGTTTTCGTCGCGTCAGAAAAGATTTGGAAATAAAATATGTTTTGACTTCCGCGAGAGAATCCGGAGGCCTCGGACTGGACGAACAAAAAGCTGAAATGATTTTAAGCGAAATACAAAAAGCCTTGCCTGAAATAGAGAAAAAACGTTTGGCGATAATGCGCGGTGAATTCTTGTTGATCGAAACGGAAAAAGTTACTTTGCCGACCCCAGCTTCGCCGGCCAGAGAAGCGGGTCGGAAAAATTTAAGCGGACTTGATGACTCAAGGCCGGTCATGACCGAAGTAACGCCGGCCATCATGGGTCCCCTTGACGAGATGAGAACCATGGATTTGGTGAACTTGAGGAGGCTCGGTTCAAGTAAGGATGAGATTGTCAATGAGATAATGGAAAAAGTGAATTTACTGGGCGAAGAATCCGCTCAGAAAAAGTATGAAGCGATCATTGCTTGGCAAAGATCGCCGGTATATCAGCTTTACACGAATTTGGCTTTTGAAAGCATTAAAGAAAATAAGCCGGTGGCGGAAATAATCGCGCTGAAAGCGGGAGAGGGGAAAGAGACTTTGTCCCAAGACGAATTCCAAGCCATTTTGGAGCTTAATTCCAAATTGCAATATTAGAGTATAGAATTATTATGGCCTTGCAGAAATTTTTGGTGCCGCAATTCATTGATGTTGAAGACAAAATCATCGGGCCGATCACGGTGCGGCAATTCGTGTTGCTTCTGGTTGGCGTGTTGTTCGTTTTTTTGCTTTATCAATTCGGCAATTTATTGACTTTGATAGTCGGTGGCGTGCTCGTCATGGCAATTTTCGGGGCTTTGGCCTTTGTCAAAATCAACGGCCGGCCGATCCATTATTTTCTGTTGAATTTTTTGCAAACAATGATCCGGCCGAGGCTGAGAGTGTGGAATCGGGAGGCGCGCCTTAGAGCGATGAAAGAAATTTTTGTCTCTGACGTGAAAGAAGAGCCCAAACCCGCGGCCGCCAAAGCTCCTATTACCGGTTCCAGACTTTCGGATTTGTCGTTGATTGTCAATACCGGCGGCATGTTCGCCGGCGACATGGAAAAACCGCTGGTGGTATCCGACGCGGCCGAGCAAATAAAATCGCAAAAAAAGTTGGAAGGATAAATCGTTTTAATTAATCAATATCGAAATTTATGGCGTCAAAAAGGCCTGAAATGCAGAGCGATAAATTGACGAAAAAAACAACGGGGCAGTCGACCCAGCTTTTTTTGGATATTTCCGAGATCAGAAACGATACGGTGATATTAAAAGACGGAACTTTGCGAGCCGTGCTTTTCGTCTCAAGCGTGAATTTCGCTTTGAAATCCGAAGAAGAACAGGACGCCATAGTCTCGGCTTACGTTCAGTTTTTGAATTATCTGGATTTTCCCATCCAAATCGTGGTGCAGTCCAGAAAATTGAATATTGAACATTATTTGAATCAGCTCAAAGAACGAAGCAAGGAAGTGACCAATGAGCTGTTGAAAAAACAAATAGACAATTATACCAGTTTTGTCAGCGAATTGGTGGATTTGGGCGATATCATGAGCAAAAAGTTTTTTCTGGTCATACCTTTCAGCCCGTTTGCCGATACCGGCAAACCCAAAGGTTTTTTTACCAAAATTTCCGAGCTTTTCACCCCGGGCACGGTAATTAAAATTAAAAAAGAAAAATTCGAATCAATGGTCAAGGAATTGAATCAACGCGTCAATAATATTTCGGGTAATTTGAACAGCATGGGATTAAAATCAGTGCGCATGGACACGCAAAGTCTGATCGAGCTGTATTATAATGTTTTCAATCCGAAAATATCCGAACAGCAACAGCTGACGGACGTGAACAAATTAAGAATAGAAAATTTATAATATGATTAAACCAATCGGCGTCGAAAAGACGGAAAAAAAGTTGCCGCCCGAAATTAGTCAGGAAGCAATGAAGGCCGAGAAGACCAAGAAGATGATAGAGGAGCAACAGTCGTATCAGCGCGGTGTTGTGTCGATTTTGGATATCATCGCTCCGTCGGCCATGGAAGTAAAACCCGATCACGTCAGAATCGGCGGCATGTTCGCTCGAACGTTGTTTATTTTAACATATCCCCGATACATCAGCATCGGTTGGTTCGCTCCCATTATAAATCACAATTCCACGCTCGACATCAGTATGTTTTTTTACCCGATGAAATCGGAAATCGTTTTAAAGCAATTAAGAAACAAAGTGGGCATTTTAAGAGCCCAGCTCTCCGCGGACGCGGAAAAAGGCGCTCCCCGAGATCCGATGAGAGAAACGGCTTTGCTTGATATTGAAAAATTACGAGACGACATTACTCAAGGCGTGGAAAAGTTTTTCCAATTCGCGCTTTATACCACTTTATACGCGGACACGGAAAAAGGGCTTGATGATTTGACCGCGACGATCGAAGACGTTTTCGGTTCCACGTTGGTTTATACCAAAAGAGTTTTGTATCAAGCCGAGCAAGGGTTCATTTCCACCATGCCGCTCGGCAATGACGAGCTGATGATCACCGCTAATTTGAATTCTTCGCCGATCGCTTCGTCGTTTCCTTTTATTTCCGCGGAATTGACTTCCGATCAGGGCGTTTTGTTCGGCATAAACAGGCATAATAACAGTTTGATAATTTTTGATCGATTTTCTTTGCAAAACGCCAACGCGGTGGTTTTCGCCACTTCCGGTTCGGGCAAAAGTTACGCCATAAAATTGGAAGTGTTAAGGACGTTGATGCTCGGCACGGATGTTATGATTATCGATCCTGAAAGAGAATATAAGCATTTGAGCGACGCGGTCGGCGGCACATACGTCAATATTTCCCTGGCTTCGGAGAGCAAAATCAATCCGTTCGATTTGCCTCGAGCAATCGGTGAGATGACGTCCGCCGAAGATATCATCAGGGGCGCGGTTATCACGCTGAAAGGTTTGATCAGGCTAATGCTGGGTGATCTCACATATCAAGAAGACTCCTTGGTCGACCAGGCGTTGTTGCAAACTTACGCTAAAAAGGACATTACGCCGGAAAGCGATCTGAGCAAGCAGGTTGAAGCCCCGACCATGCAGGATTTGCAAGATATTTTCGAAGGCATGGAAGGCGGCGCCGATTTGGGCGCTCGGTTGAAAAAATACACGGCCGGCACGTTTTCCGGACTGTTTAATTCCCCGACCAATGTGGATGTCAGAAATCAATTGATCGTGTATTCCGTCAGAGATTTGGAAGACGAACTTCGGCCGATGGCCATTTACAATATCGTTAATTACATTTGGAATACGGTTCGTTCGGAATTGAAACGAAGAATATTGGTGATTGACGAAGCTTGGTGGCTGATGCAGAGAAAAGATTCCGCGGATTTTATTTACGCGCTGGTTAAGCGCTGTCGAAAATATTATTTGGGCGTGACCACCATCACGCAAGACGTTAACGACTTTTTGGTCTCCACTCAAGGCAAAGCCATTTTGCAAAATTCGGCCATCCAGATTTTGTTGCGACAGTCTCCGGCCGCCATTGATTTGATCCAAGAGACGTTTCAATTGACCGAAGGCGAAAGATATTTATTGCTTGAAGGCGGAGTGGGCGAAGGCATCTTTTTCGCCGGCGACCGGCACGCGGCCATTAAGGTGGTGGCTTCGGGCATGGAAGACCAATTGATCACTTCCGATCCCCAGCAACTTTTGGAAATAGAGAGGATGAGAAAGGAAATGGAAGAGGAATTGGCTTCAAGGCGCGGCGGCGAGACTCAATCGCCGGAACAACTAAAACCCAAAGCGAGTTAAATAATTGATTAAAATATGATGGAAAAATATTCAATCGGAACCAAAATTATAATTCTAGTAGTTATCGCGGTTTTAATCATCGGCGCCATAATTTTCGGCTTCTTATACTTCAGAAACGCGGGGCAAGAACCTGTCGAGCCGGGCGTGATCGATGAAACCAAGCCGCCCGCGAGAGAGCAGATCGTGCCCGTGGAAAATAGGCCGGCATTTGATTTGCCTGAGATGACCGCTGAGGAAAAAGGCATTGAACAGGCTCAGAATATCGCGAAAATATTCGCGGAAAGATTCGGCAGCTTTTCCAATCAAGGCTCATTTTCCAATTTGGACGATTTGGCCGCGCTGTCAACGCCTCAAATGCAGGATTGGTTGGTCGCTCAGAAAAAAAAGTTGTCCGCTCAATACGCTGCCGACGAGGTATATTACGGAGTAACCACCATCGCGCCGATAGCCAAAATTGAAAGTCAAAGCGATAGCAGCGCGGTTATTATCGTCTCCACTCAGAGAAAAGAAACCAAGGATGGCGAAATTCGCGTTTTTAACCAAGATTTAAAATTGGCCTTCGTGAAAGTTAACGGCGAATGGTTAATCAATGCGGCTTATTGGCAATAAAAATCCGTTTAAAAAAATATTCTCCCTCCTCTGGGATTTGGTTTTTCCGAAAGAATGCGTTGTTTGCAAAGAGGAGGGATCTTTTTTGTGTAAAAAATGTTTTAAAACCATTGATTTTTCGAATGAAAACCAATGCGTTGTTTGCGGCCGCCCGGCGAAGCCGGATAATCGACTTTGTCCATTATGCGGCAATGAATTTTTTTTGGACGGCGTTTTCGTGATGGGTAAATACGATGGGGCGATCAAAGAATTGATTAGACTGCTCAAATTCGATTATGTCGAGGAGGCGGCCGCTGATTTGTCCAAATTGTTCGTTGACGCCGTTGTGTCATCAAACATTTCTCCGTCGCTGTTCGATCAGATCATTATACCGATTCCGCTTTACCGAAAAAGATTTTTGGAAAGAGGATTTAATCAATCCGAATTGATCGCTCGAAAGGTGGCCGAAGCGTTGCACATGAATTTTCGTCCGGATTTGCTTTGTCGGATAAAAAACACCGCTCATCAAGCCAATTTGACTAAAAGCGAGCGTTTTGAGAATATAAAGGAAGCTTTTTCCGCCCGCGAAGGAGCGGCGATTGAAAAAGTTTTTTTATTTGACGATGTGTTCACCACCGGTCAAACAATGAACGAAGCGGCCAAGTCGTTAAAGGCCGCGGGGGTCAAGGAAGTGCGCGCTTTAGCGCTGGCGCACGGCAGTTGAGCTATTTTAGATCGAGCTTGTAGGTTGTAGCTTCTTAGCTGGTTAGGTGGCCACCTACAACCTAAAAAGCTAATAAGCTACCACCTTTTAAATTATTCATTACTATTTATTGATCACTGATAATCTTATGAAAATACTACTGTCCGGCGGAGGAACAATGGGTTCGGTTATGCCGCTTATCGCCATTAAAGACGATTTACGGTCGAAGGAGGCCGAGTTTTTATGGCTGGGCACGAAAAACGGGCCGGAAAGGCGAGTGGTGGAAAAAGCGGGCGTTAAGTTCCAAGACATAAGTTCGGCGAAATTGAGAAGATATTTCAGTTGGAAAACATTGGCCGCTCCTTTTCTTTTTGCGGCCGGATTTTTTCAAAGTTTGCTCGTCATATTGAAATTCAAGCCCGATCTTATTTTAACCGCCGGAGGTTTCGTCTGCGTGCCCGTGGCTTTCGCGGGATTTGTCTTGAGAAAAAGAATCATTGTTCATCAGCAGGATCTTACGGTCGGCCTGGCCAATAAATTAATGGCTCCTTTGGCTTCGATCATTACCGTCAGTTTGGAAATATTAAAAAAAGAATTTTCCGAGAAAAAAACGATTGTCATCGGCAATCCGGTTAGAAAAAATATTTTTTCAGGTTCAAGGGATTCCGCGGCCGAAAGGTTCGGTTTGGAAAATGGCTTGCCCGTCGTTTTGGTTCTCGGCGGCGGCACGGGGTCAACGGCGATCAACAACATCATCAATCAAACTTTGCCGGAATTGGTTGAATTTTGCCAAGTGATTCATGTCACCGGACCGGGTAAAAATATTGATTTCAAAAGTCAAAGATATCATTCTTTTGAATTTTTGAATGAAGATTTGGCTGACGCGTACGCGGTCGCGGACTTGGTCATTTCCAGAGCGGGTTTTGGAGCTTTGACGGAATTGTCCGCTTTGGGCAAGCCCGCGATTTTGATTCCTTTGCCCAATAAAGATCAGATCAAGAACTCCGAATATTTTTTAAAACATGAAGCGGCCGAGGTTTTGACCGAAAGAGATTTGACCGTCCGAAAATTGAAAGAAGAAATAAAGGCATTGATTGAAAATGACCCTGAGCGGCAAAAATTGTCAAAAAACATTGGCGAAATATTGTCCAAAAACGCCAATGCCTCATATCAAGCAATTATTGAAAAAGTGACTAAAACAGCCCAAAAGCATTGACAACCCGTGAAAAGTGCCTTATAATTTTATTCAGTATTGGAATTTTGGATTTGGAGCTTATTTGAGATTTGGAATATTGTAATTTGTTTAGTATTTAGAGATTAGGATTTAGGATTTGATTATTTGGGTCCTTAGCTCAGTCGGTTAGAGCGCCAGCCTTTTAAGCTGGGCGTCCTGGGTTCGAATCCCAGAGGACCCACCATCCTTCGCTCCTCCTCGCTCCGTTCGTCGGAGCTTCGGATGGCGCGGCCATACTATGAGTAGCGGAGAATATATCCGGTAATGCTATTATTTGAATGAGGCGAAGTCACAAACCGTTAAGGTTTGTTTTTTTATTTGACAAAATTCATTTATATATTAAGATATATATGAAACAGCCCAAAATCGGGCAAGGAGGACAGTCATGTATAGACTTCGATATTATCGGGCGTATGCCGATTGGAGGATCGGTGTCTGGCTGTCATTGCGGGGGGAAAAGCCGCTTGCGATTGGTTTCATTTCCATCACTGAAGATGAAGCCAATGCTCTGGCCGAAGGCCTGAGAAACGAAGGCTACGTTGTCGAGCTCGCGATCGGCACGTCGACGCGCCTGACCGTGTCGAAATCTTCGGAGAGAGCGGATCAGTCGCCTGAGGCGGTCGAGGAGGTCGAGGCGGAGGAGGTCATGCCGCCGCCGTTGCCGGCAGACGGGGATGAAGTTCCCATCGATCAGCAGGTCGAAGATTTCGCCCCGCCGCCGTCGTACGACGACTAGGAGGCCTACAAACTGTTGAAAGTTTCAACAGTTTTTAAATTTTAAAAAGTTAATAAGTTAATGAAAAAAACAAACCGATGTGTTAAAATATAATCAAATATGGCCAAAGAAAAAACTTGGTACGATTTATCCGTCCAAGAAATTTTCGAGCAAATAAAAACAAAAAAAAGCGGCCTTGAGGTCGGGGAAGCGAAAGCCAGATTGAAAAGCAAAGGATTTAACAAATTGTCGGAAGAGCGACCGTTGCCTGAGCTGAAATTGTTTTTTTCACAGTTTAAATCCGTGCTGATTTTAATTTTGCTCGCGGCCGCCGGGATTTCCGCGTTATTTTCCGAATGGGTGGATTTCGGCGTGATTTTGGCCGCGGTTTTCGTGAATGTTCTGGTTGGTTATATCCAAGAAAGCAAGGCTCAGCGATCGCTATTTGAATTGAAAAAGTTTTTGAAATTAAAAGCCGTGGTGTATCGAGCGGGGAACAGAATGGAAATAGAATCGGAAGAGATCGTGCCCGGAGATATTTTGTACCTTGAGGCGGGCAATAAAGTGCCGGCGGACGCCAGGTTGATAGAAGTCAATCAATTGCAAACGCAGGAGGCCATTTTAACAGGAGAGGCCGCGCCGGTGATTAAGACTACTCAGGCGCTGGTCAAGAAAAATTTAATTACCGGCGATCAAAAAAATATGGTTTTCATGGGCACTCTGATCGCTCAGGGCACAGGGTTGGCCGTGGTGGTCAATACCGGCATGAAAACCAAAGTCGGACAAATCGCCGATATTTTGCAAAAAACGGAAGAGGAAATGACGCCTTTTCAAATTCAGCTCAGATCCTTTGGCAGAAAAATAGGTTTGGCTTTGATTTCCTTGGTTTTGATAATTTTCGTGTTCGGGCTTTTATCCGGCAGGGATTTTGTTGAAATATTCGCCGTGTCCGTGGCTTCGGCGGTTTCCGCCATTCCGGAAGGCTTGCCCGTGGCCATGACCGTGGTTTTGGCCACGGGCATGCAGAGAATTTTAAAGAAAAAAGCTTTGGTCAGAAAACTGGTATCCGCGGAAACCTTGGGCAGCACTTCGGTTTTATGCGTTGATAAAACAGGCACTTTGACAACGGGCATCATGAAAGTGACGACCATCAGCACTTTTTCAAGAGATTTGAAGCTTGACGGTCATCGCTTGAATGAAGTTGAAAAATTTTTGTTTCAAGCAGGAGTCTTGTGCAATAATTCGGCGGTGATTGATCCGAAAAAAAGAATGAGTCAATGGAAAATTATCGGTTCTCCGACTGAAAAAGCCATTTTTTTCGCGGCCGCGTCGAGCAAACTGAATGTCCAGCTCTGGCAGAAAAAATATGCCAGAATTTCCGAAGTTCCTTTTTCTTCAAAAACCAAAATCATGTTCACTTTGAACAAACTTTCATCCGGTTCGAACAGAGTCTTTTGCAAGGGCGCGCCGGAAGTGGTTTTAAAAAAATGTTCGCATTATCAAAATGCTCGAGCCGAGCGGCTGACCGAAGACATTCGCCGTCAATTGACCGATAAATTCGTCGTGTTCGGTAAATCCGGTTATCGCGTTTTGGCCGCGGCGTACAAAGATCAGGAGATTGGGAAAAACGGCATTTCCCAAAATGGCAATTTTGTGTTTTTGGGTTATTTCATAATTTCCGACGCCTTGAGAAAAGACGTGAAAAAAACGGTGAAAACAATTGAGCGAGCCGGCATAAAAATAGTGATGATTACCGGAGATCACGTGCTGACCGCTACGGCCATCGCCAAGGAAATCGGACTCTCGGTTACTGAAAAAAGCGTGATGAACGGGGAGCGGCTGGCCAAGCTTTCCGCGGCTAATTTGAAAAAAGAAATATCAAGCATCAATGTTTTCGCCAGAGTCAGCCCTGTCGATAAATATAAAATAGTTCAAGCATACCAAGCTGTCGGAGAAGTGGTGGCCATGACGGGCGACGGCGTCAATGACGCGCCGGCTTTAAAGGCGGCGGATATCGGCATCGCGGTCGGCGCCGGTTCGGAAATTACCAAGCAAACCGCCGATCTGATTTTATTGAACAATAATTTGGCGACTATCGTCCATGCCATTAAAGAGGGCAGAGTCATTTTTGCCAATATAAAAAAAGTCGTGGTTTATTTGTTGACGGATTCTTTCACCGAGGTGGTGCTTCTTTTCGGCAGTTTGTTGTTCGGCTTGCCCTTGCCGCTGACCGCGGCGCAAATTTTATGGGTTAATTTGGTCAGTGACAGTTTCCCGGCGGCTTCCCTGACGCAAGAGAAAGAAGAAAAGGGCGTGATGCTAGAGCCGCCGCAGAAAAAAACCGCGAAGATTTTGGATAAAGAAATGACGGTAATTATTTTTATTATAGGAATTCTAACCGATCTGGTGTTGTTTGGATTGTTCCTGTATCTTTACAATATCGCCAAAATAGAAATCGGGCATTTGAGAACATTCATGTTTGCCGCGCTCGGCCTCGACACCATGTTTTACATTTTCAGTTGCCGCAGTTTGACGCAATCCATTTTGAAAATAAAGCTTTGGTCAAATAAATGGCTTTTGGTTGCGGTCGCTTTCGGGACGTTAATGCTCGCGGCTCCGATTTACGTTCCGGTGACTCAAAATATTTTCAGTTTCATTCCTTTGAACGGTTTTGATTGGCTAATGTTGGTGGCTTTGTCCGCGATAAAAGTTGTTGGTATAGAAATAGCCAAATATATTTTTATCAGAAGAAATAAATGATATATTTTATGACCAAATTTCAATTGCCTTACAAATTGGAAGAAGATGAGGATTATATTTTGAAAGTTCGCCATCACTTTTTGGTTTTTTTGCCGCACTTATTGATCAGTTTCGCCATAATTGTCATTGATTTTTTTCTGCTGTTTTTCTTATTCAAAAACGGAGCGATCGGCGGTATTATTTTCTTGGCGGTTTTGGCCATCAGCGTTTTTTACGTTTTGAAAGTGGTTTTTTTCTGGCATAAGAACGCCTTTATTATTACCAGTAAAAGAATTATTGATTTCGATCAGCAAGGTCTTTTTACAAAGAAAGTATCATCATACCCTTTTGAGCAAATTCGGGAGATCGCTTGCGCCACCAAAGGCTTATGGCAGACAATGTTTAAATACGGCAATCTCGAAATATTGTTTTTCGGCAATGAACATCCGATCGAGCTTTATAATCTCAAGGACGTGGAAGATCTCCAGAAATTATTATTGACCTTGATTGAAAAATCAACTGAAAAAAAATCGGCGGTCGAGCCCAAAGAGGCTGATGAGGCGGAAAGCCCGGATGAAGAAACCGAAGATATCCTTTCCCGCATCGAACGTTTGCCCGAAACCGAGCGAAAGAAAATATATTCTCGCCTCAAAAAAGAACCGGCTGCGGAAGAAAAAAATGAAGATAAATCAAAAAATAAAGGGAAAAATCGTGATCAATTTCTTGAGGATTATTGGAAAGAGGAATCGATTTGAAGCTTGTTGTCGATTCTGCTATAATTAATGCATGTTGGAGAAAAAGACATTTTTTGGAAAATTCAACTCAAAAATATTGATTATTTCGGGGCTGGTTTTAATTGCCCTTTTTTCAGTGGCTGCCAGCAGGGAGTTTATCCACAAACATCAATTGGATAAAGAGATTTCAGACTTGGAAAAAGAAATTGATCGTTTGAAAATAGAACAGGACGAATTTATCACGTTAATCGATAATTACAATTCGCAGGAATTTATTGAGCAGGCAGCCAGAGAAAACTTCAATTACAAAAAAAGAGGAGAGAAAGTCGTTTTAATAAAAACTAACGAAGACAACGTTCCTCCCGACTTGTCGGTGAACGGTCCCAACGGAATCAATTCCTCCGCGTCGGAGACGCTAAGCGGCAAAAGCAATGTGAAATTATGGTGGGATTATTTTTTTGGAGATAAAGTATCATAAAAAATTATGGAAAATGAAAATAAATCAATTTTGACGACCGAGAAAGTAGATTCTGCCAAAAAGGAAACAAAAAAGATTTTCGGATTCATTCATAAGCATCACGCGTTGGCGGCGTTGCTGCTGATTGTTTTCGCGGTTTGCGCCGTTTTGTCTTCTGGTCTGTTGGCGTATAAATACGGCGTTAGTAATGTTTATCTGAATAAGCTGACGAGCAACGTGCCTTATCCGGCGGTTTTGGTAAATTATCGTATTGTCAGCTTGCACGATTATTATAAGGAGTTGGAGAATTTCAAGTTGCTGGTGGCCAAGCAGCAGCCGGAATTAACGTCCGAGCAAGAGCTGGAATTGAAAGAGACGGTGATGGATAAATTGATCCATGATAAAGTTATCATGCAGTTGGCTGATAAGTTCGATGTTAAATTGAGTTATGACGATATTGCGGCGGAAAAAGAAAAGGCGGTGACCGAGATCGGCGGCACCAAAGAAGAAGTGGATTCCAAGTTCCTTGAAGCCGTGGGTATTGATTTTGACACGTTTTTTAATGAAATGGTTTTGAGTTCCGTGTATCAAGAGCGCGTTGCCGAAAAATATGCGGAAAACGAAGATATTAAAAAAGAGCCGCGCAAATTGGCTCAGGAAGTTTTGAAATTGGTTCAGAAAGGCAAAGAGTCGTTTGAGGATTTAGCTAAAAAATACAGTCAGGATTCAAGGTTCGCGCCTCTCGGTGGCGAAGTGGGTTGGGTGTCAGCTGATATGTTGCCGAAGGCTTTGCAAGACGCGGTAATGGCAATGGAGGTCGGGGACACGAGCGACTTGATTGAAACGGAACAAGGATTTCATATCATTAAAATTACGGATAAGCGAAGCGAAGGCGGAGATGAGGCTTTTGTTTATGACATTTTCATCAGAATTTCGGATTTCGAAGCTTATTTGGTCGATTACATTTCCAACAGCAAAGTCAGAAAATTCGTCAAATAAAAAAATCCCGTTATAGGAATTTTACGTGTTGGAGCCTGAGAGAGGGATCGAACCTCCGACCTCTGCTTTACGAAAGCATTGCTCTACCAACTGAGCTACTCAGGCAAAAGTTTTAGAAAAAATCGCTCCCTATTCTGGGCTGCTCCAGTCGCCTGCTCGACGAAGCCTTGGCGAAGGCGGGAGCTATCTCGGCATAATAGTAATTATTATACATTGATTTATGAAAAAATCAATTATGACCTCACAAAAGCTTTTTATTTCAATGATTTTGATTGTCGCTTTGTTTTGGGCGACAACCCCGGTTGACGCCGGCGCTTTCGATCCCATTATCAATAATTTATTCATAGATCAAGCGACTATCAGCAAAGGTTATACCATCACCAGCATGGATCAGGTGTTTCGCGTCGGCCTGACTCCGGATGTTTTGAATTCTCCGACCGAGGTCGTCACCAAGCAATTGAGCAGGGAAATGTTTGATTTCCCCGAAGGGTTTGAGTCTTTAAGCGATGTGTATGAATTTGATGTAAAAAATAAAGAATATTTCAACGATGAAAAACCTGTATGGGTTACCATGCGCACTTTCAGGCCGGAGACCCAGAAGAAAAGAATTTATTTTTGGAATGGCGTGGACGCGGTTTGGCAGGAATTGCCTTCGGCCAGCGCCGGAGATGCAATCGTCAAAGCGGCTTTTCATTTGCCGTACGCCAGATTGGTCGTTTTAACCAGGACGGATTCCACGGGCAAAATGGAATTCGGACAAGCCAGCTGGTACGCTTACAAAGATTGCGACTGCGCGGCGTCTCCGGATTATCCAAAAGGCAGTTTGCTTAAAGTCACGAATTTGGACAATGATAAATCAATTATCGTCAGAGTCAATGACTTCGGACCGGAACGAAATATTTTTCCGGAGCGCGTGATTGATTTGGATAAAGTGGCGTTTTCTCAAATAGGTTCGACGCGCATGGGAATCTTGCCCAATGTCAGAGTCGAATTGGAGAAATTGGCGGAATAAAAGTTTTGAAATATTCAATTTTCTTTATGATACGATTCAAGGGGGTAACCAAACAATATATCGCGAATTCCAAAGCGCTTAGCGGCATTAATTTGCATATCAAGCCGCGTGAGTTTGTGTCAATCGTCGGCCAGAGCGGCACCGGCAAAACCACTTTGGTGAAAATGTTGACCGCCGAGGAAAAACCGACCAAGGGAGAGATTTACGTGGGAGGCTGGAATATCACCAATATTAAATATCGCGATATTTCCATTTTACGCCGGCAAATAGGGGTCATTTTTCAGGATTTTAAATTATTGCCGAAAAAAACTATTTTTGAAAATATCGCCTTCGCGCTTGAGGTCTGCGGCGCGCCGCACGGCAAAATAAAAAAGATCGTGCCGCAAATTTTGAAAGTCGTCGGTTTGGAAGATAAGCTGGGTCGATACCCGAGACAGCTCTCGGGAGGCGAACAGCAACGCGTAGCCATTGCCAGAGCGTTGATTCATCGTCCGAAGATACTTTTGGCGGATGAGCCGACGGGTAATTTGGATTCCATCAATAGCAAAGAAATAATTGATTTATTGGTGAAGATAAATGAACTCGGCACCACTGTTTTATTGGTCACGCACAATCGGGAAATAGTTAATTTATTAAAACAAAGAGTAATTACTTTGGATAAAGGGAGGATCGTCAGCGATCAAAAACACGGTCGTTATATTTTATAGTTCGCGGTTATAAAAGTTAGATTAGTTAAAAGAGTTAAAATCGAACTATTCTAACTACTTTAACTCTTCTAACCACTTTAACTAAAATATGTTTGTCGCCGCTTTTCGCATAATAAAATTCGCGGTTCAGGATTTCTATCGCAATATTTGGCTTTCACTGGTAACAGTCAGTATTTTGACTTTGGCGCTGCTGTCAGTCAACGTTTTGATATTAATGAATGCCATGACAGATGAAGTCATCTCTTCGGTTCAGGATAAAATCGATGTCAGCGTGTTTTTTACCGAATCGGCGAGCCAAGCGGAAATAGAAAATTTATCGGCCAAGCTGCGAGAAGCGCCGCAAGTGAAAGAAGTCGTTTTTGTTTCCAAAGAAGAGGCGCTGGAAAAATTCAAAGAGAAACACCAGGACGACCAAAAAATAAACGAGACGCTTTCGGAAATAGGAGAAAATCCGTTATTGAATTCCATTATAGTCAAAGCGAATTCCGCGGATGATTATGACGCGGTTTTGGCCTTGCTTGAAAATCCGGATTTTGAGGATTTGATTCAGGACAAGGATTTTGCGGATCATCGATTGATTATTGACAGAATAAACAGCGTGACCGGCAAAGTGGAGAGATTCGGCCTGGCCATGAGCGCCATATTCGGCCTTATCGCCGTTTTGATTGTTTATAACGCGATCAGGGTGATTATTTACACTCATAAGGAAGAGATCGGAGTCATGCGGCTAGTCGGCGCCACAAATTGGTTCATCAGAACTCCGTTTTTAATAAGCAGTATAATTTACGCTGTTTTGAGCGTTGTTTTGTCCGTGGTCATTTTATATCCGCTGCTAGGTTTAATGCAGCCGTATTTCAGTAATCTTTTGGCGGATTACGGTTTTGATTTGCTCACTTATTTCAACAGCCATTTCTTCGTTATTTTCGGTCTTGAATTGCTCGGCGCGGTATTTTTGACTATTTTCAGCAGCGGCCTGGCCATCAGCAAGTATCTAAAGGTGTAATATTTACAAAAATGGCCGATTATGCTAAAATGGATGAGATCGTTTAATGGAGAGGTGGCAGAGTGGTCGATCGCACTGGTCTTGAAAACCAGAGTCCCTGAAAGGGGACCGTGGGTTCGAATCCCACCCTCTCCGCCAGCCTTCGCCAAGGCTACGGCTGGCAGGCCATAGATTGCTATGTGTTTCAAGATACGTGATATGTGATCAGGGAGAGGTGCGCCGAATGGTAAGGCAGCGGTTTGCTAAACCGTCACCGTCTAAAAGCGGTGTGCGGGTTCGCCCCAAACCAGATCGAGCCTCTGGCTCGAACGGTTCGGGGCGCCCAGTACCGTGCTTCGCTCTGGTACTGGGCGACTCCCGCCCTCTCCGTCAGCCTTCGCCAAGGCTACGGCTGGCAGGCCATAGATTGTTATGTGTTTCATGATACGTGATATGTGATCAGGGAGAGGTGCGCCGAATGGTAAGGCAGCGGTTTGCTAAACCGTCACCGTCTAAAAGCGGTGTGCGGGTTCGACTCCCGCCCTCTCCGCCACGTCGTTCTCGAACGACGTGGCTCCGCCAGCTCAGTCATTAACAAATAAAATAAAAATAAATTATGGCAAACGGAAATATTATGGAGACAAAAAAAGAAGATATCTCCGCCAAGAAAGCCAAACAAGCCATTGCCGGACTTGTTTTAAGTATAATATTTTTGGTGTTGACTTTGATAAATAGCGCCATCGGAGTTTATATAAATTATCAAGGCATTTAATAGATAGAATCATATGGAGGAAAATAAAAACAGCGGAGGCGATCCGGAAGTTTTAATAGAATGGACTTTTGATGAATTCGAAAAGCATAGCCGCGGCAAAGGCTGGTACGCGGCGGCCATTGTCATATTCGCGATATTTTTAATATATGCCGTTTGGACCGGGAATATTTTGTTCGGCGCGATAGTGGTGTTGGCCGCTTTTATCGGGGTAATTCAGCATTATCAAGCTCCTCAAAAAGTGAAAGCCGCCGTGACTGAAGACGGGATTATGATCGGGCGGAAATTTTACGCTTTTCAAGAATTGGAAAATTTTTGGCTGATTTACAATCCGCCGGCCAAATTGCTTTATTTGGAATATAAGAATCCGCTGAAAAGAAGCTTGCCCGTGCCGCTGGAAGAAGTTGATCCGAATAAAGTCAGAGATAGTTTGAAACAATATTTGTTCGAGGATTTGGAAAAAGAGGAAGAAGAATTGTCTGATAGGCTGGCTAAGTTTTTCAAGATGTGATTTCCTGCTTCGCTACTCGCTAACCTATGCGCTACGGCGGACAGGTCACGTCGTTGGCGAACGACGCGGCAGGCAGTTGGCTTGAAAGAATGTGTACCCGTAGCTCAACTGGATAGAGCGTCAGCTTGCGGAGCTGGAGGTTACAGGTTCGATTCCTGTCGGGTACGCCATTTCAGTTGAAAGATTAAAGTCCCTTTGGCGGGGATTTTTTTGTTTTAATGATATCGGGGCGTAAATTGAGCGGAAAGCTTGACTTTCCGCTCTCTTGGGCTTTTCAGGATTGAATTTTAACGCCGATCTTGTAAACTATGTGTATATGCGACTTGATCAATCAATCGAGATGCTGCATCGCGTGGGCAAAGGAATGTCCAAACAATTGGAAAAATTGGGTATTTTAGATTTGCATGACCTGCTTTTTCATTTTCCGTTTCGCTATGACGACTTTACCTCTGTGCGGACTATCGCGGACTTAACGCCGGATGAAAACGCCACGGTGAAGGTCAAAATCGATTTGATCGCCAACAGAAGAAGTCGGCGTCAGCGAAAATTCGTCACCGAAGCGGTCGTTTCCGATGACTCGGGTCAACTGAACGTGGTTTGGTTCAATCAGCCATTTTTAACCAAAACTTTGCCCGTGGGCAGTGAGGTGTATTTGGCCGGAAAAGTTTCCGACAATTATCATCAGCAAATGATCAGCCCGTTTTACGAAAAAGTTTCTTCATTCAGCACTATGACCGAGCGGCTGCAACCCGTTTATTCGTTGAGCGGAAGTTTGACGCAAAAGCAATTTCGATATTGGATTAAGCAGTGCCTGCCTTTGGCCAAAGAATTGAAAGAATTTTTGCCGAATGAATTGATGGCGAAAAACAAATTCTTGAAAATAACCGAAGCGATTGAAAACATTCATTTTCCCAAATCAAAAGAATTGATGGAACAAGCCAAAGAAAGATTGAAATTCGACGAATTGTTTTTAATTCAATTGAAAATTCAAAAATACCGCGAGGATTTGGCGAAAGAAAACTCTCCCAAAGTGAAGTTTTTGGAAAAAGCCACCAAAGACTTCGTGGCCAAATTGCCGTTTACGCTGACCGATGATCAGAAAAAAGCGGCTTGGGAGATTTTACTTGATTTGGACAAAGAAAAGCCCATGAACAGATTGCTCGAAGGAGATGTCGGCTCGGGCAAAACAATCGTGGTCGGCTTGGCCATTTTGAACGTGGCCTTAAACGGTTTTCAAAGCGCTTTGATGGCTCCCACGGAAATTTTGGCGCGCCAGCATTTTGAAAGCCTGTCGAGGTTTTTATCGCCGAAAGTCAAAGTCGCGCTTTTGACCGGCTCGAGCAAAATGATTTATGGCCAAGAAAAGGCGAGCAAAAAGATGATTCTTGAAGGTTTATTAACCGGCGAAATTGATTTGGTCATCGGCACGCACGCCTTGATTTCCGATGAGGTGAAAATAAAAGACTTGGCTTTGGTGGCCGTGGACGAACAGCATCGCTTCGGCGTGGATCAGAGAAGAAAGTTGGTTGAAACCGGAGTGAATTTGGTGCCGCATTTTCTGTCATTGACCGCCACGCCCATTCCCAGGTCTCTGGTTTTGACTTTGTACGGCGATTTGGACGTTTCCGTCATTAAAGAAAAACCGAAAGGCAGAAAGCCGATAATCACGAAATTGGTGACTGAGGACAAACGGCCGCAAGCTTATAAATTCATCAAAGACAAAATCAAGGAAGGCAGACAAGTTTTTGTTATTTGTCCGTTGATTGAAGAAAGCGACAAATTGGGAGTCAAGAGCGTGACCGAGGAATTTGAAAAATTATCAAAACACATTTTCACGGATTTAAAAATCTCCATGCTGCACGGCAAAATGAAATCAAAAGAAAAAAATGAAGTGATGCAAAATTTTTTAAATAAAAAAATCGATATTTTGGTATCGACTTCGGTGGTGGAAGTGGGAGTGGACGTGCCCAACGCCGCGATCATGGCGATCGAAGGAGCTGCTCGATTCGGGCTGGCTCAGCTGCATCAATTCCGCGGTCGAGTGGGCAGGGGAGAGGAGCAGTCTTATTGCTTTTTGTTCGGCGAGAATTTGAACGACATCGCTTTTAAGCGGTTAAAGGCTTTGGAAAGAACCAATGACGGTTTTAAATTGGCGGAAATGGATCTCGAACTTCGCGGTCCCGGCGAAGTTTACGGCACGCGCCAATCGGGTTTGCCGGATTTGAAAATCGCCAGCTTGACCGATATTGAATTGATTAAAAAGGCGCAAGGCGACGCCATTAAATACGCGCCGAGGCTAGATGAGTTTGAAGAATTGAAAAAGAAAGTCGAAGAGACCAAGGTGTCTTTGCATTTTGAATAAAAATTGTCTGCCCGACTTTTAGTCGGCCCACTAAAGTGGGGTAGAAATTTTATTTTTTCGAAACAAACGCATTGCCTTTAATATAAAACCGCCATTTCTTTTTGGCGTATTCGCCGGAGTAATCAACGCCGATCCGCGTCGCTTTGACCATTTGAGATGGTTTGATTTTTTCGCCCTTGATTAAATACAGGGGTTTTTTATTCAGCGCGTGATCGTTTAATTTGCGATCAATGGCAAAGGCTTGGCAGAATTTGGACGGGCCGTTGGAAATTGAAATTAGAAATTTTGAATTGGAAATCGGGGATTGAAGTTTACGATTTTTCAGCATTTGATCAATGCCCTCGATCGGTTCGACCGCTCGAATCAAAACCGCGGCCGGATAATCTTTTTTTTCAGTGACAATATTGAAGCAACAGTACATTCCGTAAATCAAATAAATGTAAGCATGTCCGGCCGGGCCGAACATGATTTTCGTTCTGTCCGTTTTTCCGCGAGAAGCATGCGAGGCCAAGTCATTGAAACCGACATAGCTTTCGGTCTCCACGATTTTGCCCATTAGTTTTCGGCCATTGATTTCGCGGACAATAAATTGACCCAAGAGAGCTTGGGCGATTTTTAGAGTGGATTGATTGTAGAATTTAAGTGGAATCATAAGCGAATTCCCGATCGGGGTCGGGAATGACGAAAAAGGCGGCATGGTGTAGGGACAGGGCACTGCCCTGTCCTCAAATCGACGATGAAAATCCAAATTCGCCGCCATCGCCACATGTAGGAACGCGCCAAGGTCGCATTATTAAAGTAATTGAATCGCTTCTGAAATTGTCTTTATTTGGCTGATTTTCATGTTGCCCGTGTATTTGACGCCAAAAGGGACAATAGCCGCCTCAAACCCCAATTTTTCGCCTTCTTTTAGACGTTTTTCAGCCTGTTTCACGGCTCGAATTTCTCCGGCCAGGCCCACTTCGCCGAAAACCAATGTTTTCGGGCCGAGCGTCTTATTGGTGAGGGCCGAGGCGCAAGCCATGGCCACGGCCAGGTCAAGCGCGGGTTCTTTTATTTTGAATCCGCCCGTGACATTAAGATGCGCGTCTTGCGTATTGAAATTCAAATTCGCTCGTTTTCCCAGCACAGCCAAAAGAAGTTGAAACCGATTCAAATCATAGCCGCTTGATTTTCTTTGCGGATACCCGAAGACCGTCTGATTGATCAAGGCTTGCACTTCCACCAAAAAACATCTCGAACCTTCGATGACCGCTCCGGTCACTGTGCCGGCCACGTCAAGCGGCGTGGGCGAGAGAAATAATTTAGACGGGTTGCTCACGATTTGAAGGCCGGCCTCGGTCATTTCGAAAATAATCAGTTCATTGGTCGAGCCGAACCTGTTTTTTATTGATCTCAAAATTCTCAAATCCGAATTTTTTTCGCCTTCCAGATAAAAAACCGCGTCCACCAAATGCTCCAGCGTTTTCGGCCCGGCAATGGAGCCGTCTTTGGTGATGTGGCCGATAATGATCAAAGCGATGTTTTGTTTTTTGGCCAGCTCGAGCAGTTTGACCGCAATGGTTTTGATTTGCGCGATATTGCCCGCCTCGCCTTCTATTTGCGAAGAATAAATCGTTTGAATCGAATCAATGATGGCGATTTTTGGTTTTGAAGTTTGCAAATGATAAAGAATGTCTTCGAGCGAGTTGGTGTTGAGAATTTTCAAATTACTTTCGCCGATTCTTTGAGCCCGCAGTTTGATCTGCTGAGCGGATTCTTCGCCGCTGATATAAAGCGAATCTTGGCCGAATTTGCCGAGCAGCTGCAAGGCGACCGTGGATTTGCCGATGCCGGGCTCGCCGCCGATTAAAAGAAGGCTGCCTTCGACCAGCCCCCCTCCTAAAAATTCATCGAATTCTTTTACCTTGGTTTTCAGCCGCTCCAGCCTTAGATTGTCTATTTCATCAAGCGAAATTATTTTGGAGTCGCTTTTAAATGCCGTCTTCTGCCCGTTGCCGGCGGCTTTTTCAATCGTGCCCCAAGCTTGGCACTCGGAACAGCGTCCGGACCATTTGGGCAATTGAGCGTCGCATTTGGAGCAGGTGAATAGCATAAATTATGGGCCAAAAATTTTATCTGCCAAGGATTTTACCCTGTCTGAGTAAGTGGGATAAAATTTACAATGGGCTGTGTCTGGATGCGCCGCGGGATCAATCCCAATCAATCTCCAATTAAAATTGCGCGGATCGCTATGAACTCCTCCTTCGCAGTGAGCCACTACCTTAGCTCCTGGGGCGCGCGTCCTGATGTCTTGTATAAGCAATGCCAGGGACACGTATTGCGACACTGATTTTTCTGGCGTGCACTTGCTGATAGCGTATTGTTTATTGTTCGCGGTCGCTTTTTTGCACGGATATTTGCCGTCTTTGCAGGCTGTCAGGCAATCATCTACCCTACTGTAAATGAATTTCGATGGCAAATCATTTTCCAAATCTATGCCGATGCCGGCGGAATTATACGCTTGAGCGTGGTAGGCGACTTTTTCTTCTCCCAATGTTTGATATATCGCCCCGCTTCTATTGATTGTGTAGTGAGAAGCCGGGCAACTCTGATAGCCTTTTTCTTGACATCTTTTTGTCCAAAAACTCACATTGAACGCGGCGCCGCCGCCGTCGTGCAATACGATATATTTTATGCTGCTTACTTGCCTTTGGCGTGTCGCGTTGCAGTCGAGTTTACCTAGAAGAGAAGTATTCGCCATGCTAAATCCGGATGGCTTGCTTGCCTTACCTGTATCCGTGCAACCGGCTCTTTCGGTTGGTATTAATTTTTCAGGATCTGTTTGTTCAACATTCGGTGGCGTTATCGCTGCTGCCTCCGCAATCGCGAAAGATTCTTCCCATGCCAGCCTTTCCGCCTCAACAACTCCAATCCCAATAGGTCCCAATCGCGTCAATGCCGGATTGATCAAATTCAAAAGCAAATACGAACTGAATAAAATTGTCAGGCCCGTGATCGAGCCGATGATGTAGCCTTTGGCCTGGCCGATTCTTTGCGGATTGCCGGCCGAGGTCAGGTATAAAATTCCGGCGATCATGATCATGATCACGGCCAAAATCGAGCCGATACCCATGGCGTATTTGTAAACCGCGATGACATATTCGGAAATCCAAGGCAGGCTGGCCGCGCCGCCGCCCGCGGTGGCCAAAACGACATCGGAAAAATGGAGATCCGGAATGGGCACGGTAAGTTTTGGTTTGATGGCCGGCGAGGTGGCCGGAGCCGGTTGTCCGGGCTCGGCCGCGGTCTCGGCCGGAGCGGAAGTTACAGCCAGCGCAGCGGCTTGGCAATCGGTTTGGCAGACGGCGGGGGTCGCTTCGGCATTCATCGTTTTCGGTTTGGCGCCAAGTCCGCACATGCAGATTTTTTGATTATTGTAATTGGGGCATTGAGTTTTGCATTGATCGTTTGTTTGCGAAATTTGAGTGTTGCAATCGCAAAAAATGGAATTGACCGTGGGCAAATTCGCGCTCGCGGCGGCCGCGGCTTGAGCCGCGCATTGAGTGTCGCATTGAGTCGAGTTTGCGACTGATATTGTATTGCCGTTGTCGCATTTGCATATCTTTGAATCAGCGGGCGTATTTGAACATAAAGTTGGGCATTCGCCGCTGACAGGGCATTCGCAATATGATAGGATTTCTGAATTAGTTATATTGCATTGATTAACGCACTCGCTTTGGCTGGAAACGCTATAATCATTTCCATTGGCGCACTGGCATATTTTCGCAGCCGTACTTTGCCCTTGGCATGTTAGCGCGCAACCGCTTTGAGCGGCGCAATCGCAAAAAACCGAAGCCCCGAACGAATCCTGGGCGCTCAGTGTTAAAAAAATCAAGCTGAAGAAGAAGTAAATAAATATTTTTTTCATAATTTATTGAAAAAGTTTATCAGCAAGTTCTTTGACCCTCTCTTCATAAATGGGAAAATATTTACAATAGCTCGGATTTCTGTCTTGATGCGTCTCAGTGCTTTGACCCAGTTTTGACCAGTCAAAGTTTCGAGGATCGGTGTGCCCGCCCCATTCGCAATGAGCGAAAGTGTGGCTTATGTCATAAGAATAGCCTGTTCTGCCGGCAATGCTCTGCAATAATTTTTTCAGAGAATCATACTGGGCTTGGGTATATGTGGGTGTGCAGAATTCGATCGCGGCTTCCTTTGTGTTTTCAACCCCTTTAATCTTTTTATCTTTCACCAATCCCAAGCAAGTATTGATTTTGCTCCAATAGTATGCTGTTCGGACATTGACTTCCAAATCAATTCCAATGGAGTTCTTGTTGGGTATTCCATTTGGGTCACATTTATCTTTTTTTCCGGTTCTTTCATTAAAAACTTTTCTACATGGAACATGAGCCGCGACTTTTTCTTCACCTAACATTTGATAGATTGTTCCGTCGCGGTTGATCGTGTAGTGGCTGCTTATGGTTTTTCCTTCTTTTTTGTATTTATTAATCCAAGATTTTACATTTTTTTCGGCGGTTGAACCCTCATGAATGTATACTCTGGTTATGTTAGCTAAACTTCTTTGGCCAAGGCTTAAACAATTCATTTCCTGATATTTTGAAAGCAAGGATGCGTTGCCAATCCCACTGGGTTTACTGGGTTTACAATTGTCTGGATCTAGCGCAACTACAGGCAATACTTCTCCTGACGGGCGGGGAGCGGGCGCCGAAGGCGCGGCTCCGGGAATGGGGGCGTAATCTCCGGCATTAACATCCTCTCTGCCCACGGCTTCCGCGTCTTGGAATTCTATCTCAAGTTGTTCCAAAGAAACGGTTTGAAATTGGAGACTGCCTAATTTTGTTAATTGAGGATTGATAAAATTCAAAATCAAATACGAAGAAAACAAAACGGTCAAGCCGATCACTGAGCCGACAATATAATCTTTGGCCTGTCCGACTCTTTGAGGATTGCCGGCTGAGGTCAGGTACAAGACCCCGGCGATCATGATCATAATAATGCCCAAAATAGAACCGATGCCCATGGCGTATTTGTAAACGGCAATGACATATTCGGAAATCCAAGGCAGGCTGGCCGCGCCGCCGCCAGTGGTGGCCAAGACAACATCGGAAAAATGGAGATCGGGAATGGGCACGTATAATTTGGGTTTGATGGCCGGCGAGGTGGCCGGAGCCGGTTGTCCGGCTTCAACCGAGGTTTCGGCGGGCGGAGAGGTTTCCGTTTGCCCGGCCGCCGCGGTTTGGCAATCTGTTTGGCAGACGGCGGCGGTCGCATCCGCGTTCATCGTTGTCGGTTTGGCGCCGATTGCGCACATGCAGATTTTTTGATTATTGTAATTGGGACATTGTGTTTTACATTGATCGTTTGTTTGCGAAATTTGAGTGTTGCAATCGCAGAAAATGGAATTGACTTTGGGTAAATTCGCGCTCGCGGCGGCCGCGGCTTGAGCCGCGCATTGGGTGTCGCAGACCGTTTGATCTATAGCGGTAAAGGATTGTCCGACTTCGCATTCGCAAATTTTATCCGAATCTTGATAGCCGCTGCAAAGTATTTGGCAGTCGCCGGTTCTGTTTTGGCAATCGCAAAAAGTATTGGCCGCGTCAGCCGGCCTGATTGATAAAACGAAAAAAATGCAAAAAGCGAAAAGCGCGATTTTTTTCATATTTTATTTCAATTGAATATTATGCAGCTGCCCCAAAGCTTTGTCCGTGAAGTAAAGATATTTGCCGTCCGGAGAAATTTCCATGTTTTGAATCGTGTAGCTGTATTCCGGTTCGGCGATAATGACCTTTGAGCCCGTATTTAAATCTATTTTGTATATGTAGTCCGGTATGGTGTCCGCGATTGTCGGCTGAAAACCCGCGTCGCTGGGCAGAGATTTGGGCACGGCGCAGTACATGATGCTTTCTCCTTGGAAGACGCATTTATCGATCCAGGTGTTCAGATTGAGAGAATTGTGGTTGTAGCCCACACTGTCGCCGACGGCGTCAACGATATAAAGATTGGGTTTGTTGTCCGTTTCCGCGCTATAGGCGCTGTAAACCATTCTCTTGCCGTCAGGCACCCACTTGGATTGCACGAATTGGCCCTTGGCATCGATCGCTCTGAAATTTTCTTCGTTTTGTCCGATCATGTAAATCGTGGTCGAGGACGCGTTTTCGGATTTGTAATAATTGGCGACCGTGTTGCTTGTCGGCGACCAATTGATTTCCACTCGGCTGCCGCGGTCTCCCAATGTTTCCAAATATTTTTGTTTGGAACCGTCCGGATCGGCGATAGCCAGCCAGTTGTAATTTTCATTGACATTTATATCTTTGAAAGCGATTTTCGAGCCTTGATCGTTGAACTGAAAATCTTGCCACGACTTGGGCAGGGAAGTCTGCTTTTGCAATTTAAAATCGTACAAGATGTTCGAGCCGTCCGGAAATTCCAAAATAGCCTTGTCTCCGTTTGACGCCCAGGCGATGTTTTGCGCGTTGGGATAAGAAGTGTTGGACTTTTTAGTGGTCGTGCCAAAGGAGCTGATTTCGTAAAAATAACCATCCTGAGGATTGTAAAAGAGAGGATTGTTTTGTCCTGCCGGCATATTGACCGCGGCCACCGCGCCCGTGAAATTGGTGGCGACTTTGGTGACGCCGCCCGCAGCGATGGCGGAAATACCGGTCGGAGCCGGGACTTTGGTGATGGTTTTGGGAATTCCGGGAATTCCGGGCAAAGCTTCATTGACCGGAACGCCATTGACGATTTGATTGGTCACGCCTCCGGCCGGACCCGTGGGCAAACCGCCCGCCGCTTCATTGGTTGCCTCATTTTCGGTAATCACCGGGGCGGCTTGTCTGAAAAATAAATAATAAATTCCATAACCGGCGCCGGCTGCGATGATTAAAATAAGTGCGGCCAAACCGATTTTTTTTACGGGCAGATTTGATAAATTCATATTTTTTTTTGTTAAAAGTAATTGGTAAAGAGTAATGGGGAATGGGAAATAGAAACCGGAAACCGGAAATTGGAAACCGGGGATGGAGAAATCTATTCCGAAGAATTAGGAAAAGATCTCTCCGCTTCGGTCGAGATGACAACGATGGTTAATTAGGAAAAGATCTCTCCGCTTCGGTCGAGATGACAACGATGGTTAATTAGGAAAAGATCTCTCCGCTTCGTCATCCTTCGCCGCGGCTTCGGACGACTTCCTGCCTGCCGGTCTTCGACTCCGAGCTCAGACTCGAGGAGCAGGCAGGCGGTCGAGATGACAACAGCGTCGGCCTTGTTTCTCTGTCTTTCTGTTCTTTTGTTATGTGATACGTGTTACGTGCTCCATGCTTCATGTTCCATGATATGTGATCCATGATACGTGATATGTGATATGGCTCCATGCGTCACAACATGCCAAGCTGGTGCGCGATCATTATAACTATGAATAAAATCAGTAAAATAAGCAGACAGAAAGGATTGCAGCAAACGAGCGGCACGAATATTTTTACAAAGGTGGAAATCGCTTTTTTTGCGGCTTTGACGACTTTTTGAGCCGGTTCTTCCGGCCGCGCTTTGCCCGGGCTTGCCATTTTTCCGAGTTTGCCCAATCCCGAGCCGCCCGCGGAGACCGCCGAGCCTCCCAAGGACATGGCGCCGCCCGCTATTTGCAAAGGCACGCCGACAATCGCGCCGATTCCGGTTGATGACAGGGCGCTGCCCGTCGCGCCAACGGCTTGTCCCCCCGCCTTTATGCCTTTGCCAGCGACTTTCATGCCTTTGCCCGCGACTTTCATGCCTTTGCCCGCGAGTTTGGCGCCGCCTCCGGCGACGCTCCTTGCTCTCCTGACTTTGTCTTTCATCTTTCGCCGTTTCAATCGCCTGGCCATGGTCAGCTCGTCAGCCGCTCGATCCGGAGCCGGAGCGCTGCTTGGCGCGGCTTTTTGTTCACTATAAGCCAGCCCGCCTCTTTTCGGCGCGGGTTCGTTATTGACATCGGTATTTTCAGTCGCGTTGACATCCTGTCTTTGATTGTCATCGGCCGCCGCGGCTTGATTGATCGGAGTCATTTATTTTATGTTTATATTTTGGCCGTCGAGAGTTATTTCAATGAGAGAATTATCGGCGGAGCTGATTATTTTTTCCGTCAGGGGTTCAATGATTTTTTCTTCGATTATTTTCAGCAGAGATCTCGCGTTTTTCTTTTCGCATTGCTTGGCCAGGGTGGCGGCGATTTCATCGGAGAATGTCATTTTTTTGCCGGCGGCCTCAAGCCGGTCTTTTATCTTTGCTAATTCCATTGTAGCTATTTTTTCCAAATTATTTAAGTCCAAGCTGTTAAAAACTAAAATTTCATCCAAGCGATTTATGAATTCCGGCAAAAAGAATTTTTTGATTTCGGAAATGACATTGTCTCCGCTGTCTTCCTTGCCGTCGCCGCCGAAGCCGATTTTTATTCGCTCGTTGGAATTTCCGAGATTGGTGGTGAAAATTATTATCGCTTGCCGAAACGATATTATTTTTCCGGCCGCGTCAGTCAATTGCCCTCTGTCCAAGATTTGCAGAAATAAATTGTAAACGCTTTTGTGCGCTTTTTCCACTTCATCCAACAAAATAATGCTGTGCGGTTTTTTCTTGACCTGATCCGTGAATTTATTTTCTTCTTGGTAGCCCACGTAACCCGCCGGAGCGCCGATCAGTTTGGAAATATTGAATTGTTCCGAGAATTCGGACATGTCCAGGCGAATTAAATTATTTCTGCCCGCGAACAGGGAGTTTGACAGCGCTTCGGCCAAATAGGTTTTGCCGCAACCGCTCGGTCCGGCAAAGATAAAAGAAGCCAGCGGACGTTTGCCGGCATTGAGTCCGGTGTATGATTTTTTAAGGGTTTTTACGACTTTTTCGATAATGCCATTTTGGCCAATGACAATATTGGATATTTTTTCATTTAGACCGGCCAGGTTTCCGCTTTGGGTCAGGCTGATTTGAGATAAATCAATGTTTAGTTTTTGCGCCAAAACTTTTTGAATATCGCTCGCTTCAAGCAGGGGCAGAGATTTTTTGTCCGGGTTTTGCCCGTTTTCAGCCTCGATGTTTTTTTTGAGCTTGCGTATTTGTTCCCTGATGTTAATGGCTTCGTGGTAATTTTCTTCCAGCACCGCTTTTTCTTTGCGGCCGCGCAAAATTTCGATTTGTTTTTGCAGGTTTTTGGTTTTTTTGATTTTCTCGTTGGCCGCGGGATTTTCTATTTTCAGCATGGCCGACGCCTCATCGATCAAATCCAGAGATTTGTCAGGCTGGAATCTTTCCGGATTGTATTTTGAAGACAAGTCAATCGCGGCCAGCAAGGCTTGGTCGCTGATTTTTATTTCGTGAAAGTCTTCATAACATTCTTTCAATCCTTGCAATATTTCAAAGGTTTCTTCGCCGGTCGGTTCGCCGAGCGACAACGGTTGAAATCTTCTGGCCAGGGCGGCGTCCTGGCTGATGGTTTTTTTGTATTCTTGATCGGTGGTCGCGCCGATGCATCGGAGTTCGCCTCGAGCGAGCAGAGGTTTGAAAAGATTGGCCGCGTCCAGCGCGCCGCTGGCCGAGCCCGCGCCGGTGATGGCGTGGATTTCATCGATGAATAAAATTATTTTCGGATCCGATTTTATTTCTTCCAGAATTTGTTTGACGCGAGATTCGAAATCGCCGCGGTACATGGTGCCGGCGACCAAGGAACCCAAATCCAAAGCCATAATTTTTTTATCAGCCAAAATGTCAGGTGTTTTGCCTTCGAGAATTCTTTGCGCCAGGCCTTCGACCAGCGCGGTTTTGCCCACGCCCGGCTCGCCGAGCAGCAGCGGATTATTTTTATTCTTTCGGCACAAAATTTGAATCAGTTGGCTGATTTCTTTTTCTCTGCCGATGAGCGGCATGAATTTTTTTTGATTTTTGGGATCGGTCAAATCAACGGCGAAAAATTCCAGCAGATTTTGTTTTTTGTCGCCGGCCGGGTTATCGATAATGTCTGTCGGCATGTCCGCCTGGAAAAAATTAAACATATCGCGTATTTCCGGAAATCTGGAAATACCGCTAAAGCGGGCTTTAAGCTGGGTTTTGATATTGGCGCGGTTTATTTTATTGGAAAAGATTTCTTTCAAATCATTGCTCTCGTCCGAAATGATGGCATGAAACAAATGTTCGGTGCCGATGAACGGATGTTTGTTTTCGAAAGCGGTTTTTGCGGCGCGCAAAACGATTTCTTCCGTGGATAAAGACAGTGTCGGCAATTTTCTCAAAGTTTCCGAGGATTTGTGTTTGGAAACGGTGTCCAAAATTTTGCTTTCCAGCGATTTCGGACTGAGCAGTTCATTGGCAATGGTGCCTTTTTGCTTGATCAACGCCAAAAGCAGGTGCGCGGGCAAGACTTGCTCGCAACCCGTTGCCTTGGCTATATTAAAGGCTTTATAAATGGCCTTTTTTACGTTGTTGTCGAATTTGTCGCTGTACATAATCATTATAAATTTCTTTCCATGCCTCTGAGTTCGCCGATTCTTTTTTCAATCGGCGGATGAGTGGAAAATAAGCCGGTCAAAAATTTTTTTTGCCCGAAAAACGGATTGGCGATGTAAAGATGGGCCGAGGCGTTGCTGGCTTTGGCCATGGGTCTGTCGTAAGCTGAGATTTTTTCAAGAGCTTTGGCCAAGCCTTCAGGATAGCGAGTCAAAAGCGCGCCGTCTGCGTCAGCCAAAAATTCTCTTTTTCTAGAAATGGCCAATTTGATCAATTCGGCGATCAAAGGAGATAAAAGAGATAATACGATGCCGACGATAATCAAAATTCCTCCTGCTTGGCCGCTTCGATCTCGCGAGCGTCCGCCGAAAGCGGAGAATCTGAAAAACCAATTGGCCATGAGCGCCACCGTGCCGACCAGAATCAGCACCATCATCATCAGTCTGATATCGTAATTTTTTATGTGCGACAATTCATGGGCGATGACGCCTTCGAGTTCTTCGTTTTCCAGCTTTTCAATCAGGCCCGTGGTCAAGGCGATCGAAGCCATCTCAGGTTTTCTGCCCGTGGCAAAAGCGTTGGGCGCCGGGTCATTGATCAGATAAATTTTCGGCATGGGCAGGCCGGCGGTGATGCATAAATTTTGCACCAATCGATAAACGTATTTATTCTCCGATTCGGCTATCGGCCCGACCGCACCGGCGGAAGCGAGCGCGATTTTATCTCCTTGAAAATAGCTGACCAGCGTCATGACCAGCGAAATGACAATAGCCAAAAAGACGAATTCGAAAAAGTATCCGGTCAAATATCCGAAAATCGCGCCCAACAATAACACAATGATAATGAAGATGGTTACCAGAAAAAAACTTTTTCTTTTATTGGAGTCTATTTGTTTGTACATATTTCCTGGATCATGGAACACATATCACGTAACACGTATCACATAACACATAACATGAATCATTGTTACATTGTTACGAATTACAAGATTCCATTTGGCCTACAGACGAATATTACAAATTACATTCACCCATAGCATTATGCTTAAGAAGATTGTAATTAGTAACAAATAACCTGAAAGCTAAATAGAATATTGTAATTCGTAACATTTATCAAACAAGCAAAAGCGCTTAACTTTTGCCTGTTTAACGCCGAGTGAATTGTAAAAGATTATTGCGGCTTTGATTCGCTTTCTCCGTTCATGTTTTCCGGTTTATTTTCCGGAGCAGGAGCCGGAGTCGCCGGTTGTTCGTTCTGAAAACTGACTTTCACGTTTTTCTTTTCTTCTTCCTCCGCCTCGAAATATTCGAATTTTTTAAATCCTAAAGTTCCGGCAATCATGTTGTTCGGAAAAACTTCGATTTTGGTGTTAAAGTCTCTGACATTGCCATTGTAAAATCTGCGGGAAGATTGAATTTTATTTTCCGTGTCGGACAATTCATCTTGCAGTTGCAAGAAATTTTGATTCGCTTTCAATTCCGGATAATTTTCAGCGACAGCGAACAAGGTTTTCAAAGTGGAAGAAAGCATGTTTTCCGTTTTGGCTTTTTCTTCGGGCGTGGTGGCCGCCATGGCCATGTTCCTCGCCTCGGTGACTTTGAGAAATGTCGATTGCTCGTGAGTGGCGTAGCCTTTGACCGTTTCCACCAAATTGGGGATCAGATCATAGCGCCTTTTCAGCTGCACGTCGATATCGGACCAAGCTTCTTGCGTTCTGTTTTTCAGCTTGATTAAACCGTTGTAAATTCCGACCAGCCAAAGGGCGATAACCACGATCGCTGCAATGACTATTAGTAAACCTGTCATAACATTTTTAAGTTAATATTAATTACGAATATTTGATTGTTTGTTTAAATATTGTATAATGAATAAACGGGAATGTCAAAAATCGTATTTAATAATTCAAATAGCCTTTTTATGAAAAAAACAAAAGTTCTAATCGCCGTTTTGGGCGTTGCTTTGATGTCTTTGGCCATGCCGGCCGTCTCTTTGGCCGGTGAGTCCATGCCGCAAAATATTTATATTCCGGCAGGGCAAGATGTCGAGACCAATTTCATCGCGGCCGGTCAGTCCATTGACTTGGGCGGCAATTTCAAAAAAGACGTTTACGTCTTCGGCAACATGGTCAATGTCACCGGTAATATAGACGGCGACTTGATCGTTTTCGGTTCATATGTTCGAATCTCCGGCAATGTGGCCGGCAATGTGCGCGGCGGAGCCAGCAGTTTTGAAATCGACGGCAAAGTCGGCAAAAACGCGACCGTGGCCGCCGGTATTATTTTCGTCAAGGAAAACGCCGAGATCGGCTGGGATTTGATGGCGGCCGGCGGTTTGGTCAATGTTAACGGACCGGTGAAAGGAACTCTCAGCGTCGCGGCCGGATCGCTCGAAATCAATTCTGCCATTGATCAAGGGGTTAGGGCCAGCATTGATAAAGAAGGTCAATTTATTTTGCATTCCAGCGCCAATGTCAAAGGAGGCATAACATACTCCGCGCCGAATGAGTTGATAAGCGAAGATGGCGCGATCGTGGAAGGCGAAGTGGTGAAAAAAGTCAATGTGGCGGCTGTTAGCGCCGAAAAATCGCGAAATAATTTTTGGGGCAAAAAGATCTTTTCATTCGCCGCTCTGCTTTTAATAGGTCTTTTGCTAATGGCCGTTTTCGGCAAATTCGGCGAACGGGTGGCGGCCAAGGCCATGGAAAGATTCGGCGTCAGCTTGGGCCTCGGATTCTTGGCGCTAATACTGATGCCCGTCGCTTTTGTCATTTTACTGATTACCATCATCGGCGCGCCGTTGGCCGTCGTTTCCTTGGTTTTGTTCTTGGTGATGTTGTATGTTTCGAAAGTCTTCGCCGGTTTATTCGTCGGGTCTTTGTTACTGAAATATTTATTCAAAAAGAAAAAAATAGATCGTTACTTGGGATTTTTGATCGGCTTGGTTGTCTTGTCCGTTATCGGCTTGATTCCGTTTGTCGGAGGAATGGTCTGGGTTGTTCTCGTCTTGGTTGGTCTGGGAGCCTTTATTTTGGCGATCAAGGACAGTTCCAAATCTTAATCGTTTTAATAATTGGAAAGCGCTCCGTCATTATTTCGGCGGGGCGCTTTTACTTGTGGTAATTCCATTTTTTCTGTAAAATTGAATTTGTATAACCTTAAAAAGGATATTTTATGAAAGACCATGAAATTTTCAAGGCCTATGATATTAGAGGCGTTTATCCCGAGCGGATAAACAAGGAATTCGCTTTTTTGCTGGGCCGAGCGGCTGTGGCCTTTGCCAGTGCCAAGACCGTGCTGGTCGGCGCCGATGCCAGAATTTCCAGTCCGGAATTGAAACAATCTTTGATCGAAGGCATCATTGACGGGGGAGCGGAGGCGATCGATATCGGCTTGGCTTCCACGCCGCTGTTTAATTTTTCCGTTTTGACTGACAAAAAAGTCGATTTGGGAATTATGGTGACGGCCTCGCATAATCCCAAAGAATGGAACGGTTTTAAATTCTTGGATAAAAACGGCGAACCGATCGGACTGGAACATGGTTTGAATAAAATCAAGCATTTGATGGCTGAGGCCGAGTTCGAACAAAAGGAAAAAGGCGCGGTCAAAGAATTGAATTTTCAAAAAGAATATTTGGATAAAATTTTATCCTTGATCGATATTGAGAAAATCAAGCCGTTCAAAGTGGTCATTGACACGGCCAATGCCGTGGGAGGACTTTTGATAGACCAAATCATGGATCGTTTGCCTTGCCGCGTTGAATATTTATTTAAGGAACTTGACGGCAATTTCCCCAATCATGAGGCCAACCCCTTGAAAAAGGAAACTCTGGTCGCTTTGGTGGCCAAAGTCAAAGAAAGCGGCGCGGACTTGGGAGTGGCCTTTGACGGCGACGCGGATCGCGTCGGTTTTGTCGATGACCAAGGAAATATTTTGTCAGGCGATATCGCAACCGCGCTTTTGGCCGAGAAAGTTTTGACCAAGCATCCGGGCGGCAAAGTCATTTATGATCTGCGCTCCGGCTGGGCGGTCAAAGAGGCGGTTTTGAAAGCCGGCGGTCAGCCGGTCATGTTCAAGGTGGGCAGGACATTGATTATAAAGGAAATGGCCAGACAAAAAGCGGTTTTTGCCGGAGAATTGTCCAGCCACTTTTATTACCGTGATTTCTTCAATGTCGAGTCCGCTGATTTGACCATGCTTTACATGCTTGAATTGCTGTCGGAAAAAAATGAAAAATTATCGAAAATGGTCAGGGCGGTGGATGTTTATTTTCGATCGGGTGAATTGAATTTCGAAGTCAATGACCAGGACGGCGTCATGAATAATTTAAAATCAAAATACGCGGCCGGCGCCAAAGACGTTTCGCAAATGGACGGGATCAGAATAGAATTTGATGATTGGTGGTTCAATGTGAGAGCATCGAACACCGAGTCGGTGCTTAGATTGAATTTGGAAGCAAAGACCAAAGAGATGATGGAGGCAAAGACGACTGAAATATCAGCTTTGATTAAGCATGAAACATAAAGTAGGTGGTAGGTTATTAGGTTTTTAGGGTTGGATTTCATAGCTTCCCTAAGAACCTACGACCTAACAACCTCGTAAATTAATAATGTCATAACTATTCCCAGTTTATTTATGATTGGAGTATTCGATTCAGGCCTGGGCGGCTTAACGGTCCTTAGGCAATTATTGAAAAATTTGCCGCAATACGATTACTTGTATTTGGGCGACACGGCCCGCGTGCCTTACGGCAATCGCTCGGCCGAGGCGATTTATGAGTTTTCCAAACAAGCTTGCGATTATTTGTTTGAGCAAGGCTGTGAATTGATTATCGTGGCTTGCAATACTTCCTCAGGCTTGGCTTTGAAAAGATTGCAAGAGGATTATCTGCCGGTGAAAAATTCCGAGACGAAAAGAATACTCGGAGTCATCAGGCCGGTGGCGGAATTTTTCGCCGTAAAAGATTATAAAAGAATCGGGGTCATCGGCACCAGGGGCACCATCGCGTCAAATGTTTATAAAAAAGAATTGGAAAAATTAAAATCAAAAGCCAAGATTTTTCAAGCGGCCACCCCTTTGTTCGTGCCGCTGATTGAAGAAAATTGGCTCAATCGTCCGGAAACCATGAGGATTTTGAGAACTTATCTGCGGCCGTTAAAAAACAAAAAAATTCAAAGTTTGATTTTGGGTTGCACTCATTATCCGATTTTAATCAAGCAAATCAGGCGGGTGATGGGAAAGCAAGTCGATGTTCCCAACCCGGCCAAGATCGTGGCCGAGTCGCTGAAAGATTATTTGAAAAGACATCCTGAAATCGAAACGAAATTGGGTAAAAATAAAGAGAGAAAATATTTGGCGACTGATTTGACGGAGAATTTTGAAAAGATGGCCGAGAGGTTTTTGGGACAGAAATTAAAAATCGAGCAGGTTGATTTACGTAGCACGTAGCATTGTTACGAATTACAATATTCTATTTAGCTTTTAGGTTATTTGTTACGTATTACAAGATTCTCAGGCTTAAAGCTATAAGTTAATGTACTTCCTGCCTGCCGGTCTTCGACTCCGAGGTCGCTCAGACTCGAGGAGCAGGCAGGCGTAACAACCGCTTGGAAGCTAAATGGAAGAATGTAATTCGTAACAAATTACCCATTACTTTTTACTCATTACTAATTTTAAATTATGCTCCTAACTGCAATAGTCTTCATCATCATTTTATCCGTCTTGGTTTTGGTTCACGAAATCGGCCATTATTTCACGGCCAGAAAGCTCGGCGTCAAAATCGAGGAATTCGGCATCGGTTTTCCGCCCAAAGCTTGGGGATACAAAAGCAAAAAAACCGGCATCCTTTATTCGGTGAATTGGATTCCTTTGGGGGGATTTGTGAAAATAAAAGGCGAGGACGGAGCGCATAAAGAAGACAAAGACAGCTTTATTGCTCAAAAAGTTTGGAAGCGTTTTGCAATAATCATCGCCGGCGTATTCATGAATTTCGTTTTGGCCTGCGTTTTATTGTCAATCGGTTTTATGATCGGCGCGCCGCAAATTATCGATAACGGCGATAACTCCGCTTTATTGAAAAACAAGCAAGTTCAGGTGTATGAAGTCTCTGCCGATTCGCCGGCCATGGACGCGGGACTGGAGCCGGGCGACGCCATTTTGGAAATAGACGGTCAAGCTTTGTCGTCGTCTTCGCAAGTGGCGGAAATTATCAAAACCAAAGAAGGACAAAGCGTTGACATTAAAGTCAAAAGATACGACGAGACACTGGCTTTGTCCGTTTCTCCCGTTTATTTCGAGAATTTGGGACAGCCCGGCATCGGCGTGAGCGTGGTTTCGACCGCCATCGTATCTTATCCGTGGTACAAATCTTTGTGGCTCGGTTTGAAAAGCGGGACATTGCTGACCGGACAAATCGTCAAAGGTTTGGCGATCGTGATTAAAAATTTGGTGACGACCGGCCACGCCGGCCTTGATGTCGCCGGTCCGGTGGGCATTGCCGTCTTGACCGGACAATTCACCAGAATGGGCATTATTTATGTGATTCAATTCGCGGCGCTCTTATCGATTAACTTGATGATAATCAACTTCATTCCGTTTCCGGCGCTCGACGGCGGGCGGGCTCTTTTCCTGCTGATTGAAAAATTGCGCGGCAAGCCGATCAATCAAAAAATCGAGAATATCATTCACACGATCGGTTTTGCTTTGCTGATTTTATTGATTATAATGATTACAGGCAGAGACATATTCAAATTCAAAGACGTTTTCGCGAATATTTGGAATAAATTTGTTTCATAAAAATATGAAAGAAAATGTATTGAGAAAGTCGGAGGTTCCCGCGCAAGACAGGGAGCGAGCCATTGCAATCGGAAAAACCATAGCCGATTTTGACAGAGTGCTGGCTTGGCCAATACTCGAAGACGAGTGGGTGAGTCCTGAAAGTTATAAAGATAAATACGCCAGAAAGGAAAGTCAAAAAGTTTTTGAAAATAAATTGAGAACGACCTGGGCATCGATTGTTTTGGGAGACATCCAATCCGCCATCGATGATTTTTTTGACGAAAAAGAGGCGGAGAAAATGATGAAAAAAGTGAATTCGCTGCTTAAAGAATATAAGGATCCGGAAAATGTCATGTCGCAAGATGAGCAGGAAGACGTTAAAGCGTATAAATTGGCGAACAGAAAAAAAATGGTGGCTAAGGTGGAAGCTTTGGCGAAAGAAGTGATTGATGATCTTATGGTTCAGTTTGAAGAACAATCCGCGGCAGCATGAGTCATGGAGCACGTATCACGCCTGTATCATGAATCATGTATCATGGAGCATGGAACAAAAGAACAGAGAAATAAAGAGACAAGTCTGCCGCTGTTGTCATCTCGACCGCCTGCCTGCCGGCAGGCAGGAAGTCGTCCGAAGCCGCGGCGAAGGATGACGAAGCGGAGAGATCTTTTCCTGATTTTTGGGAATAGATTTTTCCATCCCCAGTTTCTAGTTTCCGGTTTCCAGTTTCTAATTACTTTTTACTCACTAAAATAAAAATTATGCCCATAAAAATCGCCATCAACGGCTTCGGCCGCATCGGCCGCGCGGCTTTTAAAGTTGCTTTGGAAAACAAAAAAATAAAAGTGGTCGCCATAAATGATTTGGTGGATCCGGAAAATTTGGCTTATCTTTTAAAATACGACACGGTTTACGGCAGATACGATCGACAGGTTTTCGCGGGCAAAGATTTTTTGAAAATCGATGATGTTAAAGTTCAAACATTCGCGGAAAAGGATCCGGCCAAACTGCCTTGGGAAAAACTGGGCGTTGACGTGGTTTTGGAATGCACGGGATTTTTTACGGACAAAGACGGCGCTTTCAAGCATATAAAAGCCGGCGCCAAAAAAGTCATAATTTCCGCGCCGACCAAGTCGGCCGATTTAAAGACTTTCGTGGCCGGCGCCAATGAAAATAAGATTTCCAAAAAAGATGTCGTTATCTCCAACGCGTCCTGCACCACCAATTGCGTTTCTCCGATCATGGCGATCATGCAAGCCAAATTCGGCATTAAAAAAGCTTTAATGACCACCATCCACGCGTACACGGCCACGCAAAAATTGGTTGATGGCCCGGATCCCAAGGACTTTAGACGCGGCCGCGCGGCCGCTATGAATATGTCTCCCACTTCCACGGGCGCGGCTTTGGCCACTGTCAAAACCTTGCCCGGGCTGAAAGACAAATTCGACGCGGTGGCGGTTCGGGTTCCGCTGTCTTGCGGTTCGTTGTCGGATTTTACCATTGTGACCAAAAAGAAAACGACCGTGGCCGCGGTCAATAAAGCTTTCATGGACGCGGCCAAGACCGCGCGTTATAGGGAAGTTTTGGGCGTGTCAAAAGAGGCTTTGGTGTCTTCGGATATCGTGGGCACGATTTATTCGGCCATTGTCGATTTGAATTTTACGAAAGTCGTCGACGGCGATTTGGTGAAGATCATGGCGTGGTATGACAATGAATACGCCTATAGTTATCATTTGGTGAAGATGGTTGAGATTTTAGCTTCGAAGTAATCACTAAAGAGTTATTTGTCATTTCGACCGTACCGTGCCGCCGGCGAGCGGCGCGGGAAGCGGAGAAATCTATTCCAAAAGGATTACAAAAAGGGATCTCTCCACTCCGGTCGAGATGACAGCGTTATTATGGAGAAACAACAAGCCAAAGAAAGAATTGAAAAAATAAAAAAGCAAATGCGCGAGATCGACTACGCGTATTATGTTTTGGATCGGCCGATCGTCTCTGACGCGGCGCGCGACACGCTAAAAGACGAATTGGAAAGATTGGAAAAACAGTATCCGGAATTTGTCACGCCCGATTCGCCGACGCAAAGAGTGGGCGGCAGAGTTTTGCCTCAATTCAAAAAGATCAAACATCAAGTCAAAAAATATTCGTTTGACGATGTTTTTTCTTTTGAAGAGCTGCATGATTTTGATAAAAGAGTCAGAAAGTTTTTGAATTTATCCGCTGGCCAAGAGCTCAGTTACGCTTGCGAGTTGAAAATCGACGGTTTAAACATGTCGTTTCATTATAAAAAAGGAATTTTTGAAAGGGGAGTGACGCGAGGCGACGCGGTTTACGGCGAAGATGTCAGCCACACAGTCAGAACCATAAAGAGTTTGCCGTTAAAATTAAATGAGCCCGTGGATATTGAAGTCGGCGGAGAAGTTTATTTGCCCGATAAGTCATTTGAAAAAATAAACGCCAAATTGAAAAAAGCCGGCAAGGAAGAATTTGCCAATCCGCGAAACGCGGCGGCTGGCACGGTTCGGCAGCTTGATCCCAAAGTGGCGGCGGAAAGAGATCTTGATGTTTTTATTTATTCTTTAATTCAAGGTCAAAAGCAACAGACGCAAATGAAAACTTTGGATTACATGAAAAAATTGGGATTTAAGGTTAATGAAAATCATGTTTTTTGCAAAAATATTTCGGAAGTGATCAAGTTCGCGGAAAAGGTTCACAAGATGCGGGAGAAATTGCCGTATGACATTGACGGCATTGTGGCCAAAGTGGATCGAATCGACTGGCAGGAAAAACTCGGCAGAACCGCGAAGCTGGCGCGTTGGGCAATCGCTTATAAATTCCCGGCCGCGGAAGCCACGACCATTGTTGAAAAAATAGAAGTGCAAGTCGGCAGAACCGGCGCGTTGACTCCGGTCGCGCATCTTCGACCCGTGAAATTGGCCGGCTCCACGGTCAGTCGCGCCACTTTGCACAATGAGGATTTTATCAATGAAAAAGATATTCGAATCGGCGACACCGTTATCGTGCACAAAGCCGGGGACGTCATTCCCGAAGTGGTTCAATCATTGCCGAAAATGAGAACGGGTCGCGAGAAAAAATTCAGCATGCCGAAAAAATGTCCGATTTGCGGCTCGAAAGTGGAGCGAAGACAAGGCGAGGCCGCCACATATTGCGCCAATGATAAATGCTTTGCCAGAGAATTCGAGAGCTTGGTTCATTTCGTTTCCCGCAAAGGTTTTGACATTCGCGGCTTGGGTCCGAAAATAATCGAGCAATTGATGAATGAAGGCTTGATCAGCTCGGCCGCGGATTTTTTCGAATTGACAATCGGCGATTTGCAGCCGCTGGAAAGATTCGCGGAAAAGTCTTCCGAAAAACTGGTGGAAGCCATTCAAAAAAGCAAAAAAGTTCCGGAGCACAAGTTTTTATTCTCGCTCGGCATTCGTTTTGTGGGAGAAGAAATGGCCGAGGAATTGGCGAGAAGTTTTCCGGAAAAAGAAATTTCAAATTTGATTAAAAAAATATCCTCAAAAAAAGTCAAGGAATTGGAAGACATTGAAGGGATCGGGGAAAAAGTGGCTCAAAGCGTTTATGGCTTTTTCCACGAGCAGAGTGAAATAAGAGAATTGCTCGAGCTTAAAGACAGGGGAGTGGAATTGATTCCGCCGGTCAAATTGAAAAAATCAGCCTTGACCGGAAAAACCATTGTTTTGACCGGCAGCATGGAATCCATGTCTCGCGATCAGGCCAAAGAAAAAGTCAAAAGCTTGGGCGGCAATGTTTCGGGTTCGGTGTCCAAGGAAACTGATTTGGTCGTGGCCGGAGCTGAGCCGGGATCGAAATTCGGTAAGGCGAAGAAGTTGGGAGTGAAGATTATTGATGAAAAGGAATTTTTGAAATTGCTTAAATAAAAAAAAATTAAAATTTCAAACGCCTTCCAGACTGACCGGAAGGCGTTTTTTCGTGTTGTGTCCGGGCTTGGCCGGACTTGTTTTTACTTGATCAGCAACGGACCTTCCACCTCTTCGCCGCAGCCCGTTACGAGCCACAGCTGAAGGGTGTCGGTTGCCGCGTCCATCTCGGCCGTGTTGACGAAGATGTCCAGCGTCCTCGGCGCGCCGGGAGTGATTGTCAGCGGGTTGTTGATGTTGAAGATCACTAAGCCGTTCTCATCGCCCGAGAGATCGGCCAGGTAGTCGGCGATCACGAGCGTGGTCTCCGTCTTGAGACGCCAGGTCTCCACGTCGCTGTCCGGCGTGGCGATCTGGACCGCGACGCGGAACGTCAACGTGTCCACGACCGCGTTCTCGCCGATGGCGGACAAGCTGATTCTGGCCACGTGCGCATTCACGTTCATGACCAGGTTCTGCGGACCGTCGGCCGCGAAGGCCATGACGAGCGCCTCCAGGCATGGTTGCGGACAGTCGTCCGGACATGAGTCGTAGGACTCTTCCGGCTCGCAGACGCCGTTGCCGCACTGGGGAGTGCAGCCGCTGGCGTCGAAGGCGCAGTCGAGGCAGGCGAGCGAACCGCCCGTGAATTCCCATCCGAGCGAGGTGCAGTAGGATCCCGCGAGGTTGTCGCCATCGCAGTCCTCTCCCGCGTCCACGTTGCCGTCCCCGCAGGTCGGGGGCACTTCGTTCGAGCACTGGCTGGTGTCGAACGAACAGTCCGCGCAGGACAGGTGCCCGGCGTAGAAGCCGAGCGTCTGACAGTTGACGTCGTCCGCGGGGACGCCGTCGCACTGCTCGCCCGGATCGAGCGCTCCATTGCCGCACAGCTCGACCGGCGCGTCTTCGATCATGTCTTGCGTCGGCAGGTCGGAACCGGCCTCGATGGCCGAGTCCTCGCCGGCGTCCTCGATGGTCGCGTCGCTCGTGACTTCGGCGGCGCTGACGTCGCCGGACGTGTCGGGCATGAACGTCTCTTGGAGGTCGTTGCCCGAGAAATCGAACACGGCGACGTCCTGGGCATCGCCCAGTTGTGGCTTGCTGCCGTTGTCGCCGCAGCCCAGAACCAGTACGCACGCGAACAAGCAACCGAAGTGTTTCATGGCTTTTTCCCTCCTATTGGAAAGCCGTTGAACACGAATTACTACCCAAGCCCCGCTTATTTTAGCAAATAAACAAGGCTTGAATGGCAATTATCCGCGGAATTCATATTTTTGCACAGTTTGAGGAATATGTCAATGGTGATTTTAAAATTAGAAACGCCTTCCAGAGTGATCCGGAAGGCGTTTTTTCGTGTCTCCTTGCCTCAACCGTCATGGACGGTTGGGCGGAAAAGGGCGCTCTATGGCTTGAGCAACAGACCGCCATACTTATCGCCTCTAAAGAGGATGTCAGCATGTTGGTAAGTGCCGATTCCGTTGATGCTCCAAGTGAAGTTTGCATTTGAAGCGTCATCCAACCAGAGCTGGATGGAATCGCCCTGAGACGTCATCATTGACGTATCACCCCAAACATACAAGTACTTGGTCTCGCCGGCCGGAACTCTCCAGTCGGTGGTAACATCTTCGAAAAGGAACTTAACGCTGGTGGCGGAACACGGAGCGATAGCGGTGGGTGTAGCCAAAGTGGTTCCATCTGCGTCTTTCAAGTAAACATCTCCTGTCGCCGTGCCGGCGCAAGAAGAGCTGATCTTGAAAGTAATATCGCCGGTAGCCGCGTCGAACGTGATGTCCTTCGCGCCGTCAGCGGTGACCGCTAATTTAGCCAACAAAGTGTTGGCGCTCGGGATCAGATTTCCGGACGGAGTGTCCACCGCGAAGGCAACACTCGGTACGGACTCGAACACGTAGTGGCTGTTGACCTCAGGGTCAGCTGCAGCCGCCGTGTCGATGACGACGACCCCCGACTCTCGTCCGACCGCTCTGAAGTTCGCGGATTCGGCCACCGTGAGTCTGATTGAATCGCCATTGTCCGCGCTACCCGCGACCGTGTTCAGATCCGTAAAGATCCGGACATCCGCGGCCGCATCTTTCGGGACATAGATGTCCAAGTTGTTGAAAATTGCAATCCCGTTCATGTCCGGGATCGCGGCCTTGGCTTCGGTCTCGCCGAGGCTGTTCGTATAGCTTACTCTGACGGCACCGATCTCATCATAGCCATTGCCGTCGGCATCGTAGACCTGCATTCTCTCGACGATGAAGGCTTCGCCGGTCGAAGCGAATTCGACCACGGAAACCAGGTTGTTCGAGGTGCCGGCCACGAGCAAGGATGAGACGGGTGTGCTTGTTGCTTCGGTCAGGTCCAGGATGCCGCCACCGGTTGCGGTTTGCCAGACATCCGGTTCCTGGTTGCCGTTTTGCAGAACGACATTGACCGCCGTGCCATTGCCATCTTCGGCGTCAACATCGCCAGACTCCTGGATCGTCAAGGCGAAATCGTCGTCATCTCCGCTCAAAGGAGCTGTGGTCGACAACGTCGCTTTGACCAACAGAGCTTTTGTACTGCCTGATGGGACTGTCCAGTTCAACGAGTCGAACTGAACGGTGATGTCGCTGGCATTGACTGTCAGGTTCTTGGCGTCGGCCAGCGGGGTTGTCGGAGTCCCTGCGTCGTAGATGGTGACTGTCGCCAAAACGTTTTGGGCGCCCGAAGTGTCATCGACATCCGCGGTATCGCTAAAGCCGTTTTGGTTGTTGTCGAGGTACACCGTCAATTTCACGGAATTGACCAGCGCGTCAGCGGAATCGCCGGCCGTGAAGATGAATCCTACGGCCGGAACTCCGTCAGTGCCTTTGACGTAGGTATTGCCGGAAGCCGGCATGCCGGCGACATCGACAGTCAAAGTCGCGGCGGCGGCTTGCTGCTCGCAGACGAAATTGTCTTGCGAGCAGATGAACCCCGGTGTGCAGTCCGTGTCGAGGACGCATTCCACGCACCAGTAGAACGGCGCATACCCATCGGGAAACGCATCGCTTACGGGTACGGTTTGGACTCCCCATGCGCAGATTGGCGTCTGACCACCGCATCCGACAGACTCCCATTGAGACATGTCCACGGGGTCGACGTCTTGCCGACAAGCCTGGCAGAAGCTGGCATCCAGTACTAGCGAATACACGCAGTACTGGCCCCAGGCGGCATCCGCGCAGTCATCGTCGACTTCGCAGAAGCTCACTCCGTCCGGCGGCTGGTCGCAGCCTTCATCCACCTGCCCGTCGCAGTTGTCGTCGAGGCTGTTGCCGCAGACTTCGGGCAACGACCAGTTGTAATCGGTTGTCCACCGCGAATTTTCGTCAGCGGATGAACACCTGAGCGCGAGGTTGTTATGGCAAACGACTGTCCCGATCTCGGAACAGTAGCCATCGAGGAATTCACCGTTACGGGCGTATCCTCTGCATGGCTGGCCGAGATACTCGGCGAAATCTTCGTCGGTTTCGCCGTCGCAGTTATTGTCAATCCCGTCGCAGAGTTCCTGCGCGCCGGGAAAGAGCGAATCATTTCCGTCGTCGCAATCGCCCGCGAATGGGCTGTAGCCGTCGCCGTCCTGGTCGACGCACATCCCGCTGATTCCCAGCTCCTCTTCGATGGTTGCCGACTGGTATGTTTCCAGCCAGTCGAAATTATCGGCGGAGGTGACTGTCTGACCGGTCGTGTACATGCCCCACATGACATTCCACACCGGGTGCGTTCGCTCCCAGGCGGTCGACCCGTAGTTGGACGAGTAGATCTCATCCAGCACGGTGATCGGATCGACTTCTTTCCGCGTCGCGCAGTGATCCACCACGTAGCGCTGGCTCGAGTCCGTCGTGCTTCCGGTGACGAATGCTCCGGGACGAAGGGTGACGTTTTTCATGCCCATTGGAATCGATGCCAACACAAGGAGTGAAACGTCGTAGACCTGCTGGCAGATCTCCTCGTTGGGCGAAACGGGGATGCCGTATTCGTCGAGGGGAGAGTACCAGGAATCTAGCTCGAGCGTAGTCGGGAAGACATACCTGAATCCGTCACTGGCGTAGTAGTACACTGAGCTGTACTCATGCGTCTTGATCAACATGCCCGCTTCGGGATGAGTAGTAGTCAGCGGGCTGGCGCCGCAACAGCCGCGGTAGCCGATCAGGATGCCGTAGTTGGTGTAGACCGGCTCGCAGTAGTGCGGGGCCCCATCTTCTTCACAGTCCTCGTCCACCTGCCCGTCGCAGTTGTTGTCGTAGATGTCGCCGCAGATTTCCGTCTGCAGCTGGCATTCTTCCAGCGGCGGAGGCGTGCACAGCATCTCTCCGTTCTCACAGAGGTTGACGCCGAGGATCGGCACGTCGTGGTCGTGCAGACTCAGCACGGCCGTGCAGGCAATACCCATATCCGGGTCGTCCTCGTCGGTCGCGCCGTCGCAGTCATCGTCGATGTTGTTGCAGTACTCGATGGCCGCGGGGTTGACGTGACTGTCGCTGTCGTCGCAGTCGTTGTCAAGGTCGACGATCCAGTCGATGTATCCGTACGGCGCGGAGAGACAGTCGGCGGCCTGAATCATGTTTTCGGGATCTCCGTGCCCGTCTCCATCCGCGTCGCGGAGGAAAAACTGGATCGGGTAGCCCTCGTCGATCTGGCCGTCGCAGTCGTCGTCCAGGCCGTTGCAGCTTTCGATGGCATCCGGATGGATGTCGCGGTTGTCGTCGTCGCAGTCTCCGTCGAACGGACTGAAGCCGTCTTTGTCAAAGTCAAAGTCGGGGTCGCAGCCCTCGTCCACCACGCCGTCGCAGTTGTCGTCGAGAGCATTGTCGCAGATTTCTGCGTTTTGCCGGCATAGCTCGACCGGTAGCGGCGTGCAGATCATGCCGGCGATCCCATGGCACCTCTCCGTACCCTGAACGGCAACGTAATTGCCGTTGTACTGGTTCATCGAGATGCAGAAATCGTCCTGCGACGGATCGTCCTCGTCTACCTGCCCGTCGCAATTGTTGTCCAGTTCATCACAGACTTCGGTCGCCGTCGGGTTGATGGTCGGATCGTCGTCGTTGCAGTCGCCTTCGAACGGCGAGAAGCCGTCGTTGTCCTCATCGTAGTCCTGATTTGGCAGGGGAACGCATTCCCCATCTACGAGGATGGTACCCGCGCCACAGGCCACGTTGCTGGGAGGGATGACGCACTGTTCGTCCGTCACTCCGTCCCCGTCGTCGTCGATGCCGTTGCAGAGTTCGTCTTTCGGACGGCATTCTCCGTCCACTTTGATGGTGCCCTCCCCGCATTCGAGCGCGGGACCGGCGTCGGTTTCCACCTTGCGGGTGGACGCGCTGTTGCCGCAGCTTGCGGCCAGAAGAACAACCATAAGACACACGATCATCCGTTTCATCTAGCATCTCCTCTTTTCCCGCTCTCAGCGGGAAGCATGGTGGGTGTTTCGGAACAATCTCCGATCTTTGCCCGCTATGTGATTATATCAAGCAAGGATTGGAGCCCAACGAATGAGGTTGGGCGAAAGGTGGGAAAGAACAGGTGGGCTAACCGATCGCGTCGTTGTCGACGAGCGCGGGGTCGCGGATGGTCATGATCCGTCCGCGGCGTCCCGTGTGACGGACGAACTGGCGCTCAGCCCCGGAGTCCTTCCAGTTCGAGTCCCGTCGGGGTTTGCACTCGCGGAGCGAGTCCGCGGGCAGACTGCGAGTGCGCTGGTACATGCCCCGCTTCGTCGGGCGGTTGGTGAAGGGAGGGATGACCGAGCAGAAAATGGGCTTGGCCGCGGGCGGATCGGCCGACCGGCGGGGAAGCGGCCCCTCGATCGGGGCGTTGGGCCGGTAGACGAACTCATCGTCTCCGTCTCCGTCCTCGTCCGCGATCTGCCGCGCGACGTCCCCGATGAAGGGCAGAGCGTCGCCGCGCCGCCCGACCTCGTGCATTCCGAAGAACTCGGGGTCGCGGTCGTCGTCGTCGAACAGATTGCAGGTGAATCGAGTGATCTCGTTCAGCAGATTCATCCTTCCCTCCTAATTTGGCGGTTTCCACCGCGTGAAAAACAATATTCTGTCGCGAAAAGCTTTGTTTTGTCCGGCTGATTCGCGCAGAATAACATATTATAATAGCATAAAATCTAATTTTAGTCAATGTTTCTGAGCTTTTTTAGCTTATTTTAGTAAAAAATAAATTGCAAATGATTACAAATCAAATCCAGTTAAATTCATTATTAATAATTACGAATAGTTACGAATTTTGACTGCGAAACTACAGGAATTTACAAAATTTACGAAAACATAGCTTATCTGCCTCTGTTTCATGCTCCATGCTTCCCGCCTTCGCTCTTAAGCTACGGCGGGCAGGCATGTTCCATGCTTCATGAAAATGTGCTATAATTCCAATAGATTTCTTACTTCAAGCAAATCGAAATTTTATGATAAATAAGGAGTTGATAGAGAGGCTGGCGATCTTGGCCAGGCTCGGGATAAGCGAGGAAGAAAAAGAAAAATACGCCAAGCAAATCGGTGAAGTTTTCAAATATTTCGAAGAATTAAAGTCAATCGATTTGAGCAATATCGAACCGGTTTCGCATATCACCGGCTTGAGCAATGTCAGTCGCGAGGACGAAGTTCATTTGATTTATTCGGCGGAAAAATTACTCGGTCAGGCGCCGGAAGTTGAGAGTGGGCAGATTAGGGTGCAAGGAGTGATGCGGGGGAAAAAATGAGTGTTACGAATTACAATATTCTGTGAAGCTTTCAGGTAATTTGTTACGAAGTACAATGATCTGGGTGGCCGATTAATAAATGTTACGAATTACAATATTTTTAGGAGAAATTAAAATGAAAGAAAGTAAAATTATTTATAAATATCTCAGTTTTAAAATCGTGGGGGCGCTGAAAAATGTCCATTCCGAATTGGGCGGACAATTGCAAGAAAAATATTATCAACGGGCGTTGGAAAAAGCGTTTAAGGATTCACATATAAATTGCGTCAGTCAGAAGACAATTTCTATCAAATATAGAGACGAAAGAATAGGTTGTTATGTGCCGGATTTCATCATCGAAGAGAAAATTGTTTTGGAAATAAAAAGGGGAGAGAGTTTTGCGAACAATGATTTTGCGCAAGTCCATGGATATCTCGGACAAACAGGTTTAAAATTGGGAATACTTGCGTTATTTGCGAAAAAAACATTGAGATTTAGAAGGATTTTGAATTTGCATTAAGGCGCCTGCGGGGCGAATGTAATTTGTAACAACAGCCTGGAAGCTAATTAGTCGAATGTAATTTGTAACTATGCTTAATAAATTAACAATCAAATCAGCTCAAAGAGGTCTGCGGGAAAAAGAATTTTCTTGCGCGGAATTGATCAAGGATTGTTTGAAACAAATAGAAAAAAGACAGCCCGAGATAAACGCTTTTTTAACTGTCATGGAAGGCGACGCGCTGGCGCGCGCCAAAGTTGTCGATGAAAAAATTTCAAGCGGACTGCCTCTGAAAACTTTGGAAGGCATTCCTTTGGCGATCAAGGATATTATTTTGATTGAAGATGTTCATTGCACTTGCGCGTCAAAGATTATGCGAAATTACGTGGCGCCGTACAACGCGACGGTTATTGAGAAATTGAACGAGCAGAATGCCGTATATTTGGGCAAAACGAATTTGGATGAATTCGCCATGGGAGCGTCCACCGAGAATTCCGCTTTCGGCGCGGTTAAAAATCCGTTTAACCCGGAACGCGTGGCCGGAGGCTCATCAGGCGGTTCGGCTGCGGCCGTGGCCGATGATCAATGTTTGGGAGCCTTGGGAACGGATACCGGCGGCTCGGTGCGGCAACCGGCGGCGCTGTGCGGCTGCGTGGGTTTGAAACCGACTTACGGCCGAGTGTCTCGCTATGGCGTGGCGGCCATGGCTTCGAGCTTAGACCAAGTGGGGCCGTTGGCCAAAACGGCCGAAGACGCGGCCATGATTTTGCAAACCATTTATGGACAAGACAGGTTTGATTCCACTTCGGTTTCCAGACAAGACGATTTTTTGCAAAATTTGGAAAAGCCGCTCAAAGGCCTGACCATCGGCTTGCCGGAAGAAAGTTTTTTCGAAGGTCTGGATAGAAATGTTTTTGATGATTTGAAAAAGTCGATTAAGATTTTGGAACAATTGAAAGTGAAAATAAAAAGAGTGGAATTGCCTTATTTCAAATACAGTTTGGCCGCTTATTATATTTTAATGTCAGCCGAAGTCTCTTCCAATATGGCCAGATATGATGGCGTCAAATACGGGCAAAGAGCGGCAGCGGACGATTTGATGAACATGTACTTGAAAACCAGAGAAGCCGGATTCGGAGAAGAAGTTAAAAGAAGAATAATGATGGGCACGTATGTTTTGTCCGAAGGCTACAGCGATGCGTATTACAAACAAGCGCAAAAAGTTCGAGCCCTGATCAAACATGATTTTGCCAAGGCTTTCAAAAAAGTCGACGCGGTCATAATGCCCACCGCGCCGAGCATTGCGTTTAAAATCGGTGAAAAAGTGAAGGATCCTTTGCAAATGTATTTGGCCGATGTGTACACGGTGTCCGCGAACGTGGCCGGGTTGCCGGCCATTTCCGTGCCCATGAATCAAGTCGGGGAATTCCCGACCGGTTTGCAGATTTTGGGCAATTATTTCGATGAAGCGACCATTTTGAGAGTGGCGCATCAGTTTGAACAGAGTTTTTAAGCGATAATAGTCTTTGTCATTTCGACCCCTCGGCCAGGCTGGAGAACGAAATGGAGAAATCTTTTTAATAAAATTGGAAAAGATCTCTCCGCTCCGTCATCCTTCGCCGCGGCTTCGGACGACTGCGGTCGAGATGACAACTTTGTTTATTTATTTATGAATTTATGTTTGACATAACTTGGCAGTTTTCATGGCTGGACGTTTTAATCGGCGCGATAGTGATTTTTGTCGTGGTCATTATTTTGTTTGTGGTCAGGCGCCGGCCGCCGGAAGACATTGACGTCAAACAAATACAAGACAAGTGGGTGGAAATTGAAAGTTTGATTTCAAAAGACAGCGAAGCCATGTGGCGAGTGGCGATTATCGAGGCGGATAATTTACTGGATTTCGTTTTGAAAGGAATGATCATGCCCGGCGAGACCCTGGGTCAACGTTTGAAAGTCGCTTGTTACAAATACGAAAAATTGAGAAATGTTTGGTGGGCGCATAAATTGAGAAACACAATCGTGCATGAATCGGATTACAAATTGCGTCGCGGCGAAGCGGCCAAAGCCATTAAAGGTTTTGAGCATGCCTTAAAAATCTTAAGAGTATTATAAATTGAAATTCGTTATGTCGATAATCGAAAATCGTAATGGAAATTCGGGCGTCGAAAATCGTCGATATGGACCAATTAAGAGTTTTTTGGATTTGAATGTTTATCAGAATTTATATCGAGCCATGTTGATTGTTCATGAAAAAATTGTGCCGGTTTTGCCTGATGATGAAAAATTTGATTTGGCGAGCCAGATGCGCAGAGCTTCCAAGGCGGCTCCGGCGTTAATCGCGGAGGGATTTGCAAAAAGATATCAAAAGAAAAATTGGAGAAAATATTTGAACGATTGCGCGGGTGAATCAAATGAAATAATTCATCATGTATCGGTGTGTAAGGATCTTTATAATAAATTTTATAGTCGAGACGCCTGTTTAGAATTGATCGATTTATATGATAAATGTTGCAGGCAGTTGACCAAGCTGGGACAGACATGGGAAAATTATCATGAGGACTGATTCCGAATTTCGAATTTCCCGTTTCGCTTACGAATATCGAATTTCGATGTGGCGAATTTCTAAAATCAAAATGAAAACAAAAATAAAAATTTTAATTATTTTTCTGGTCGCCTGGCTGGCCGCGGCAGTGTTTGTTTCGTCTCAAGTCGGCATGCAAAGCGACGGCAATGTTTACGTCAGAATCAAACAGCTTGATTGGAACACTTTTTATTTTGAACCGAAAATAAACAATTTGAATGAAGCGAATTTGGTTTTTGAGTGGGATTTTAGCGACGATTTTTCATACGAAGGCCGCGACCTGGTGCGCACGCTCGACAACGGAGATTATTTGGTCAGACTGAAGGCGTATGATTTTTACGGCCGGCAATATTCGCAAGTGGCGAAAGTGAATGTTTCTTTTTGGACATTGAACAACAAGTGGTTTTGGGGAGGATTGTATTTGATCATCATGTTGCTTATCGTTTATTATTGGCTCGCCAAGCTGATTTATCTGGCCAATGAAAAACTTATCCGGGAGCATACGGCAGCGTTTTTTGAGGCGCTTGATGATGTGCATTTCTGGAAAAGTCTTGCCGCGGCGATTAGGAAGTCATAAAGCATGAATCATGAAACATGAATCATGAAACAATATGGAAGATGAAAATACATTTCATGGGATAATGAGACAAAAGATGAATGAGTATGTGCATTTGGTTTATAAAATTTCAAAATGTTTTCCTATAGAGGAATTATATGGGGTTACTTCTCAATTGAGGAGATCGGCTTTGTCGGTTATATTAAATTATATTGAAGGATACGCCAGAATAAAAAATAAAGTGCATCGAAATTTTTTGGAAATCGCTTATGGTTCGCTGAAGGAATCCGTTTATTTAATGGATTTTGCCAAAGAAGAAGGCTATATTGAGATTGTGGGTGATTTTCAGAAAGCGAAAGCGTTGGCTGACGAGATAGGCGCAATGCTTTGGAAGACGTTTAATGGACTGGATAATCATTAAAAGCGTGATTCATGTTTCATGCTACAGGAGAAAATATGAGACTAATTTTAACTTGGCTGCTGAACGCTCTCGGGCTATTGGCCATTGCGTATTTGGTGCCGGGTATCGGCGTAGAAAAATTTTACATCGCCTTGATCCTCGTGCTTATTTTGGGAATAGTCAACGCGATTATCGGAAATATTCTCAAACTTTTAACTTTGCCGATCACCATTTTAACGCTTGGTTTGTCCAATTTAATCATCAACGGCCTGATGTTCTGGCTTGTGTCCACATTCATCAAAGGATTTGCGGTCAGCGGATTTTGGGCGGCGGTTTTGGGCGCGTTGTTGTACACTTTGGTGACGACTCTGACGGGATTGCTTTTGAGAAGAGAAGAATAATAAAAAATTCTAAACACTAATCTCTAAATCCTAAACAAATTTTAATTTTCAAAACACTAAATTCCAAACGTTTGGAACATTGGGAAATTGGAATTTCGATATTGTTTAGGATTTCGAATTTAGAGTTTATGAAAGTATTGCTTCACATCTGCTGCGCTCCGTGCGGCGGTTATGTTATTGAAAAATTAAAAGAAATGGGGTGGGATGTAACCGCTTTTTTTTATAATCCCAATGTTTTTCCCAAAGAAGAATATGATTTGAGATTAAGCGAAGCGAAAAAACTTTGCGAAAAATACGATGTGAATTTAATCGAAGGAGAATACGATCATGGCGCCTGGTTGGAAAAAATCAAAGGTTTGGAAAAAGAACCGGAGAAAGGCAAGCGCTGTGAAGTCGATTTTACGCTCAGATTGTCGGAAACGGCTCAAGTCGCGAGCGAAAACGGATTTGACGCCATCGCCGCGACCCTGACGGTCAGTCCGCACAAACCGGCGGAATTGATCAATGAAATCGGCCATGAAATGGCGGCCATGTACGGAGTGACATTTATTGATAATATTTGGAGAAAGGGAGACGGGTTCAAAAAGTCTTGCGAGATTTGCGATAAGGAACATTTTCATAGGCAGAATTATTGCGGCTGCGAGTTCTCAGTGAATTGAGGTTACGAGATTACAGATAAACATACGAGATTATACAGATTGGAATTATCTCGTATAATCTGTACGCAAATCTGTAATCTCGTATACTCAATATGATAGATTTTAAAAAGGAACTGAACGAAGAACAATACAAGGTCGTCAGCGAAGCGGACGGGCCGGCTTTGGTTTTGGCCGGAGCGGGCAGCGGAAAAACCAGAACTTTGGTTTATCGTGTCGCGTATTTGATTGAAAAAGGCGTTTCGCCGGAAAATATTTTATTGGTCACTTTCACCAATAAAGCGGCCAATGAAATGATGGAGCGAATAAAAAAATTGCTGGGCTTTGAGCCGAAGAAGTTTTGGGCCGGCACGTTTCACCATATCGGCAACGTGATTTTAAGACAATACGCGGCTAAGCTGGGTTATCAAAGCAATTTTAATATTTTGGATCAAGACGACAGCGTGACATTATTGAAATCGGTTTATGAAGATTTCGGCATAAAAACCAAAGGCCACGATTTTCCCAAAGCCGATTTGGTTCATTCCATAATTTCATTCGCTTTTAACACGAGAAAACCCGTGCTGGAAGTGGCCGAGGAGATTTACGGCTATCCCGATTTTGTCAGCCATAAAATCGATGACGTGGCGGCCTCCTACGAGGAAAAGAAAAAATCGGCCAACTTGATGGATTTTGATGATCTTTTGACCAAGTGGCTGGATTTGCTCAAAAAATTCCCGGAAACCAAAACCAAATTATCAGAGAGATTCCATTATATTTTGGTGGATGAGTATCAGGACACCAATCATATTCAAGCGGAAATAATTTACGAATTGGCGTCCGTTCATCAAAATGTCTTGGTGGTCGGCGACGATTCGCAGAGCATTTATTCTTTTCGCGCCGCGGATATAAAAAACATTTTGAATTTTCCCAAAAGATTTGAAAACGCAAAAATTTACAAATTGGAAACCAATTACCGCTCGACTCCGCAGATTTTGGATCTGGCCAACGCCAGCATTGAAAAAAACAAGGATCAATTTAGGAAAAATTTGAATACTCATAAACCCGATGGCATTTTGCCGATTCTCATTCCGGCGCGCGACGTTTATCAGCAGGCTAGCATGGTGGTCAATAGGATTTTGGAAATCAAAGACAAAGGCCGAGCTTTGCGCGAGGCTGCGGTTTTGTTTCGCTCGACTTTTCAATCCGCGGAATTGCAGCTGGAAATGAGCAAAAGAAACATTCCTTATGTCGTTCGCGGCGGTTTGCGTTATTTCGAGCAGGCTCATATCAAAGACATTGTTTCATATTTGAAAATCATTCAAAATTTCAGGGACGAGATTTCCTGGAAGCGTTTGTTGAAAATGCGCGAAGGCATTGGCGTGAAAAACGCGGACGCTATTTGGAAAAAAATTCAAAAGTTCGAAAGTTTGAACGAAGTTTTGGCGACTAAGATTCAGGTCGGCTCGAGGGCGAGCGCCAGCTGGAATGATTTGAACAATATTTTGAGAAAAATGTTTGAAATAAAGGAAAACAATCGCGGCATCGCGGACATGATCAAATGCGTTTTGGATTTGGATTACAAAGAGTACGCCAGAAATGTTTTTGAAAACTATCGCGACCGGCTCGACGACATCAGGCAGCTGATGAATTTCGTGGTCACTTATGAAAAACTCGAAGATCTGCTGACCGACGTGATGCTCAGCGAAAGTTATCGGCGTAATGACGCCGAGGCGCGAGATGAAGTGGTCTTGTCCACCATCCATCAGGCCAAAGGCCTGGAATGGCCATATGTCATTATTATAGGCCTTTGCGACGGCGCGTTCCCTCATCATAAATCAATGGAAGATCGGGCGCAGCTCGAAGAAGAGCGCCGGCTTTTTTACGTGGCCGTTACTCGGGCGAAGGAGGAACTATCCATGATTTATCCGATCAGAACCATCAGTTATGAATACGGAGAAATGATAAATCAGCCGTCCATGTTCATCAAGGAATTGGAGCCTTCGCTTTACGTGACCGTGGGCGGGGATGATTATTTTAACGCGTATTTGGATAATGATTCGCAGGATAGGACGATTTATTATGATTAATGTTACGAATTACAATCGATTATTTAGCTTTCAGGTTATTTGTTACGAATTACAATCCGCTATTAAGCTTCTAGGTCATCTGTTACGCCTGCCTGCCGGTCTTCGACTCCGAGGTCGCTCAGACTCGAGGAGCAGGCAGGAATTACAAGATTCTCAGGATTAAAGCTATAGGTGAATGTAATTTGTAACTAACAGCAAATTAGCGGTATGAAAAAGTTTATAGCCATCGCCGGCAATATCGGCGTGGGCAAGACAACTTTGTCGAAAAAATTGGCCGAATATTTCAACTGGTCGTCTTATGTCGAGCCGGCTGTGGAAAATCCTTACTTGGCTGATTTTTACCAGGACATGAACAAGTGGGCGTTTTTATCCCAGCTTTATTTTTTATCAAAACGGCTGGAGGATCAATATAATTTGTCGATCAATCCCGGCTCTGTGATCTTGGATCGCAGTTTATATGAGAATTCGGAAGTGTTCGCCAAAAACTTGTTTCTCCAAGGTTTTATTTCCACTCGGGATTGGCAAGTTTATCAAAAATTTTACAAAATCTGTTTGAATATTTTACCCGCTCCGGACGTGGTGATTTATTTGAAGGCCTCGACGGAAACCATTATGGCGCGGGTGAAAAAGCGCGGTCGGGAATTCGAAAATTTGATTTCCAGGGAATATGTCGAGTCGCTTAACAAACTTTATGCGGAGTGGACGGAGAATTTCAAAGTCGCGCCGGTTTTGACCATTGATTACGACAAGGTGGATTTGAAACACAATCAGGAGGATTTTGATGATTTCATTTCAAAAATTTCATCTTACTTAATGGATTAGGCGTCGTAGGAATACAAAATTTTGTGTTCCTACGACTCGGTGCCGATAAATTTGGATTATTATCGCCTATTCGAGGACATGGCAGTGACCTGTCCCTACACAAGACCGCCACCGCTACCCGCGTTTCTCTGTTTCTTTGTTTTTATGTTATAATATAGTAGACGAAACAAATTCTATGGAGCAAAGTCTGTTTTTGAAATCGCTGAAATTTTTCTTCAAGGATCTGATTGGAGATGTTTTTTATTTTCCGATTTGGTGGTACACGAAAGGTCTGGCCAAGGGATGGAGAAGTTTGGGCAATAATCTGCGACACGCCAATGAAAACATGGCCTTGACGCTTTGGGCCAAAAATATTTTTACCCCGATGTTCGGCCAGACGGATTGGCAGGGGAGGCTGGTCAGTTTGTTCGTGCGCCTCGCCATGGTTGTCATTCGCTTTATCGGTTTTTGCTTTTTGGCGGTGTTTTACGCGTTTGTTTTTTTAATTCGTCTTATTTTTCCGATTTTCGTTTTAATGATGATCCTAGCCAATTTGGGTTTGCCGGTTTTTAAATAAATTCACATGACTGAAAAAAAACCATTGAAAAAATTGCCGTTTTTAGTCTGCGACGCTTGCAAAGGCGCCGGCGTGATCGAAGACAAAACGTGCCGAGTTTGCCAAGGCTTGGGCGCGGTTTTATTTTTCAAAAATAAAGTTTTTTATTGGGGCAAGAGAATCGACACTTGGAGCATTTATTATGAAAAATTCACCAAGTCAATCAAGGCGGCCATCAATATCATTTTGATCCTGCTGGGCTTGAGCGGTTTTTTCATTTTGTTTTGGCAGCTTTACAAATTGGATTTCGCGCCGGCGTATTCCTTCGACTATTGGTTTCGTCAGCCGAGTTTTGAAAAATTTTATTTTTGGCTGACAGTCGTCGGCGACTTGTATTTGTATTATCGTATTGATCAGGAAACCGATCCCAAATTCAAAGTTTTGAAAAAAGAGTACAGAGACGAAGATTCGCTGTTTTCTTCGTTGCCCACGGATTGGCAAGATGTTTTGGCCAGGCCGAAAAGCGATTTGATCGACGTTGCCAAATCCTACAACGATCAAACATCAATGTTGATAGACAAAGCATTTTTCGCGGCGCAAAGCGTCAGCGAACCTCAAATCGGCGAATTGCGCCTATTTTACGTGTTGCCGGAAAGCCAGCCCGGCATGATAATTTTTAGCCGACTGGGACTTTATAAAGAAGTCATTCAGGAAAAGATCAATAATATTTTGTCTCAGCGATCCGCGGTCGGGGGAATGCCGCGTTTGTCATTGACCGCCAAGAAAATTTTGATCATGGCTTATTGGCAAGCCATGATGGACGATAAAGTAAAAGTTGAGGTGACCGATTTGGCCGCCGCGTTTACGATTAAAGAGCTTTTTGTCGATTTGGAAAAAGATTATATCGGCGAGCTGCTGCTTGATTTGGACTTGAACAGGCAGAAATTGTTCAATGTGGTGGTGTGGATAAAAATTCAAAATCAATTGATCGGGCAGATTTCAAGATATCGCTCTCGCGCCAGATTGAAAAGCAAAAGCGGCATTGATCGCGCCATGACCGCCACGGCCACGCCGTTTTTGAATCAAATCAGCCGTGATTTGACGCAAGCGGCCAGAGTCGGCGCGCTTTTCCCGTGCGTTGACCGCGAAAAAGAATTCGAAGAAATTTTCAGAATCATCGAAGGCTCGAGAAGCAGCGCGCTTCTTGTGGGTTTTTCGGGGGTGGGCAAGACTTCAATTTTGGAAGGCTTGGCGCAAAAGATGATCGCCGACGATGTGCCGGATATGTTAAAAGATAAGCGCTTGGTCAGTTTATCCGTGCCGTATTTGGTCAGCGGCGCCACGCCGGCTCAGGCGGAAGAGCGGCTGCTTCAAGCCATGGCTGAAGCGTCTCGCGCGAGAAATATAGTTATAGCCATTGAAAATATTCACGACATGATCGGCATTACGGCCGGGCAAGAAGCGGGTTTGGATTTGGGAGAGGTTCTGGCCGATATTTTAACCAGTAAGCAATTCTTTTCCGTGGCCACGACCACGCCGGCTGATTTCGCGAACATCGAGGCCAGCTCGCTGGCCGGTTCGTTCCAAAATATTAAAGTGGAGGAACCGGAAATAAACGAAGCGATTCAGGTGCTTGAGGCCAAGAGCGGACCGATCGAATACGCCAACAAGGTTTTCTTTTCATATGACAGTTTGGATAAAGCGGTTGTTTTGTCTTCCCGTTATCTTCATGATAAATATTTGCCGCAAAAGGCTTTGGAAATCATAGAACAAGTGGGCATTGCCGTGAGAAAGGAGCGCGGAGAAAATCAAATCGTCACGGGCGACGATGTGGCCAAATTCATCAGTGAGAAAACTTCGATCCCTGTTTCGAAAATAACGCAAAAAGAAGCCAGTAAATTATTGAATCTAGAAGAAGAAATACATCACCGAATCATCGGGCAGGAAGAAGCCGTGAAAATGGTCGCGTCAAGTTTGCGTCGCGCCAGAGCCGAGCTTCGCGAAGGCGATCGGCCGATCGCCAGTTTGCTTTTCTTGGGCCCGACCGGAGTCGGCAAAACCGAATTGGCGAAGACCGTGGGCGATATTTATTTCGGCAGTGAAGAAAACATGATCAGACTGGACATGTCCGAATACCAAACGCCGGAGAGCATTTACCGTCTGATTGGAGCGCCGGCGGGCGCGTCCAAAGAAGGCGGTTATTTAACGGATGCGGTCAGAAAAAATCCGTTTACGGTTTTGCTCGTTGATGAAATAGAAAAAGCGCATCCGGACGTTTTGAATTTATTTTTGCAGGTAATGGAAGACGGGCGTTTAACTGATAACACCGGTCGAACGATTGATTTTACGAATTTGATTATTATCATGACTTCGAACGCGGGCAGTTCCTATATCCAAGACGCGGTTTCTCAAAATAAAAATATAGAAGAAATAAAAAATCAATTGCTCAACGTGGAATTGAGAGAATATTTCAGGCCGGAGTTTTTGAATCGCTACGATGGCATTATGGTGTTCAAACCGCTGACAGAAGAAAATGTTTACGCGATAGCGAAATTATTGATCGCCAAGGTGGCCAAACGATTGGAAGAAAAAGGCATTACTTTCCAAGCGACGGACGAGGCGATCAGAGATTTGGCCCATCAAGGCTTTGATCCGAAATTCGGCGCCAGGCCGCTGCGCCGCGTGATCCAAACGCAAGTCGATGACGCCTTGGCCAATTATCTATTGACCGCGCAGATCGGCAGACGCGACACGGTGACTTTTGACGTTGGCGGCAAGATTCACGTGGAAAAGGCGGAGGCGTTGTGATGTCATGGAGCATGGAGCATGGATCATGGATCATGAAACATGAAACAATAAGGACGCTGGACAGGCGTTTTTTTATTTGTCGGCGGCCGATGCGCGCGCGTATGCCGTAGAGACGCGCCATGGCGCGTCTCTACGGGCGGGAACGATCGCGTTCCCGCCGGCCGCCGTAGATTGCAATTTCGCGTTTTTTTTATTAAAATAAAGGCAAAATATGAATGCCGCCGATTATATCGCCGCGGCAGCGATCGCGTTTATGTCCGGCGTTGTTTTGACCATAACGGTTCGCTTCCTGGCGAAAAAATTAAAAATTCTGGATTATCCGAATAGCCTCAGAAAAATTCACCATAAACCGGTTCCTAAAATGGGCGGACTGGCTTTGTTCTTGGCGTTTAACGCGGTGATTTTAATTTATGTTTATTTCACCAAGGAACTTGTCGGCAGCAACATTTTAATAAAATACATCTGGGGCTTGCTGTTCGGCGGCGCATTTTTAATGTTGGGCGGGATTTTGGATGACAAATATAATTTAAAACCCAAATATCAAATCATTTGGCCGATCCTGGCCGTAATATCGGTAGGCATGTCCGGCATCGGCATTGATTGGATTTCCAATCCGTTCGGCGACGGCATTTGGCATTTGGCCAAATATCAAATCGATTTATTGTGGTTTCACGGCATTCCTTACCGCGTTACTTTTTTGGCTGATTTGTTCACTTTCATTTGGCTGATGGGCATGATGTACACCACGAAAATTTTGGACGGTTTGGATGGCTTGGTCGGCGGCATTACGACAATCGGCGCGCTGTTTATTTTCGCGGTGTCCTTGATGAATAAAGATGTTCAGCCGGATGTGGCTTTACTGGCGATCATTTTTGCGGGCGTATGCTTGGGCTTTTTGATTTTCAATTTTCACCCCGCGTCCATTTTTCTCGGCGAAGGCGGCAGCACGTACACGGGTTTTGTGTTGGGCACGCTGTCCATTATTTCAGGCAGTAAAGTGACGGTGACCTTGATGTTGCTCAGCCTGCCCATACTCGACGTGGCTTGGACGCTCATTAGGCGCAAAATGGAAAAAAAATCATTCAGTTTTTCCGACAAAAAACATCTTCATCATCGTTTGCTTGACGCCGGTTTCGGCGTCAAGAGAGCCAGCGTGTTTTTGTGGTTAATCAGCGCGATTTTGGCCGGAGCGGCGCTGTATTTGCAGACCAAAGGCTTGGCTTTTTTAATTTTGGGCATGGCCGCGCTCTTGACATTTATGTTGATTATGGCTTTCGCTTATAAAAAAGCCAAAGAATTAAGGGAAAAAGAGTGATGCCTCGCGGTTATCAAAACTTGACGAAAATCATTGGATTAGCTATAATTTCTCTTGTATTCATAATCCGATTTCTAATTTCGATTTTCGATAACGATTCTCGAATTTCGATATAACGAATTTCCAAAATATGATCATTGCAGTGATAAAAACCGGAGGCAAGCAATACGTTGTTACTCCTAACAAAATGTTGAAAATAGAAAAAATTGAAGGCCAGGCCGGCGATAAGGTTTCGTTTGACGCCATGCTCGTCTCTGATGCTTCAGCTAAGGATTTTGATTTGGGCCTGCCGCTCACTTCAAAGAAAGTCGAAACGGAAATTATAGAGCAGGGCAGAGCCAAAAAAATTGATGTTATCAAGTACAAAAGCAAAACCAGATATCGAAGAAAATACGGACATCGGCAGCCTTTTACGCAAATTAAAATTTTAAGCGTTGGCGGAGTGAAAGCTGGAGTAAAGAAGGTTGAGCCGAAAAAAACGGCTACAAAAACTGTGAAGAAATAATTTCAATAAATAAAAAGCAAGCCTGATCGGGCTTGTTTTTTGTTGCGGATTGACAATAGGCGCGGCCGATGTTAACATTAAAAAATTCCCAAAAACGGGAAACGGAGGAGGATCGAGATGATTGACCTTGAACTGTATAAACTGCGTCTGGTGACCAAGATCCGCTATTACGTGGGTCTTGAAAAAGTCAGCCTCTGGAGAGACAGCGAGCAAGGAGACCATCTGGTCGGAGAATGGGAGATGCCGGTCGCGGGACTTGTTTGCGTTCTCGATTTGCTGCGCGCCATCGTGCGAAAGGAATTCGTGCGAAAACCGGATGATCAAACCGACACGATCAAAATCTACCGGCGCGCGGACAAGCTTAGCGAGTAACGGATGTTCCATCAAGCCCCGTCAGCTAAACAGCTGTTCGGGGTTTTAAAATTATTTATTTTTCAATTTAAGTATCATGTCCACGATCGCCAAAGCCACGCCCGCGCCCATTAAGCTATACCCAACAATCCTGCTCTCGCCGAAAACCATGCCCGCCAAAATGAAAGCGAAACTAATTCCGGCTAAGGGCGTGAGCTTGGCGCCTGATTTTTTGCCCTTGAGGAAAAAGACCAGCGCCGCTATAACTGCCAATACAATGATTGAAATTAAAATGTAAGGTGTCATATTTTTTATAATAATTTCCAAATGTTGGAATTAATAATCTTTGTAAATATTATAACATTTTTTCAAGTCAACTCGAATTATATTGGGGAAAACAAAAAACGGCCTCGCCTGAGCCGTTTATTCCATAAATTCGAATCTGGGAATCTTCTCTCCGTTTACTTCCACTTCTTCAAAAAACATTTTTTTCGGCCGAACCCAAAGCTCGTCGGGATTCTCAACCGAGCGATAAATCACCAAATCTTCCAATGTTTCGCTGTGTTTGGCCGAGCCGATGACTTCGTAGATATTGCCTTTGAAATGTTTGTATTTGCCTAAGGGGAAGTTATAAGATGTGCAAGATTTGGACATAGTTTTTTTAATTTTCCCAAGCTGGGCCATTTTCACCACAATTCCTATAAATGGAAGTGAGAGCGTCTTCTGCTGTAATTTTTTCAGAAATTTTATATGCAAAATAATTTTCATAAATAATTGCTTTGCAATTTTTAGGAGCGCCTGTTTGGCCGTACTCAAGGTTTGCGTTAGAGTCTTCTTTGTGAAAAATAAAATATCCAATTATAATACCGATCATGAATACTCCAATAATTTTTAAGATCTTCATAAAATATTATTTATTATTTTAATTATATCCTGTGCGATTTCATTTATTCCTCCATTAAAAGGCTTGTGCGCCCTTTCCTTTTTCCCGTTGGGGCATTCATGAATGTGTATTCCGAATTTAGTGTCTTTGTCGTAATATTTTAAAAGTGTGTTATCCCCATCTTTTAAGTGGATGCTAAATTTTTGATTGCTACCATTCGTGTTTTTTTGCTCAGAGATAAATAAATATAAGTTAACATCATGTTTCTCTACAATGCAAATAGCACTAGTCATGTTTAGGGGATGATTTGTGTGTTTATCGTGTAATTCGCGAGAGAAACAAATCGAATTGTCTATAATGCAAGATTCAATGTTTTCGTCCATTTCTTTGATTTTTTGTAATAGTGTATTTAGTATTTCCATTTTAGTAATTATTTTCACAATTTTATATCATTTAACGATTACTTAATGGCGTTGCCATACTGTGAGAGTTACATTCTAAATTTATACATTAGATAATTCCTAAATGAAAACATATTTGTTTGAAGTTATTTCTAAAGTATAATTGTAGCATTATATCTTCCTTGCCTTTTCTGTTTTTTTCTGCCCATACTTTAAATTCTTCGCCAGCGCTTGTGCCTGCACAATATATGATTTTGGCAGATGTGCTCGAAAGAGGATCCCAAATATGCTCGTCATGTTTTCGAATCCGCATGCCAATAATGACAATTACAGAGGATGTCTGGGTAAGTTCTTTAAATCTGTTCCTTTGTTGATTTATGAAAGAAGTGCCACTCATTGTTACTTTTGATGGCACGAAATAACTCATGACAGGTGGCACACTATTTTTAATTTCCCCTTCAAATTCTTCTTCCGTTTTTGTTTTTTTAACTGGCCCATCAACATTGCATCCAGAAAAAATTGTTGTTGATCCTGCCTTTACAGCGGTACAGAAAATATCGCAGTACCCGTGGGGTAAGCATAATTCTATCAGGTTGTTTGAATTTTTTGGCTTATTTCCAATATATGGTTGAAACCCTACTCTTGACAAGGAAAGTTCTAAAAGTCTTTCATAATTGAAGGATACAAAAGCCCCATCCCATGTTGTCTTTTTTATTTTTTTAGCTAATTGATAATATAGGTTTGAACAGTACGGTTCAAATTTATAAAAATAGTATGCCATTGCTCTTTGCAGAATTGTCATGTTCTGTGGTTGTTCCTTTGCAACTTGTTCCATCGCTTGTTCAAAATCCTGCCTGAATAATTTTTTGTATTTCCCATCTAAACTACCCCAGCCTTCTGGATTAGATTTACACAATTCGTCAAATAATTTATTGGTAAGCGGTGGTGTGTTTGCTGGCTTGTCAGAGCCATAGCTAGCTCCAGCGCCTAAAACGATTAAATATTTTGCCATAATAAACATTATTGCTTATTTATTTCACCTCTTACCTCCTTATAAACGCATTAGTTAAAGTTGCTTCATGTAGCTATTAAAGTTTTTTGATTAGTCTGCTTTTATGAAACTCCTTCTTTGTGATACATTCGTTTGAGTGATTGAATCCTCTTCTTTTATAATAGAAATATCTCTATACTCTATTGCAGGTTTAATGGTTAAATTATCATCCCCTGTAAGATGCCATTCCATTTCGCTGTATTTTTTCCCTTTGTACTCCCAAGTATATGAGAGTTTATATCTGCTCATATATTTGTCATAATCGACAATAGTTAAATCCAAATCTTCTGGAGACATGCCATTTTTATTAAATGAAACTTCAAATTCGAGTGAAGTATTTGGTTTTATCTTTTCAAGAAGCATCTCAATGTTATTCTGAGAATAACCATTAGTCGATCCTATGACGTCCATTTTTTTTGTTTGGGCATCAGTTATTGAATTGAAATCCGTTATATTAGTAACGATTCCCCAGATAGGGTAATCAATCGCTATTGAAGTTACGTTATCGTTTGAGCTTTTTATATAAAAATTTATTTTGTTATCATTCTTTTGAGTTTTGATTTCAATCGCAGGCTTATTTTTTGTTAAGTCTTCTTTTTCCAAAGCATTTTTGAAAAAATAACTCCCTAAACCTCCAGACGCGGCTATAACACCGCCAATAAATATTGCTATGTAACTAGCGTGTACCCAATTTTCTGCACTCATAAATTATAGATTAATAAAATATTCACTTCACCTCCTGCCTGCCTTTCAGCGCGTTGGTTGAAAAATCTCATTTTCGGTCGCTTATTTTTCCCAGATTTTGAATCGGGTCGTTTATGACCTTCCATCTTGTCAATCTTTGCAGACCGCTCGGCTCGGAAACTTTTTCTATCAAGCCGTCGGACATCGCTTTTTGAAAAAGGTTTGAACCTTCTTCCGTAAAATCCGTCGAAAGAAATGTTTTTTGAAGACCGACTCGGCGCAGAAAATCATGAAAAACCAAATAGCCGAATCCATAGCCTTTTCGTTTGGCCCAAATGTTTATGAGACAAGGCTCTTCGCCGGAAAAATCAGCATCGTAATCGGCCATGGTTTCATTGTCGAAAACCGAGAAATTGTCGTCGATCACATCCTGAATTATAGTTTTCATTTTTTCCGCGCTGATTTTTTCCAAAGCGCCGGAAGTTTCTAGTTTTTCGTTCATATTTATAAAATTATTTCACCTCCTGCCTCCCTTTGAGCGCGTTGGTTAGGAGGTCTGTTGCGCTTGATTTAATTCCTTATCGGTTATTCCCAGCGTATCTAGGATCCAAATGTGCCGCGGATTGGCCGGATCATATTTGCCGATGCTAAAGCGCGACATCTCTTCCGGTTTATTTTTTACGACATTCCATGTTTCAATGTTGCCTTCGCGGTAAATTATATCCTTGGTGAAGCAGACGCCCGGAGTTTTGCAGTCAGTGCCTCTGAACGTGCGAATCGCGCGGTTCCAAGCAATTGTCGTTGAAGCGGATACGGCTTCTTCCATTTTTTTGCCTCGCAGCAAATTATTCAGCCGGTAATATTTTTCCAAAATTTCATACACTTTTCTGAAATCCCTGGGTTGGTCGTCAAGCCCGCATGCCAATCCGATGGCCAGATGGCCGTCCAGTCCGGCGAAATCATTCAGCTCTTCTGATAAAGCTTGCTCTCTCATTGTGGCCACGCCTTCCTCGCCTTTTTCATACCGATCCAGTCCCAGACCCAGCAATTTCAAGCGGCTTCGCTCTCCGTTCGTTCGGCGGGCGACATGAGTGCCTATTTCGTGGGCGATCAGCGTCCTGAGTTTATTAAAAAGCATTTTTCTCGACTCTGGAATTTTTATTGTTTTTAATTCTTGATCAACGCTGATGGCCGTTTTACTGCTTTTGTCAATCGCCACCTGCCAGCCATCGGCGCGCAGGCCGGCCAAAGCTTGGGTGAATATTGCCGTGATATCTTCAGCGTTAAAATTTCCGTCTTTGTACGAAATGTTGATCAAGTCGCTCATCTCTTTTTCCGTCATTTCTTTAGCCAGTTGCACGGTAGGCTCATCGGGCAATTCTTGAATTTTAACTTCAGGCATTTTGTCTGGCAGAGCGGACAGCAATTCCTGAGCGGTTTTTTTAACATCAGCATTATCCGATTCAACGGCCTTTTCAGCGGTTTTCCTAACGTTTTGCACAGTGTAAGCGAATATATCAGGTGAAGGCGCGCCATAGACAAACTCCGAATATCCTTGAAAGCGATGCATGTCTTTATTGGCCGCCGCTTTTAGGATTCGAAGCTCGGCAATTTTTTCATTAAGCCGCCACCTGTAAAGCTGGCTGACTATTTCATTTTCTTCCAGGGTTTTAATGTCTTTACGAAGCTTTAGAAGAATTTGTTCCGTTTCTTCAATTTTTTTCACATCGATTTTAGGATAATCCAATTCGGGATTTTCCATTTCGCCTGCTATAAATTTCTTTTTTTGTTCTTCCCGGTATTCTTTATCGCCATCCATGTATTCATAAGCTTGAAAGGCCGCGTGTTTTTCAAAAGTGTCATACCATTGTTCGTCTATCGCTTTTGGTTTTTCAAAGTTTTGCATATTTTTTTGAGTAAATAAAAGTTAATGAAATTGTTGATTATAATGAGATGATTGTTATTCGAGATTCGTTACCGCTATCGCAAATTTAATCCGTTTTTGTTTCATGATTTATGCTCCATGATCAATTACTTTACCTCCTGCCTGCCTTTGAGCGCGTTGGTCAAAGTGGTCTCATCCGTGTATTCCAAATCGCTGCCCATGGCCAGGCCGCGGGCGAGTTTGGTGAATTTGACGTTGAGCGGTTTGAAGAGTTTGACCAAGTATAGGGAAGTGGCTTCGCCTTGAATGTCCGGATTTAAGGCCAAAATTATCTCCGAAAATTTTTCGGCTTTGACTCGGTCGATTAATTTTTGAATATTCAATTTTTCGGGAGTAATTCCTTCGAGCGGATTGATTTGTCCTCCGAGCACGTGATATTGCCCGTGGTATTCTCCGGTCGATTCGATCACGGCCAGATCTTGAATGTCTTCGATAATGCAAAGAAGCGATTTGTCTCTGCGTTCATCAGCGCAGATTTCGCAAATCGTTTTTGTGCCGGAGAAGTTGCCGCATTTTTGGCAAAAGTTGAGATTTTTTTTCAAATTTAAAATGCTGGCTGAAAATTCATTAAGAAAGAGGGGATTTTCCCTGAGCAAATAAAAAACAAACTTCTCCGATGTTTTTCTGCCAATGCCGGGAAGTTTGTTGAATTTGTCGATGAGGTTTTCGATTTCGGAAGGGTATATGACCATATGAAATTTCTACCGGGCTTTTTGGATAGGGTTAGCTTGCTCGGACTAAAGTCCGACGACCCTGGGCTAAAGCCCGGTTGAAGCGCTCGGACTAAAGTCCGACGTAAAGCCTGGTGGAAGCTTAAAGCCCCGGAAATCCTCCGCCCATTTGGCCTCTCATTTTTAAAGCCATTTGCCGCTGGATTTTTTTAATGGCGTCGTTTGTCGCTTCTTTGATGAGATTTTGAAGCTTTTCTTTGTTTTCCAAAAGACTTTCATCGATTTGCACGTCCAAAATTTCCTGCGCGCCGTTGATTTTAATTTTTACTTTTCCAAACCCGGCCGAGCCTTCGGCGAATTCTTCCGCCATTTGGGCTTGGAGCTGTTTCATTTGTTTGATTTGATCGAAAAAACTCATACATAAATGCGTTAAATATTTGAAATTCGTTTTTGTTACAAATTACATTCACCTATAGCCTTATGCCTGAGAATCTTGTAATTCGTAACAAATAACCTGAAAGCTAAACAGAGGATTGTAATTTGTAACACCGCTCCATGATACATGATTACATATTCCTCGTCAGATTTTTGAAGCTGGCCGTTTGTTCTTGAAAAAACAGCTTGACCAGTCCGGTAGGGCCGTTTCTGTGTTTGGCCACGTGGATTTCCGCCATATATTTTTCATCCGGAGAGATTTGCTCCGGAGTAAAATTTCTGTCCGCGGTTTTTCTGTAAATGAACATGACCACGTCCGCGTCTTGTTCGATTGAACCCGATTCTCTAAGATGCGCCAATTTCGGAATGGCCGGTTTGCTCATTTCCACGGCGCGGGACAACTGCGACAAGGCCAATACTGGGATGTTTAATTCCCTGGCAATGCCTTTGAGCGCCCTGGTCATTTCGGCCACGGCTTGCACTCGGCTTTCGGCATTGGCTCGAGCTTCCATCAATTGCAAATAATCAAGCACTATTAAACCCAGACCGTGTTCGGCTTGAAGACGCCTCGCTTTGGTTCGAATATCCAGAACATTGCACATGGCCGAGTCGTCGATGTAAATCGGCGCTTCTGACAATAAGCCCATGGCATGGCCGATTCTGGGAAAGTCGTCATTGTCTTCGCGGTCGGACAATTTGCCCGTTCTCATTTTCCATAAATCGACATTGGCTTCGGCGCAAAGCAAGCGGTCAACCAGCTGCTCTTTTGACATTTCCAGGCTGAATATGCCGACCGGAGTTTTTGATCTGACCGCGGCTTGCCTGGCGATATCGAGCGCCAGCGAAGTTTTTCCCACCGATGGCCTGGCCGCCAAGATTACCAAATCCGACTTTTGCAAACCGCCCAGCAGATTATCCAGATCCCCGAAACCCGTGGGAATGCCGCGCAATTTGCCGTCGCCTTTGTGAATTTCATCGATGCGATCGAAGGCTTCGTTTAAAATGCTGTTGATTGGCACGAAAGCTCGTTTAAGATGTTTTTGCGAAACGGAAAAAAGTTTTTGTTCGGCCTGATCCAATAATTTGTCCACTTCTCTTTCTTCATCATAGCCGATTTCCACTATTTCTCCGGCCGCGTCCAAAAGTCTTCGCCGCGTGGCTTTTTTTCTGATGATTTCAGCGTAATTGGCGGCGTGGCTTGAGGTTGGCACAATGTTCGAAAGCTGGGTCAAATAACTTTTGCCGCCGATTTTATCAATCATTTTATTTTCTTCCAGCGCGTTTGACAAAGTCAGAAAATCAATCGGTTCTTGCTGACTGTATAATTTTCTCATTTGCTCGAAAATTATCCGATGAGCTGTTTTATAAAAATCTTCGGGATCTATAATATCCGCGATTTTCAAAAACGCGTCTTTGTCGATCAAAAGCGAACCCAAAAGAAATTGTTCGGCTTCCAGATTTTGAGGTGGAATTTTAGTTAGATTGTCCATAGGGGAAATTAGGGTTGGAAAATAGAAACTAGAAATTGGGGAATTGATATTTGAAACCGGAAACCGGAAATTTGAAACTGGGGATGGAGAAATATTGTTACATTGTTACGTGCTCCCCGCCTTCGCTCTATCGTGCTACGGCGGGCAGGCATGATACAGGATACAAGCTATTCCATCTTATCTAAAAAACCCACGCTTCGCAAGTTGAAAAAGTGTGGGGGAAAAAGAGGGTTTTAAGCCAAATGAGCTGTGTATAAAGTCGGGATAAAAAGTGAATATTCTATTGGAAATTATGACGTTTTTTTGTGAGAGCGTGACTGTTGACAGTATTTTTGTATAATGTTATAATGTTTTTTCACGTTTGGAAAGGAGGAGCGGATGCTACTACTATTCACAGTGGTAGCGACGGTTCTTCGAACCAGGCCAGAGAATGAAAAACGCTTGGGGTTTGAGCCTGACGAGGCTTCAGTACCCCTGGCAGCCGGATTTTCCGGATCGTCTCTGCCCGGCCGTGGACCGTTGCGGTGGCAACTGCGGATTTTCCTCTAACGGGGCCATTTCTGCCCCACCGGAAAGGAAAACACCCTGTCCCATCCCAAGTAAGAGGGAAGGGAAGAAAATGCAGTTCATCGGCGTCCTGGCGATTCTCGCCATCTACAATCTCCTGATGCAGCAGCCGGAAGGGCGTGGGACGACGTTGAATGTCCCGACACGCCACAACAGACATCAAGGCTGGAGCTGCAGGGAGGCAGAGGCGGCGAGGAGAGTCTTCCGGAGCTTGAAGCTCTGGATCCCGGCGACGTGACATGTGGGTCTCGCGTCGCCGAATCTGACGAAATGCCCACATCAACATCAAAAGCCCGCCCAGGCAACGTTGCCAAGCGCGGGCGAATAGGAGAGAGATGATGAGGATTCGTTGTCGCGGTCCGCCCAGTTGAGACTTTTTGCCCTCGAGCAAAAGGTCTTTTTTATTTGAGATAAATAATATATATTTGTCCGTCCGTGTAAAAGAGATCCCCGGCGAAGTTTTTGCCCACGTATGACTCCACGAACTGTTTTTTGTCATAAGCGGCAATGTTTTCCGTTTTTTGCAAATCAGAAAAAATGTATTCTCTTTCTTTGTCTATTTCCGGGCTGATCTTATGAGCGACAATGGTTTTTAATCCTGAGTCCAAGCTGGCCGTGCCCGCGTAAATGCGCTTTCCGTCCGCGGTCGTCAAATCCATCTTCCAAAATCTGGCGTGATGCCTGATCCTGACCGTATTTTCTTCGGTCGGTTTTTCAAATCCGAAATCATTGATTTTCTCATGCCAAAACACGGGCGTCATGGGCGCGTTGTCATATTCGTTGTTGAGAACGGCTGATCTGGCCATATTCAAAGCCGAGCCGAAATTAAGTTTATCCGCTTCAAACCAGCCTGATTTTTTGAACGCGTCAATAAAAGATTCATCATCTTTGGCGATAATCAAAAAACTTATGGGTTCCTGTTCCGCGCCCGTGGGGGTTTCCGAATATTGAGGGAGTTGATAATCCGTGAAAATGCTTAAAATGTTTTGCTCATCCGAGATCGTTTGAATGTAATTGCTCGTTGTTTTAAGAATGGGTTTGTAATTTAGCGCCAAAGGAATATAGAGAATGACTTCAATGGCCAGCAAAACAACGGCGGCAATTTTTAATTTCGGAATTTGAGATATTTCTTTGCCTTTGCCGAAATTTTTCAATTCCAAAATACTAATGCCGATAATCAGCCACAATAAACCCAGTAAAAAGCCTCCGAAAACATCGCTTAAAAAATGCACGCCCAGATAAAGTCGGCTGAATCCGATGGCGAAAATAAGCAGCAAAATGGAGAAGATGGCGTTGATTCGAATTTTTTGACTTTTAATATTACGCAAAAAACAATAAGCGATAAATCCCCACAAAGCGAACGCGGCAGCCGAATGGCCGCTCGGGAATGCGTACAAAGATTCTATTTGAACGTTTACGCCGACCGGCCTGGGCCGCTCGAGCAGCAATTTTCCCAAGTAAGTGAACAATTCCGTTCCGCCCATGATAATCGCCAGAGCCAAAATGTATATTTTTTTTCTCCAGAAATAAAGCAGGACAGAAAACAAAAGCGCGGTCGAGACAACCATCTGCCAGTTGCCCAAAAAGGTAATCCAGGTGAAAATTTTTACAAAAAACGAACTTTGAAAAGCGTACAATAAATTCGCGATTCGAACATCGGTTTGGACTATCGGTCCGAAACTCAAAATGCCTCGGACAATTCCGAACAAGACAAAAAGAATATAGACGAAGGCGATCGCCAAAAGAGTCAGTGGCCTGCCGGAAAATTTATCTTTTTTGAATCTTCTTTTTGAAAAATCAAAAAACCCCGGATGCTTGGCGGCCAGTTTTTTTATTTCCGGATTATCGGCCAAAGCTTTTTTTATCGAGCCCCAGATTGATTTGAAAAAATGATATGATTTTTTTCCTTCCTTGGCGAAGAATCGATTCAGCAAATAAAAGAGCAGTAAAAAGAAGATCAGGCCGAAAGTTAAAATGCCCACGCGATCGGACCAGACTGCCACGACGTACCAGATTTTATAAATCAAATAAATGATAATCAGCGCGAGGACGATTTTAAGTATGGTTTTTATTTTCATATACGTTACAAATTGCAACATCCAATAAGCCCAGAAGGTGTCACTTTGGGGCTATCTTTATTGCGAATGATTACAAAATTCGTGTAATTTCAACACATTCTCCAAAAGCATGGCCACGGTCATGGGCCCCACGCCGCCGGGCACGGGAGTGATAAAGCCCGCTTTTTCGCACACATCGAAAAAGTTCACGTCGCCCACGGTCTCGCCATCCGATTCATTAATGCCCACGTCAATAACGATGGCTCCGGGTTTGACGAATTCCTTGCCGATTTGTTCCGGTTGGCCGATGGCCACGATCAGAATATCCGATTTTTGTCCCAATTCGGCCAGGTCTTTATGCGTTTGGCTCACAGCCATGACCGAATTTTTTTTGCCGAGCAGATATTTCAGCGGTTCGGAAAAAAGTTTTGAATTGCAAATTATCAAAATATTTTGATTTTCCAGCGGTCTGCCCGCCGCCTTAATCAATTCCATAATGCCCAAAGCGGCCGGGGAAATTATAAACGGTTTTCCTTCCAGCAGTTTTTTTATGTTTTCCGGATGAAAACCGTCAACGTCTTTTTTCGGATCAATGGCGGAAATGATTTTGTCTTCATTGTATTTTTTCGGCAGCGGCAATTGCACCAATATTGCGTCAATGGAAGGATCCGCATTTAAAAATTCAATCGTTTCGATTATTTCTTTCTGCCGATAATCTCCTTCGAAATTATAGCGATGAAAATCAATGCCAGTGAATTCGCAGGCCTTTTTTTTTAATTTGACGTAAAGCTCGGAAGCCTTGTCGTCACCAACCAAAATAGCCGCCAAGCCCGGCTTTTTGTCCATATTGGTCACTCGACGGCTGATGTCGTTTTTGATTTTGTCGGCGATTATCCTGCCGTCGATTATTTTAGCTGATTCTTTCATAAATGGGGTGTTTGGACGTCAATTCCGTCACGATATTTTTAATCTCATCTTTAATTTCTTGATTGTCGATATTTTTAATGATTTTGCCAATGGCTTGTCCCACTATTCTCATTTCATCTTCTTTCATGCCTCGAGTGGTCATGGCCGGCGTGCCCAGTCTGATGCCCGAAGGATCCATGGGCGATCTTGGATCATCGGGAACCATGTTTTTATTCAAAGTGATGCCGACTTCATCCAGCGCGACGTCAGCTTGCTTGCCGGACACGTTCATATTGGTCAGATCAACCAGCATTAAGTGATTGTCCGTGCCGCCGGTCACCAAGTCAAATCCTTGATTCAATAATTCTTGCGCCAAGGCTTTGGCGTTTTTTAAAACCTGCTCGCAATAAGTTTTAAATTCAGGTTGCATCGCTTCTTTGAACGCCACGGCTTTGCCCGCGATTTGATGCTCGTGCGGTCCGCCTTGAAATCCCGGAAAGACCGATTTATCGATTTGCTTGGCGAATTTTTCTTTGCATAAAATCATGCCGCCGCGCGGTCCGCGCAAAGTTTTGTGCGTTGTCGTGGTCACCACGTCAAATATCGGGCAGGGATTGTTCAAAAGTCCGGCGGCGATCAGGCCGGCCAGATGCGCGATGTCAGCCATTGTGTACGCGCCGACCTCATCCGCTATTTTTTTGAATTTTTGATAATCCAAATCGCGAGGATATGCCGAATACCCGGCCAAAATCAATTTCGGTTTTATTTTTTTGGCCACTGTGCGCAATTTGTCGTAATCAATCGAGCCGTCTTTTTCAATGCCGTATCTTTCGAATTTGAAAATTTTGGAAATGTAAGTCACCGGACTGCCGTGCGTCAAGTGTCCGCCGTGCGATAATTCCATGCCCAAAACGGTGTCACCCGGCTCAAGTAGAGCGAAATAAGCGGCGATGTTCGCGGGCGCGCCGGATAGCGGCTGGACATTGGCGTGCTCGGCGGAAAACAATTTTTTCGCGCGATCAATGGCCAGCTGTTCGATTTGATCAATGACTTGATTGCCAGCGTAATATCTTTTCGCCGGATAGCCTTCCGAATATTTATTGGTCAGCGGCGAGCCCAGCGCTTCCAGCACCGCCATGGAGACAATGTTTTCCGAGGCGATTAATTCGAGGCCGTTATTTTGTCTGTCTATTTCTTCCAGAATTAAGCGATGAATGTCGGGGTCGGTTTGTTTTATGTTTTCAAACATATAATTAAAAAGTATAGATTAATGATAAAAATCCATTATAAAACGATCTGAAAGAGTTTTTGTCTGTGAATGGTCATGTTTTCAGTTTATCAAAAAAACGCCCGTCAAGCAATCGGTCGTTAATTTTGAAATAATCCGCGAATGCTTGACAAAAGTGGTATTTTCAGTTAAAAGTAAGATGATCGAAACGATCAACGAAGGAGGAGTTTGCGCCATGGATACGGAAGTGGAGCGGGTCACCGGAGATTTGGCCGTGATTATCAGAACTCTGCAAGGAGTTGAAAATCGGTTCAATGGCCTTTGCGACGCCAAAACGTGTTCGCAGGTACCGCCGGAGTTTTCCGCGGAGAAAGCCAGACTGCAGAAATTGCTCGGCGCGCTGGGAGATCTTGATGGTCTCAAAACGTGCCTGATGAAGGCATTGAACTTGCTCGAGGACAAGCAAGTTCAGCTGGCGGACGTTTTCAAGTTTTGGGAGGAGCTTGAGATGGACGGGACGCTTGCCGTCGTCGTCTCCGGGTCAACCGCGCCGGAGCCAATGGAACTTCAGACAGACAATCCCGAGCCTCCGGCCGTTGAGGAGGCCGCCACAAAAGCGGAACCTGAGGACGTCTTTCCCGACTGGTCATGGATGCATGAGTTCGACGCCAGGAAATGGCTCGACTCGTTGTCGCGGGAGATGGCGGTCGCGATGGCCGCGTTCTTCTTGGACGAGGATGATGTCTGGACCACGGAGACGTTGCACTCGGCGCTTCAAGATCGCTACGATGACAAGAGCGCGAATCCCTTCGGTCTCACGCCGTCGAAATCTGCCATCCTGGTTGTTTTTCAGAAGCAGGGAAAAGTAAAAAACGGCGCTTTGTTCTCTCGCGAAGGCGCTGGCATGAGTGGCATGAGATTGACTGAGATCGGCAAGCAGGCCTGTCGCTTGGCGATTCAAAAGAAGAGGATCGAGCTGGCAACAAACAAAGACGCTTGAACCAAGCGTCTTTTTGAATTGAATATTTTAAGCGCGCATTGACGATTAAGGAGAAAACCGCCATGTCCGTGAATTAATTTTTCTTTTTTTTCAAAAGTCTATCAATAAACGTTTCCGCCAAGTTGACGCTCGAAGCGCGGAAGTAGCCGTTAATCAAAAGAATAGACTGTTTTTTCCAATTTGTAATCATCAATGACATAAATAACTAGTCGGTCTTGATTATCGAACGCGGGAGCGATAACTTCGCCATAATATTTGAATACCCTTTCGTTTCCTTCGTAGTAAAAGGCGGTTTGACCGACGGCCGGTTTCTCGGAAAATAACGGGATCATGCGAAACGCGGCTTCCCCAATACGGTTATTGTTGATCCAATAAACATAATTATAGTTACAAGTCGAGGAACTGCATACTTCCATTTGTTTTCCATTAGCATCTTTTGTTATCACGCTTACTGACTCGGTGCTTTGAAACAGCATATTACCTTTGCTGTCTATGGCGATCAGGCGAACCGGCGCGTCATATTTCCAATAATTATTTTTTCCAAAAAGTCCATCAACCCTATCTCCCTGGCGCGAAGTTTCCGTTGCCATCGGTTCGTCAAGGACAGGGTTGAACACGATATTTCTCGGTTCAAAAGGAGTCTTGGTCGCTTCATTATTTTTTACCACGAACCATTCGCCGGCTTTGTTTCTGGCTCGATAAAATACTGAACCGGTTGTTGGATTCGCTGAAATTAAATCAACATAATCCCACGCTTGGCTTCGCGTTCCATCCGTCACCACATACCACAAATCTCCCTCGCGCGCCCTAAATACCAGACCGTTGCCGCCTTTGGTGTAATAAAGCAAATCAGCATGCCGCCAATCTTCTTCGCGTGTTCCGTTTTTATAAAGGGCGTATCTGCCATTTTCCATTGTCCAAAAATAAATATCTTTATCCGCGGTGGGAATGGGCGGAGTAACATTTTCGTAAGGCCCGTATTCTTTGTCAGATGTTTTGATAAACCATGCGCCCGAGCAATTATCATAACGGTTCGCCTCGCAAGTTTTATCCGGCCGTTGATATCTGAACGTCCACGATCCGTCGGAAAAAATTGTTAGACGGCTGGCGTGATAGTAAGTGTTTGTTTTGACGCCATCGATAACGAAAAATGATGAAAGCGGCTCGTCTTTCGGTTGGACTCTTATTCCCCAGTGTGAGCCGTCGCGATACTCTGTTGTCTCTTTGATATTGTCGCCAGCGACAATATAAGCGCTGGCGCGTTTGGCCATGCGATCCTCTTGCTCCCGTTCGGCCAAAGAAGGAGACATATCGTTAATTCGCAGAATATAACGGCGATTGTCAATTTTTTCATATCCAAAATCAAATAATCCGGATGCTTCGGCAAACGCGGCCATGGGGAAATCTCCGTTTCCCGGCGTGTTCATCCATTCGAACATGTCGTTGGTAATTGCGTTTTTTTTGTATACTCTGTCAATAGAAACATATTCCGAATAATCTCTGTAATGACCTTCGATATAATCATCTATAAGCAGTAATTTATCGTTCCAAGGTTGTGTTTGAACATTTGATACGGTTTTTTGTTCCAGGGGCTGTTTGTCCATTCTGACGGTGTTTTGTATGTCGTCGCAATCGCTTTGCGGAGGCACAGTCATTTTTTGGTTAGGATATATATATTTTTGGAAATCTATATTATTATTTGGCACCGAGGCTAGAATTGGCCAACAACGAGCGTTGCCGTATAGTTTTTGGGCGATTTTTGTTAAGTAGTCTCCATATTTGACAATGTATGTGTCTTGCACGGCCGCTGAAGCTTTTAATCCGCAGAATAAAAGCATTGTCGTTAAAATAACGGGGATAATTATGGCGATCCGATTGCGTTTTTTCTGTTTAAGGTTCTTCATACGGTTGGGAATTTGGTTTAAGTTATTTGTTTTAATTTTTTATTGAAATTCTAAAGTTTATTTAGCCATTCGTTGATTTTATCGTAACACATATTCATTCTTTTGGGGAATTTTTCATCGGAGACGCGCAAGTTGACGTCAGCGGAATACTCATTCAAAAAAGCTTCATGATCATCAATAAGTTGGCCGAGCCTTGTGAATGATTCGTCGTAACCTTTCGCTTCATATAGTTTTGACAGAAAATCTTTGCTCAAATCAAGGCTGATGATAAACCAACGGTAGCCATTGTCGGTCAAAAGTTTCTTGTAATTTTTCCATTCTCTATCTATGCTGGCGTCGCAAATGAATGAAATTCCGCTTTTTACGATTTCCTTTAATCTCGCGTCGCGACGTTTGATATGTTCTTTCGAATCAAAATGTCCCAAGTCTTCGGTCACTTCGGAGCGCACGGCGTCATTATTGTAAACCGGCAAATTCAATTTTATGCTCAAATAATTGCTAATTGGCGTTTTCGATGAGCCGACCGCGCCGGCAAAGGAGATGCAGAATTTTTTGATTTTCTCCGGTGTTTTTTTCATAATTCAAAAATTTTCGTTGTTAGCGAATATTGTCGAATACTTGATTTATCGCTTTTTTTGGAAAAACAGCAGATAAACGATGGGCAAGATTCCGGCCGTGTTTAAAATAATCATGACCACAAACCAGGCCAATTGGTTGTTTCTGCCAGATTTCCACAAAGCGATGGCTTTCCAGACGGCCGACCAGATGGCCAGTGGAATCAGCCAAAATAACATTGATGTTTCGAAAGTCATAATGATATTGAATTATTTATTATTTCACTTAACGTTTCGCAATATCCGACGTCCGCCTTAGCGGATGTGGCTTTAGCCCTTGCGGATATCGCGTGTTAGCTGATGTATTAAAAATTTCTTTTTGCTTTTGTCGTTAGACAAAAGATTTAATTGGGGTAAATTTATTTTTTAACCGCATTAAGAAGTATGAAATTGGAAGTAAATACATACTCCTTTTCGTTAAGGCTAACTTTCTCGGGTTCGACTTTGTTTGTGGTAATATCTACCTCATAATCTGTAAACATTTCTTTCAGGAAAATTAGGGCTTCTTCGAGTGTATAATTTGGTTCAGTTTCAACAATCCAAAGACTGCCGTCAGGATAAGTTCTTTTAATATCAGTAGCGAAATCAATAATTATTCGTCCGCTAGATTTTAATACTCTTCCCATTTCATCCAATATACTTTTAAAAACAAGTTTTGGAAAAAGATGTAAGGTGCCGACACAGAATATTCCATTAAATACATCATCCGCAAAAGGAAATGGCTTTACAACATTTGCCGTTTTTGTAGTAAGCTTTTTTCTTAGTGCTTCGGGAGTAATGCGAACAATTTTTTGCAATGCATTCTCATCAATATCAACGGCAATAATTTCATCAGCTTTTTCCAACAACTGGTTATTAAATCTACCATCACCAGCACAAAGATTGAGCCACTTGCCTGCAATATTTGTTTTTTTCAATAAATCAGCGGTGGCCTTATCTTCTGTACCCCAAACAGAATCGTTTGGCGTATTTGCATAATCCACGTCATCAGTATATATATTTTCTTGCTCGTTTGGTTGCATATTTAGTAAAAAATAAAAAAATAAATTTGCCCCGATTAAATGCCCGATAGGGCCGAAAAGAAATTTTTAATATTTCAGCTAACGTTTCGGCATATCTGAAGTGCGAAGCATTTGGGTGTAGTGTAGCGAAACCAGATATGCCGTGTTGTACGATGTAAATTTAGCCTGTTCGTAGTTTATCCCAAAGCTCATTAGTATCAACTTCAATTTTTGCCAAATTAGGCCAAGTATTTAATCCATCATCTTTAAATCTCGGAAGCAAATGAAAATGAAAATGAAAATGAAAAACTGATTGTTGGCCGTCCTTTCCGCTTGCATGCATTAAATTCATACCCGTTGCATTAATTTTTTGCTTATACTCAAGTGTTAACTTTTGAGCAATTTTTGCTAACTCACAAAGGACATCTGACGGAATATCATACAAATCAGTGTAATGTTTTTTTGGCACAATTAAAGTGTGTCCGTAAACCTCAACTTCTTTTGGCAAAAAACATATTACATTTTCATTTTCATAGATGATTTTCGCTGGCGCTTTTTTATCGGCAATTTGGCAAAATTTACAATTATCCATACTTTGAAATTAGATTAGGGCTAAATTTATTTCGTACAACGTATCAGAATATGTGATGTTTTTACGACCAACGGGAGTAAAAATATGGGTGTAGTGAGGAGGAGGTGCGACGACGAATGAAACCGCATATTCTGTGTTGTACGATAGTTACGATTTTTTTCTATTTTTATAAAGAATAATTATTATTGTTAAAAGTGATATTCCAAAGACAATAATTGCAAAACAATCTAAATATACATCATAAAAATAATGGCATGGAATTGGACCTGGGCCTAAGCAAGGGTAGATTTTACGAATAATTTTTCCAAATGATAAAAAATATATGATTATCGATCCAAAAAGCGTTATGAGTGGAATAATTATTTTTTTCATAGTGGGTAAAAAAATCGTAATTTCGTACAACGTTTCGGCATATCTGATGTTTGCCGTAGCGTAGCGAAGGCAAATATGGGTGGAGGCTTTTGTATAAAAGCCGTAACCAGATATGCCGTGTTATATGATGTATGCTTTTCTTTTTGTCTCGCCTTAGCGAGACCACTTTTCTGTAATGAACAAATTTTATTTTTGTCTTGGCGTAGGGGCAGAGGGGCTGGGGGTGAATGCCCCGAAGCCAAGACTCCTTATGGATAGGTTTTAATATTCTTTAACCTTGGATATGGAATTGCATCTTTAATATCATCTCTGCATAAACTCCAAGTAATAAATCTTTCTACTCCTAAACCAAAACCTGAAGTGACTTGATATTTTGGCAATTTACGCAAATTTATATACCATTCGTAAGGTTCTGAATTTATATTCTGTCTAGAAAGTGACTCGTACATTTCTTTTGAATTATCTTGACGTTGTCCGCATCCGATAATTTCTCCACCAAACGATCCTTCGAAAATTGGCGGGAAAATCAAATCCGCATTTAATACTTTATTTGAGTCACCCGGTATTGGTTTTTGATAAAAAGGCACTCTATCACGATCAAAATTTCTAATCCAAAAAGGAGTATCGAATTTTAGAATTTCTGCTAATTTTAACTCACCAGCAGAAGTTAAATCACGACCAAATTTAGTAAAATTTACAAATTTTTCATTGCCAGACTTAACTAATAAGGAAATAGCTTCATCAAAAGTAATTTCTGGAAATTTTTGGGATTTTACAATCTCACGCAAACTTAATAATGTTTTTTCTGCATCTAAGCTCATTCTTGTTAAAATGTTTGGCATTGTTAATAAAGTTTCTGATAGAAATTTAATATATTTTTCTATAATCGGAATTAAATCGTCAATACTGCCTTTTATCTCCGCTTCGCAATGAAAGAATTGATTAAGATGTCTTTTATCCGGACATTCCCCACGCATTGAAGGCAGATAGCAATATACTTTATCTATTCCATTCAACAAAAGAGGCTCAAAACCGAATTGTGAAGAATCAACCAAATTTGAATTGTATTTTCCAAATTTAATTGGAATAGCCTCTGAATCAGAGCCTGGCCCCATTGGCGATGAAATGCTTGGAGTTAACATGAATAAATCAATATTCTTTGCTTTTTGCTTTACTCCGAAATAATAATCTGAAGCATTTTTTATATAATGTCTTAAAATTATAAGGGCATGAAAATATTCACTCCTTGTTAATTCTAAATAATGTGTTTCCGGATTATATTTGGGTAAGTTAAAACTACTCGGTTTTACCTCCTTAAATTTTAGGTCATCGTTTATAATTTGTTTTTTTAAATTGATTGGGATCATAATTAATGTTCTATTATTCTTATATTAATATTATTTGCCATCGCCGATATCTCCATACTTCCACCAATAGGTAAAGTTGCCAGTGGCGTTGTGTGTCCAAAGTCGACATTGGCAATAATTGGTAAATTTTTTAATTCAGATTTTGTGCTTATTATTTTTTCTAATAACTCTCTTGTCATTTTAGTTTCTTTTTGAAAACGACCAATTAATATACCTTTAACGCCATTAAAATCATGCTGCTGAATCAAGGATTGTAATTGTCTATCGAAAAGTTGAGGATTAATTTCTGCATCCTCTTCTAAAATTAGAATTGAGTCATCAAGACTAGGCCAAAATTGAGTTCCTTGTAGTGCATTCAAACATCTAGCATGTCCCCCAATAATTCTACCAATTGCGTGTCCTGAATTTATTATCCAATATCCTTCATTTGGAATGAAGTCTCTCTTTTCTTGGTCTAAATACCACGGATCATCGCTCCATTCTTTTGAGTGACCAAGGTTATATGCCGATTTTTCCATACAACAGTTCGCAAAACTTTCTATTGAATATTCAAAACCATACTTCATAGCCCAGCTGGAAAAATGTGGTCCAATATAAGTTATCATGCCCGTTTTGGCGGTAATTGCGTTTGCTAAGGCTGTTACATCCGAAAAACCGCAAATAATTTTTGGATTTTTTGCTATTAATTCATAATCAATATGCTGAAGTAATTGATTTGAATTATATCCTCCTATCACCGTTAAAATTGCATCTACTTTTTTATCCTTAAAAGCATCATGTAAGTCTTCCAGCCTTGAGGCAATTGAAGAAGAGTTGAATTCATCTATTTCATTTACATGCTTTCCGAAAGATAACTCAAATCCAAATTTGTGTAATCTGTCCGAGGCTTCTTTTATATTTGTTTCAGATAATAATTTTAAACTTCTCACAGGAGCTATTACTCGGATATGATCCCCCTTCTTTATTTTTTTTGGCTTAATAAGATTTTTTATCTCAGTCATATTTTTTAAATTTATTATTAATTATTAAATAATTTTAGAGCTTCAATTATTTTCTTTTCATCATCAGTTATATCTTTTTGGGCAAACAATTCGTTCTCAAATGCTTTGACAAATTCAACAATTGTTTCAGAAGATAAAATCTCTGCCGATGATTGAAATTCTCTACTTTCAAATGTAGAAATAATCTGTTGTAGCTGATCAATGCTAAAGCCTGATTTTGCCCTGAAATAACTCAATGATCTAACATATTGTTTTAAAATTCTGTTTGTATTATGTTGACCAAAAGGCCTCGATCCTTCTCGATATAGAGCAGTGCTGGTTATTATTGCATCCTCAAATTTTCTTCTAATTGTTTGATTTTCAATATTTTCTAATCCAATTACAGGATTGCAATCTTGCACATGATCTAATCCATAAAGTTGCTTTAAAATTGTGCTTGTCCCAAGAGCAATTTCAATCCCTAATCGTTTTTGCTCATCTTCTAGGATGATAATATTCCCAATATCACTAAACTCTTCTGAATTTGGATCCTTTAAAGCAATATTAAAATTTCTCCCTCCAATTCCCTGCATTCCAATTTTATGTCTATAATACTCAGGCTTTCTACTATCAACCTCCATTTTATCTTCCCCGTATGGTTTAACTGCATCCATTAAATCACGGTCCGAGGAGGAAATTCTTGTTAAAATATTTTCTGGCTTAATAAGCAATTTATTTTCTAAAAAATCAAAAGTTTCATCACATACTTCTCTCAATCTTTCTGGCGCAGATAATGCCCCAATACTTGAGAAATAAGAACCCCAATTTGGGAAATAATTATCGTCAAGTAATTTCTTCGCATTTCTTGTTCTCAGGCAATCTTGGCGCATATACACCCCTGGCGACGGAACTCTGTCTTCGGCTAAATATGGCTTAAAAACACTGATATGTGAACCGATAAATCGAACTGTCGGATCAATTCCAGAAGTTATTTGTACAGGTGGCACCTCCTCATAACCTAAGGAAGCATAATGCTCTTTGAAATCATTTACCAAAGACTCAACGTGCTCCCTTGCTTTTTCAGGAGAAAATCTTTCTTTGCCATAAATATTGCTCTCAGTCTTTTCTGATGATTTTTCATGATTATTGTCTAAATTTGGTTTAAAAATCTCAGTCATATTTTTTAAATTTACAAACTATTAATATTAAAAATTTATTCTTTCTAAAAATTCGATTTATAAGTCTACCTATCGATTTTAATATAAATTTTGGAGTTTCCATGATCAAAGGATTACCAAAATATTCGATATGAATATCGTCAATATCTCTACCCATTTTTTTTGATGCGTTTTTCAATGTATTTTTTATAGCTTTAATATTATAGAATTTTCCTGTATCCAATTTATAGCCAGGAAAAATTTTAATTTTTTTTAGTATCCAAGCCTTAATAATTGGGCCTGAATAAAAATTTGGCACTCCCACAGCAACCACTCCATTTCTATCGCATACGCGAATCATTTCTTGAAAAATTAGATCAATTTCTTTCAAATCATAATGTTCGATGACGCCAATATTCCAAACAAAATCGAAGTCATCTGATTTAAATGGCATGTCAAATATATTGCCTTCAATATTTTTGATATTTTTACAGCTATTTTTTTCTGCAAGATAGGTGGCATATTTGAGGGCGACTGGCGAAATATCTAGAAGCGTTTTTGAAAATCTATTGTTCAATAAAATTGTTGCCTTGCCCGAACCACTTCCAGCCTCAAGAACATTATTTATATTGTTTTTTGTTAATAACCCATTTATATAAGTTAAAAGCTCTTGATAATAATCTTCCCACCAATATGAAGAAAATTTTTCCTTGCTGGTATTTTTTAACTCGGTGTCAAAAATCTTACTCCAAGTTTCATTTTCATGTTCAATTATTTTCTTTAGTTCTTCTTTCATATGCATTGGGATAATTCAAATTCAAGTTGTTTTAAAAAACTATACAAAAATTTCAATCTTTTTTTTGCTAATGTTTTTGCGGTTTTAGTATGTAGTCTCTCGGAAACAATCAGCAATCTAGTAAAAAACAAATCAATTGCATATTCATGGTCATCAGGTTTTCTTTTTTTACAAAAAGGATCGATATTATTATAGAAACTCTTATTCATTTGTCCTGCTGATGAAAAAGTTCTCATGATTGAAATAGCTCCCATGGCTTCTAGACTATCTGCATCCTGTAATATTTTAGCCTCTAAAAAGTTCGGTTTTACACCTTTTGTAAAAGAGCATAATTCAATTGCCCTGCAAGTTTTTTCAATTTTTTCCTTTGGGAATAAACTTTCTTTGATTAAAATTTCTCTTGCAAAATTAGAACTTTCTTTTGAACTAGCTAATCTTTTAATATGATTTTTGGGATATACTATAACATCATGAAAAATTGCTGAAGCAATAACAATATCCAAATCCGCTTTTTCTTTGGTTGCTATTTTTTCAGCCAAAGACAGAACTCGCAAGGTATGATTAATATCATGGGAAGGATCGTTATAATTATTAATTTCCCTTGTTGCAATATTTATAAAATTTTTCTTTGTTAGTTTATTCATATTGAAATAATTTAAATAGTTTTCCGTAGCGGAGCGGAGGAAACACCATATCCCCCCCCCCCCCCCCCCTCTAAAAAAATAAAAATAAAATTTGTTCATTATAGAAAAGTGTTAGGTGTTAGCCGTAAAAAGAAAAGCATATTTCATATAACATCAGGGATAAAAGAAGTTCGCGTAGCGAATTTGGGAATTTTCAGCAGGAAAATTCCTTTTATCCCCTGTTATCTGTCCCGACGAGTGAAAGGAGGAGAGCCTGCAAGGCGTGGCACGAAGCGTAGCGAGTTCAGAAATCAGCCGTTCAAATGAGCGAATGCGACACATAAAATAAAAGAATTAAAGGGGCAAATCTTACATATCTTCCATTACAGGTTTATCTTCAATAAACTCAGAGTGCAACCCAACTTTCTTAAAATAATCATTCATTGATATACAAGCAAATTGTTCAGTAGAATAATGAGTTCCGCCAAGAATATTTATTTTGTGTTTTTCAGCAAAATCATGTGCTTTTTTGGAATGATCATTTTTGGCAGTAATTCCAGTTACAAAAGTATTAACTCCTGCTTTGGCGATATCTTCAAGCATATCTGCGTCGTTTCCTCCACCAGCAATAATTGCAACAGTTCTATTTTTGATTTCATGATCTCCATAATTATACAAACTAACTTCATGTCCAACTGCATCTTGAAATTTTTTCTTTAAATCTTGAACTGTTGCCACGTCACTTTTTCCAAAAACGCCACACATCGAGCCAAAGTAAGGGGCAAAAGATTTTTCGGATTTTATTCCTAATGCTTTTGCTAAAGTTACACTTGTTGAATATTCTCCAAAATTATCTAAAGGCACATGAAGATTATAAATAGAGATTTTTCTATCTTTAAATTGTTGTAATAAATCTCTATCCATTTGCTGAAAAACTTCGGGAGCTTTTCTTATATCCCATATTGATGGGTGATGGACAAAAAGCATTGCATCTTGAGTTCCATCATCTAAAATTTTTTGCATAACTTCTCTTGATGGAAAAACAGCAGTATATACTTTATTGATTTCTGTTGCAAAATCACAAACTAATCCCATAGATCTTTTCTTAAAGTTATCACTAAGAAAATTGGCAACAGAATCCATATACTGTGTCCATTCATCACTCATTTCAGGAGTAATAAAATCTTTCTCAAGATGTTGGTATAGTTGGGTTGCTTTCATAATAAAATTAGATAAACTTGTAACTTTAAAAGATTTGCCCCTCTTCAAAAATTATAAGGCTGATTTCTGAATTACAGATAACTTATCGGCATTATCCGAAGTTGCGAAAGCAATTTGGGTGGAGCGTAGCGGAACCGGATATGCCGTGTTAGGCGATGTAAATTATTTGTAAAATTTCAATTTTTATCGTTTTCAGCGAGCATTAAAATTTTTTGTACAAACTCATTTTTACCATCGCAATATTCTTGCCGCCCATCAGGGTATTTTTCTATCAAACTTTTTTTTAATGCCTCATATTCAAGCGCCTGATCATGATGTTGCACGAGATAATCTCTAAACAAAATTTGTCTTTTCCAATAAGAAAATTTTTCAGGCTGAGCCAGCGAAAAATGAAATTTAGGCGGATCACCCTTTACGAAAAACAATCGTTCAACAGACGAACGGTCTTTAAAGAATTGATATCCTATCGCACTAAGTGGGTTAATATATTTTTCAGCGTCATCAAGAGAAGGAACTAAAACAGCGATATCAATAATCGGTTTAGCAGACATCGTTGGAATGGCTGTGCTGCCAATATGCTGAATATCTAAAAAATCGCCACCAAACTTAGAGGATATCAATTCTTTCTCAGCCTGAAAAATTTTCGGCCATTTTTCATCGTAAGGCACGACTTTCATAAAAATTGAAATTTTACAAATAATTTATTTCGCCTAACGTCGGCGACTAAAAGAAGTTTAGCCGATGAGCGAGTGTGATACAATCTTTTCATCACACGAGCGAAGATGGCTAAATTTGCGTGAGCGACTGAGCATAGCGAAAGAGCGAACCTTTTAGGCGCTGTTAGGCGATTTTGGAAAAAAATTACTATTTGCTTCTCCGTAAAAAGCAAAAGGCTTTCCACTTTTTAATGCCCACATTTGATTACCCCAATCAAAGTGCCACCACTCGTCTTCGTCTAAAGTAAAGCCTTCCGCTTCCATTGCTTCGCGTAACAATCTTCGATTATTTGTGATGTTAGTATTGTTTTTATAAATCTCGTAAAAAAACGGCCTAGCTTCTGGGCCAAAAAAGTCGAATTCTGTTCCCATATCTAATTCATTTCCACTCTCATTTACAAGAGTTAAATCGACTGTTCCACCGGTTGTATGTGGAGGAATTCGATCTTTTTGGTATGGAGGTGAAACGAACTTTCCAACTTCCAATTTTAATTTCTCATCATTCCAGTCTGGATTGGCCGTTTTTAGTTCAGCCCAATATTTTTGATAAATATTATTTTGAACATCTCTAGAGCGGAAGGCGTCCCAAATTTTTAAACGAATCTTTCCCAATATTTTCTGCACTTTGAGTAGTTTTTGTGCTGTCTCTATTCTTAGTAACATCCTTGGATCTGTGGAAAGCCCTTGCTGAAAATATTTGGGCTCCACAAGAAAACCAAGCGCTCCTAAATCAACCATCAGTTCGTTGTTTTCTTTAATCTCTATAGATGTATATTTTGCTAACGTCATAAATTGAATTTAGCTTGGTTTTAATTTTTTTTCAATGTCGCCTAACGTTTCTGTGTAACTGAAGTTTTTGAAATTCCTTTTAAATTTATAATCATTTCAAAAATTTGGGCGAAGCCAGAAAGAAAAAATTAATAAAAAGCGTCGTGTTAAAATCACTATTCGTCAATTACTTTGTCGGTTTTTAATAGCTGAACTTTATCTTCACCTGACGGAACTTGTTTAATAACAAGAAACTTGATTATTTTATCAGTGTGATTAGTAAAAGTATGTGGTGTATCTTCAGTTTCAATTAAGTCGCCAGCTTTGACAATTTCTTTGTATGATTTGCCATCAAGTTTCCATTCCGCGGTAAGCTCTCCTTCAACAATATAAATAGATTCAAGAATTGTTTCATGGTGATGCCAAGTTTGCGTTGTTTTGGGTATTTGTTCGTTATAGTGAAGTTCGTATTCTTTGCGAAGGTAATAATCCACCTTCGTACCTTCTGGTTTATCAACGTGCAATATATCTTTTTTATGTATAATTTTCATAGAAATTATCCTGCTACTTCACTAGCTTTTTATTAATTTTTTCTTTCTGGCGTAGCCAGTTACACAGTGTTATATGATGTAGCGAATTCTTGAGCTATTTCATATAACGTTAGGTATAGGCGAAGTTTTTGTGAAGTGTAACGAAACAAAAATTTGAGTGGAGTGGGCGGGGGCAAAACTTTTCGGCCAAAAAAATAATTCAATTGGGGGCAGCCGTGATTTTCCGTCGTTGGGCTACCTCGGACTTTCTCAAAAACTAATCTCGCAGAATTTAAGACATCCCTCTACTTCTGCGAATTTCTTCTACTTACTTTCCAACTCAAGCGGTATCCCCTTATATTCATTCCCATACTTTTGCACACACCTAATTGCCCTCTTTTTTGAAATCTCATAATCCGACTCGTAATAAGGCGGGCAGAGGAACTGTGACATCATTTTACAACCAGGATCAGCGCCTATCGAACTCTTACATTCATTCGCAAGCTGGATGCATCTCTTAGCATACAACTCATTGACAGGCCCGCACACCAAACTATCCTGAATTTTAACCGCGAGTTGCATCAGACAGAAATCCTTACTGACAAGATTGCCACAATATCGAGGTTCACGATTGTCGACTGCTTTTTTAAAATAACAGACTTGCCTTAGTTCATACTCCTCATTCTCACAAGCAGAGTCCTTTAATGCCTTGTTACCTCTCCAAAACGTAAATAAAGTCCTACCCTCGCTAACCTTTTTTTTGCAACTTATATTCGCATCCGCCTGCTTGATCATCTTACCCTGATCTGGCCCTGGCATGAAATATGTAAGCGGATATGGAAAGAAGGAATCACAGCTTTTATCTGAACTAGCAAAAAAACTTATTAACGACGTTTTTGGAAGAAATAGAACCCAAATTATAAAAACTATAAGTAAAATAAAAATACCCCTTTTGATAATGCTCTTTATATATTCACCTTTAGACAACCCAGCATTATTTTTGCTCACTTTTTCATTGTCTGGCATAGACTATATTATAATTATTACAGATTAAGTAACTTCTATACACAGATATTATTCAACTAAAATAAATCCCAAATCGATCAGCTATGTTACGCCTATGACGAACTCTGGTATTTAACCATACTTTCTTAAGTGCATCAAGGAAAATCACGGCTGCCCCCAATCCACCCAAAAAGTTTTGCCTCCGTCCACGGAACCGCCTATACCTTGTTATCCGAAGTATTTTTTTCATAAAAATATTTTGGATAACATCAGGATTATGAGAAGTTCGCGTAGCGAATTTGGGTAAAATCCTGCAAGGATTTTCCTCATAATCCTTGTTATATGTCCCGACGACTGAAAGGAGGAGAGCCTGCAAGGCGTGGTCGAGCGTAACGAAGTGAAGCGAAGAAGTAGGACAAATGGACACGTCTATCCAGTAATAGATGCGAGAATTCCTGAACCAACTATTACCATTAATAATCCTAATACTTTCATCAATGTTATAGAATCTCCCATGAAGAATCCAATCAAAGCCGCAATTGCGATACTTCCACCAATTATTATTGGACCTGCGACAGAAATAGCAAGTCCAGAACCATAAGCTTTTAGGGCAAAATAATCAATTGCTAAGGCGCAAAATCCTGCTAATACTGCAAATAAAATTCCTTTAGGATTTGAATATAATGTGGTTGTCTTAATTTTTGGAAGTAGAAAAATTAAACCTACAACAACCGCAGTTAATGAAACTATAATTGCGCCGAATAGATAATTTATTTTGTCTGCTGCTAATTGGTGGAAGACTGTCCAAATACCAAAAGCAACTGCAGCGATTAATGCGAAAATTATTCCTGGATTCATAATAATATTAAATAATTGATGAAAGTATATAAAGATTTTCTTCTAGTGTCCATTTGTCCGATTACATATAACGTTTCGGCATATCTGATGTTTGCCGTAGCGTAGCGTAGGCAAATATGGGTGGAGGCTTTTGTATAAAAGCCGTAACCAGATATGCCGTGTTGTACGATGTAATGAAAAGTTTTTAATTTTGCGATAGCAAAATATTGGGGCAATTTTATTTTTAATTTTTAATCAAATATTTCCATTCTTAATCTTATTGTATAAAAGGGAGATGTGAATATTTGTGATCTCATTTTTTGGTCGCAAACTTCAATATTATTTTTTTTCGTCCAGTCGGACTCTATTAAATCTTCTTTTGCATCACCGCCACAACCATAATCCTCATAATCCCAGTCTTCATATTTAATTTTATTTTTTTCAAATTCTTGAGCCAAATTCTGAGGAAATTTTTTGATTTTATACATTGGGCCCCATAAACCAACATTTTTGTGTAAATTGATAAAAAATTGATTGATTTCGCCAAATGGAAAAATTGATAATTTATCGTCGTCCATGACATCCCCATCAGGTAAAACAGTATGAAAACCAATATATCCAGGTGTCATCACTAAAGTATTTGCTATGTTGTTATTTTCATATTTTTTGTTACCTATCCATGAAAACATATTTTCACTTTCAAAAATTTTTCCACGAATCTCTATTTCATCAACAAAGGTCTTGTAGTGGTCTGACCAAATTTGTTCTAAGTGAGACACTCCGTCATAAAAGTAAACAAACCTAAAAAGTTTACCAAAAAGACCTTTGTCTTCTTGAATATTCAATTTTTTATCTTTTTTAATTTCATCAACAAATTTTTCCGCATCAGTTTTATTATCTTTTGCAAGTTTTGTTATAATTTCATGCCAATTTGGCTCAAGAATTATATCAAGTTTGTAGGAAGGTGTTTTAAAAACTTCATCTTGTGGCGTGGGATTATCTAATAAACCGACTGCATTTTCTACTCTTCTAAATCTTTTATCTTGCTCTGAAATAATTAAATACAAAAATACACCAATTACGATTGCTGTTTTTGTTCCAGGTGTAAAATCAGCAGAAAGAAAAAATAATATTGAGATTATTCCTATTGCCCATTTAATGAATTTTTTTGAATTCTTCATAATGTTTAAAATTAAAAATAAAATTGCCCCAATAAATCTCTGAAAGAGATTTTAAAACTTTTCATTATTTCGTACAACGTTTCGGCATATACGATGTTGCGACAGCAATATGGGCGAAGCGCAGCCGTATATGCCGTGTTATATGATGTAGAAGACATTTTGATTTTGTGAAACAAAAATTCGCAATTTTATTTTCATAAAAACAATAGTATGAAAAATACTAGGACATTCAATACAAGTTTATCGAACATAAATATTATTACAGCCCTACGTGCCCATATATTTTTGTGATTCCAGAACTTTGTAGCAAGCATGGCAAGAGCCGCCCACCACATAAAATGAAGCATCCATATTATTATCTTACCAAGCAGTGCCGTTATCGGCTTTGTTTCGTATGAGGTATATGTGTCTATTTCAAGCCGAAACCATGGCGATGTGACAAGGATAAAGTCGTTGTACGGTGGAACAAGCTCGTTATAATATTCAGAATAGACATCATCAACAGTATGTAATGCTGAGTATACAGAGGGAATAAGAGCTGCAAAAGGTTGTAGCGTTATGTCATACACCCAAAAATCAGCTTCGCCTTTTCCGAAGTATTTATTCATATTTCCGCAATATTTGCTTTCGAAAGAATTAATAGGCGAATTACATGCTTCAAGCCATTCAGTCTGTATAAAAGAGCTGGCCAAAGAAGCTAGGATTAGTAAGGTTAAAAATATGGAGAAAGTTTTATGATTTTTTTTGAAGTTCATAAATTAATTGATTACTTCTATATGGCAAGCTGGAGTAAAATTCACAGGAAGTCCAAGCGGAAGTTGCTCATTATCTGAAATCGTAATTTTTAATTTCAAACCTTCATTTTGTCCGGCGGCTCTTGCCAATTCTTTTTGTGAATAATCTGAAATTTCTGCCGTGGAAGATATTGTTTCATTCTCTAAAATGCCGATTTGAAAATAGACATTCCCGTTTATAGTTTTAATGAAAGATTTTGTATGAGTTTCTGTGTATGATTTGTAAAAAGAGTAAAAATTATGTTGCCCTTCTTCGCCGTCTTTTGAAAATACAAAAAAGATATTTTTTACTGCCCCAGGTTCTCCGTAAGGGTGCGGTGTTGGAGTAATCTCAAGTACTCCTTCTAATAATGCATAGCCACTTCCAGGGCTGACAGAAAATAAACTGCTGGGAGCAGTGCCACAATCTTTGAGATAATCTAATTTGAATGTATCGGTTGTTATTTGCGGCATTGTTGAATTAGGCGAACCAGTAATTTTTGTTTCCATCTCTAGCTCTATTATGTTGGTGTCTTCAACTTTATTTTGTACGGGGATGTCTATTACCTTAAAAAGGATATATGCGATTAATAAAACAAAAAGTATCAGCAGAAATTTCAAGTCATTTTTTGTTCTTTTGTTCATAAGTGTTGTTTTGATGAAATAAAATTGCGAATATAATTTTATCAAAAATTTTCAAAATGTTTTCTATTTCATATAACGTTTCAGTATATGCGATGTTTTTTGCTCACTTCATTATTATTTTATCAGAAAATAAGGGCAAAAAATATGGGAGAGCGACGGCAGGAGCGAACCGCATATACTGTGTTATGTGAGGGTGAGCGGAACGTAGCGAT